>JANJUM010000171.1 GCA_024710585.1 Desulforhopalus sp.
CTGCAGCATCGCTTGCCAGACACCGCCGACGATTTCCTCTGGAACGGCGGTTCACCCTTCGTCGATATCGGCAGCTGGAACGAAGAAGCGGCGCGGGAGCTGGGTTTCCTCGTCAAGAGAACTGTCATCGACCTGCCTGGCGCGACCTTCTCCACGGGCATGCTCTCCGCCGCCAGGCAGTTGTTCATGACCGCCACCGGCGATGGCCTCGACGAATTCCATGGCGCCGCCCGGGGCACCTTCTCCAACGATCTCGGCGCCATGGTCTCGAGGGAGTTCAATGCCGCGCGCCAGCAGGAGGAACGATTTTCCAGGGAGCTCTTCGCCCCCTTCAACACGCTGCACCAGCCGCTGGGCATCGCGTCCACCCTGGCCATGCTGCTGATCGTCGGCTGGGGGGTGTTCAGGGGCCGTGGCGACCTCGCCACCCTGGCCCTGTTCGTTTTTGTGGCTCTGTGCGGCAACGCCGTCATCTGCGGGGCGCTGTCCAACCCCCACGACCGCTACCAGAGTCGCATAGTGTGGCTGGCGACCCTGGTGCTGCTCATGGCCATCTCCGCCACATCGGGGCGACGACGCTATTCCTGGCAGGCATAGCCGCCCGATCCGCGGCCGTCGAAAGTCGCCGGGGTACCGAGATAGCGCATGCGCTTCATCTCGCTGCGCCCCCGCGACACTGTATCGAGGATGAGGCCGCAGGCGACGTTGAGAAAAGCGATGACCATCATGCTCATCGACAGCACCGCGGTGGGCAGCCGCGGTACCAGCCCGGTGTCGAGGAACTCGGCGATGATCGGCAGCATCAGCGCCACCGAGGAAAGGGCGAAGAACAGGGCCACCGCAGAAAAGAAGGCCATGGGCTTCTCTTCCTTGATGAACACCACGATCTTCCACAGGATGCGGAACCCATCGCGAAAGGTGGACAGCTTGCTGGCCGATCCATGCGGCCGCTCGCGGTATGCCGTTGCCACTTCGGCGATGGGCATGCGCAGGTGGAGGGCGTGCACGGTCAACTCCGTCTCGATCTCGAAACCCACCGCCAGCGAGGGGAAGCTCTTCACATAGCGGCGCGAGAAGACGCGATAGCCGGAGAGCATGTCCTTGAGGCGATTGCCAAAGGTGCAGGCGACGATGGAGGTCAGCAGGCGGTTGCCAAAGCGGTGGCCCGGCCGGTAGGCCTCCCTGATATCGGTGACCCGGGCGCCATTGACCATATCGAGCTGATTGTCGAGCAGCAGGCGGATCATGCCCGGCGCCGCCGCGGCATCGTAGGTGGCGTCACCATCGACGAGGACATAGACCTCGGCCTCGATATCGGCAAACATACGCCGCACCACGTTGCCCTTGCCCTGCAGGGACTCGGTGCGGACGACTGCCCCGGCCGCCCTGGCCATGGCCACGGTGCGGTCGCTGGAGTTGTTGTCGTAGACGTAGATCTGCGCTTCCGGCAGGCTGGCGCGGAAGGCTTCGACCACACTGGCGACGGTGGTCTCTTCGTTGTAGCAGGGGACGAGGACGGCGGTTTTGGGGAATTGCGGCATGGGCTCTCTCTGACCTGGTTGACATTTCTCTGCGTGGTGGTGCCGGGGCGGTCCATCCTGACTAAGGTAAGAAAGCCGTATGAGGAATCGGTTACGACTCGGTTTCGAAATGGACAGCCTTTCCACCCCGCCTTCCACCCGGCAGCCTAAAACTCGTGAAACCGACCCCTCACCACACGCTTACCATATCGGAACCGACCGCTAACAGGGGGTTGAGTACAAAGAGGCCATGAGCGATGGCGGCATGATGCCGCCTCCAACAGCAGAGGGAGAACTCATGGGCCAGATCATCGCCAGCAATCTGACACTCGGCTACCGGCGCAAGAAGGTGCTGCAGGGCATCGACCTAAGCATCGATAAAGGGGAATTTCTCAGCATTATCGGCCCCTCCGGAGTCGGCAAGTCGACCTTTCTGATGGGCCTCAACGCCACCACCACCGTCCTTGACGGACATTTGCAGGTCATGGGCCACGACCTCAACCGCGTCGGCGGCAGGGAGCTGAAGTCGCTCCGGGCCCGTATCGGCGTCATCTTCCAGAGCTACAACCTGGTGGCCAGGCTGAGCGTCCTCGACAACATCGCTGGCGGCATGCTCCATCGCCGCCCCCTGCTGCCGGCCCTGCTCAAACACTACAGCCACCAGCAATATGAAGAGATCTATGAATACATGAAGGTGGTCGGCATCGAACACGAGGCCCTGAGCCGCTGTGACCGTCTCTCCGGAGGCCAGAAACAGCGGGTGGCCATCGCCCGGGCCATCGCGCAGAAGCCGGAGATCATCCTCGCCGACGAGCCGATTTCCTCGCTCGACCCGATCAGCGCCCGCAAGGTCATGGAAACCCTGCGCCAGGCCAACCAGAAATACGGCATCACCATCGTCTCCAACCTCCATCAACTCGATTACGCGAGGGAGTTCTGCCACCGGGTGATCGGCCTCAATGGAGGTCGCATCGTCTACGACGGCCCGCCAGGCGGCCTCTGCCAGGCGACAGTGGCGAGAATTTATGAAAAAAAGGAACCTGCCCAAGCCAGTGACATTGTGGCCGGCCCCTTCCCATCAACTCTGCCCCTGCCGGCGACGGCGCTCAATTGAGGGCGCCCTCGCCTCACGTTCGATGAACTTCACCACGAGAGGAATCCCCATGATGAAGACCCTTGCCCATGCCTTGATCGCCCTGACCATCTTCTTCGCCCTGCCGGCCGTTTCCCTTGCCGCGCAGGCCGACTGGCCGAAACAGCTCAACCTCGGCCTGATTCCCACCGAATCCTCCGACAACATCACCGACCGCTTCGCCAACCTCGCCAAATATCTGGAGAAGAAACTTGGCCTGGCCATCAAGCTTCAGGTCGCCACCGACTATGCCGGAGTGATCACCGCCATGCAGTTCAAGCACATCGACGTCGCTTACTATGGGCCAAAATCGTACGTCGAAGCGGCCGACCGCGCCGGCGCCGAAGCACTGGCGATGGAGGTGGCGGAAGACGGCAGCAAGGGCTACAAGGGAGTGATCATAACGAAAAAGGGTTCGCCGATCACCACCATGGAAACAGCCAAGGGCAAGGTCTGGGCCTTCACCGACCCCAACTCCACCAGCGGCACCCTCGTCCCCACGGTCTATTTCGTCAAGACCCTCAAAATCGACCCGGAAAAATACTTCAGCAAGGTCATCTACTCCGGCAGCCACGAGGCCTCGATCCTCTCGGTCAAGGGCGGCAAGGTCGACCTGGCCTCCACCAATGACCTCGATCTCGCCCGCGGCAACGGCAAAAGCTGGGATACCGAAAAGGACTTTCACATCCTTTGGACCTCGGAGTTGATCCCCGGCTCCCCCATGGCCTGCCGCAAGGACCTTCCCGACTCCCTGAAAAAGGCGCTCAAGGAAGCCTTCCTTTCCTACAACGACCAGGAAGGTCTGAAAAAACTCAAACTCAAGGGCTACGCCGCCGCGGACGACAAGGCCTATGACCCGATCCGCGAGCAGATCGAGGTCAAAAAGCAACTTGCCAAGAAATAGGCTCGTGGCGGCGGACCTTCCCGGTCCGCCGCCTTGGTACCGCTCCCGCGCGAGAGGATGAGGAAAACCCATGCAGCTTGCGGAAATCAAACGGCGCACCAACCCCTTTCACCCCTACAACCTGGCGGTGACGTTGGCGGCGTTGCTGCTCATCGCCTGGTGCTGGCGAGCGACCGAGATGAGCGTGCCCGCGTTGCTCGACGGCTGGGGCAACATGATCGTCTACATCGCCGGCAACCCGGATATCAAGGACAGCGGCTTCTTCCCCCCCAATCTCTCCGGCGGTTCGGTAGGCAAGTACTTGCTCTCGATGCTCGAAACGGTGCAGATGGCCCTGCTCGCCCTGATCCTCTCGGTACTGATCGCCTTTCCTCTGTCGTTCCTGGCCTCGCGCAACACCCTGGAGATCATCCTCCCCGGCCAGCGCCCCCTCACTCGGCTGGTCAAGGCGGCCATTTACGCCAGCCTGCGTTTCCTCGCCAATCTGAGTCGGTCCATCAACGAGATCATCTGGGCCCTGCTCTTCGTCTCCGCCGTCGGTCTGGGGCCGATGCCAGGCATCCTCGCCCTTGGGGTGCACACCTCGGGGGTACTGCTCAAGCTTTTTTCGGAAGGGATCGAGACCGCCCAGCAGGAACCGATCGACGCCCTCGCCGCCACCGGAGCCGGTTTCCTCAAGGTCATCCGCTACGCGGTTGTGCCACAGATCACCCCATTTTTCGTATCGATGACCCTTTACCGCCTCGAATCCGACGTCCGCTCGGCGACCATTCTCGGCTTCACCGGCGCCGGCGGCATCGGCATCTACCTCTTCGACAAGCTGCGCAGCTATGAAAACCACGATGTCACCACCATTCTCCTCATCATCGTCGTCACCGTCGCCATCATCGACCGGATCAGCGCCACTATCCGCGCCCGGTACACATGAAAATTCCGTTCCCTGGGCAAGACAAAACGCCGCAACCGGGCACTCCCCAATACTCTCGCCGGCTCACGCCGAACCTGCAACCCTCAACCAGCGAGCGATTATGATAACCCAAGATCTGACGGCCACCATCGACACCATGGCTTCCGACAAGGTCGAACAGCTGCTGCAGCTCTTCGCCGACACCGACCTGACCATCACCCAGCCCCCTTGCGCCGGCCTGGTCATGCTGGCGGTCCATGACAGTTTCAACACCGCGTTCCACCCCGGCGAGGTGCTGGTCACCGAGGCCAGGGTCAAGCTTTGCGGCTGCCAGGGCTTCGGCATGGTAACCGGCGAGGAGCCGCGCCGGGCCCTGGCCCGCGCCGCCGCCGACGCGGCGCTCAACTCTCCCGGCCCCTGCCCGGTTCGCGACAGGGTGCGCCGTCTGCTGGCCACGGAAACGGTTCGCCAGGCCAGCGAAGAACTGCGCGAGGCTACGCTGGCCGCCGCCACCAGAGTCGAGTTCGACCTCATGGCGGGGGCCTGACATGGACTACGCCACAGTCACCCGCGACCATCGCACCTTCCGCCTCATCCTGAGAGCAATGAGCCGCCCTGGCGAGGTGCAGCGGCTTCCGGAATTCATCGGCGACGAGAACGTGGTGGTCGAACTGCTGCGCCCTCTCGTCGACAATGCCACCACGGTTGCGGTACTCGGCGACAGCCGGCTCGCCGAGGAACTCGCCCTGGGCTGCCGGTGTCCCCTCGCCGCAGTGGCCGAGGCCGATTTCGTCGTCGTCGCCCCGGGCGCCGACACCACCCCCCTCGACCGCTGCAAGCGTGGCGATCTCCTCTACCCGGATGGCGGGGCAACTCTGCTCTACCTGGTGGACGACCTGGAACAGGACGAGGCCGGCACCCTCCTCTCCGGACCTGGCATAGCAGGCGCCATCCGCCTGCGCATCAGCGGCCTGGGCGAAGGAGAGCTGACCAGGCTGTCCCGCCTCAACGGGGAGTTCCCCCTTGGTGTGGATGCCATGTTTGTCGCGCGGCGGAACAGCGCACAGCTGGCCTGCATCCCTCGTTCGACAAGAATCGGAGGACCTTGACATGGGCTACGTGGCGGTCAAGGGCGGCACCGAGGCCATCGAGGAAGCCTGCCGGCTCTTTGCCTATCAGCGCATCAAGGGCGACTCGGCCCCCCTCGAGGTGGCGCAGATTCGTGAGCAACTCTACCTGGCGGTGGACAAGGCCATGGGCGAGGGCGGCCTCTACGCCCCCGACCTCGCCGCCCTGGCCCTCAAACAGGCGGCCGGAGACAGCCTCGAGGCCTCGTTCATGCTCCGCGCCTTCCGCGCTACCCGCCAGAGGCTCGGCACTTCGCTTGCTACCGACACCTCGGGGATGCGCATTATCCGCCGCATTTCCTCGGCCTTTAAGGACATCCCCGGCGGGCAGATGCTCGGGGCGACCAGCGACTACACCCTGCGCCTGCTCGACTTCTCCCTGCTCGCAGACGATGAAATGCGTCGCGAGGCCTTCCGCGAACGGATCTTCCGCCATCTCCCGAGCGACCTCGACATCCCACGAACCTTTCCCAAGGTCATCGACATCCTGCGTCGTGAAGGCCTGCTCGCAGAGCTCCCGCCGCGGCCGGCAGAGGACAGCCCCATCCCCGACCTGACCCGCCAGCCCCTGGTCTTTCCGGCACCTCGTGCCGCCAAGCTCCAGGCCCTGGCCCGCGGCGAGACCGGCGGCATGCTGACCCTCGCCTATTCCAGCATGCGCGGCTACGGCGACATCCACCCGACCCTCGGCGAGCTGCGGGTCGGCTACCTGCCACTCCTCATCAGGCATCCCATCAGCGGTGAAACCTGCCGCGTCGGCGAGGTCAAGGTCACCGAGGCCGAGGTGCTGGCGCGCATGGACGGTGAAGGCGGCATGCCCCGCTTCAGCCTCGGCTACGGCCTCTGTTTCGGACAGAACGAGATCAAGGCTATCGCCATGGCCATCCTCGACCGCAGCACCCGCGCCGCCGTACCCGAGAGCCCGGCCGAGAACGAGGAGTTCGTGCTCTATCACATCGACGGCATCGAGGCCATGGGCTTCTGCAACCACTGGAAACTGCCGCATTACGTCGATTTCCTCTCCGACCTCGATCGCTTGCGCAAGAGCCAGGAACTGGCCCGCAACGGGCGGCAGCGGGAGGCTGATCATGAGCAGGGCTGAGCAAACGGCACCGACGCCAGAACAGAATTCTCCCGCCATCGATCCTGGCTACCCCTTCGCCTTCATGGACGAGGGCGCGAAACGGGAGATCCGTCGCGCCCTGCTTAAAGCAGTGGCCATCCCCGGCTACCAGGTGCCCTACGGCTCGCGGGAGATGCCCATCGCCCGCGGCTGGGGTACCGGTGGCCTGCAGATCACCCTGGCCCTGATCCTTCCAGAGGATGTGCTCAAGGTCATCGACCAAGGCTGCGACGGCAGCGTCAATGCGGTCAATATCAAGAAATTCGTGGCCAAGGTGGCCGGGGTGACGGTGACCACCGACACCCGCGAGGCAACGCTCATCCAGACTCGGCATCGTATTCCCGAGGAGCGCATGACCAGCAATCAGATCCTGGTGCTGCAGGTCCCCTACCCCGAAGCCCTGCGCGAGGTCGAACCCTCGGAAAACGAGACCCGGCGCATGCATGCCGAGGCCGACTACACACGCATGTGGCTCCACCTCTACGAGGATATTGTGCGTTACGGGGAAATCACCATCAGCTACCGCTATCCAGTGACCGTCGCCGGCCGCTACATCACCGACCCGAGCCCGATTCCCCGCTGGGACGTTCCCAAGCTGCACATGGCCGACACCCTCTTTCTCTTCGGGGCCGGGCGGGAGAAGCGCATTTACGCCATCCCGCCCCATACCGAGGTGATCCCCCTCGAGTTCGAAGACCATCCCTTCCGCACCGAGGATTTCACCGGCAAGCGCTGCGCCCGCTGTGGCAGCGACCACAGCTTTCTCGACGAGGTCATCGACGACCACAGTGGCGCCCGCCGCTATTTCTGCTCAGACACCGGCTATTGCGACAAGAGGAGGGCAGGATGGAACCGTTGATCCGGGTACGCGGCCTCGGCAAGCAGTTTGGCCCTGGCTGTCCCCGCTGCCTGGCCCTGACCGGCCCGGAAGCGGACACCAACCTCTGCCCGGCCTGCGGCACGGTGGTGGCCTGCCACGGGATACATTTCGACCTCTATCCCGGCGAGGCCCTAGGGGTGGTGGGCGAGAGCGGTTCCGGCAAGAGCACCCTGGTGCGACTGCTCCATTTCGAATGGCCGGCCAGCTGCGGCACCATGGAGATACATCGCTCGGCCCTGGCCGGCTTAGGACTCGACGACGCTGGCGGGGAGGGGGGCGCGTACAGCGGCAATCTCCTCGCCTGCAACGATTTTCGCAAACGGCAGCTGCGCCACCTCCTGATGGGCATCGTCTACCAGAACCCCCACCTCGGCCTGCGCATGGGGATCAGTGCCGGCGGCAACATCGCCGAGCGTCTCCTTGGCGCTGGCTGGCGCAATATTGCCAGGATGCGCGCCAGGGCAGCAGAGCTCCTGGATAAGACCGAGGTGCCGGTATCGCGCATGGACGAGCCGCCGGCCAACTTCAGCGGCGGCATGCAGCAGCGGGTGCAGATCGCCAAGGCCCTTTCCAACAATCCTCTGCTGCTGTTCCTCGACGAGGTCACCACCGGCCTTGACCTGTCGGTGCAGGCGCGGGTCCTCGACCTCATCCGCAACCTCAGCCACGAGTTCAAGCTGGCGCTCCTTGTGGTCTCGCACGACCTCGGCGTGATCAACCTGCTCTGTCAGCGCACCATGGTGATGAAAGCCGGCCGGGTGGTGGAGAGCGGCCTCACCGACCAGATACTGCAAGACCCGCAGCACCGCTACAGCCAGTTGCTGGTGGCGTCGCAACTGTAACCGCCGAGGAGCGTACCGTGATCAGCGTCCACAACCTGGCCAAGACCTTCACCCTGCACAACCTCGGCGGCAAATGCCTCACCGCATGCCAGGGAGTCAGCTTTGCTGTTTCCCACGGCAGCTTTCTCGGCCTCTCCGGGCCGAGCGGCGCCGGTAAAAGCACGGTGCTCAAGTGTCTCTACCGGACCTATCTGCCGGAGCAGGGGGCAATCCGCTATTGCAGTGCCACCTTCGGGGAGGTCGACCTGGCGACGCTCCCTGACCGGGCGATTCTCGAGCTGCGCCAGCGGGAGATTGGCTACGTCTCGCAGTTTCTCAAGGTCATTCCCCGGGTTTCGGCCCTGGAGGTGGTGATGGAACCGATGCTGCGGCAAAACGGACTGGCGCGGGAAGAGGCGCGGCGAAGGGCCGGCGGGCTGCTCGAGAGGCTGCGCATCCCGCCTCGACTGTTCGATGCCTACCCGGCGACCTTTTCCGGCGGCGAGCAGCAACGGGTCAACATCGCCCGCGCCATCGGCTGGAAACCGCGTCTGCTGCTCCTCGACGAGCCGACCGCGTCCCTCGACCAGCACTCGGCGGCCACTGTGCTTGGCCTGCTCGCCGAACTGCGCGCCGAAGGCGCGACGATGATCGGCATCTTCCACGACCAGGAACTGCTGGCGACAGTGGCCGATGATGTCTGCCGCATCGCCTGATCGATATCCCTAACCAGGCGGGGTGCACGCCGTGCGCCAACAGAGGATGAACGGCGTGCATCCCGCTCTTTTGTTGACACCTCTTGTCAAGGACCACCTCAATGCAGCACCGTTTCGCTCTCATCAACGCCCGCCTGGTCACCCCGGACGGTATCCTCGAGGATGGCGTCCTGCGCGTCGAGGACGGCCGCATCGCCAGTGTCGGCAGCCATGTCGGCAATGGCTGCCCGGCAGTCGACGCCGCCGGCGCCTACCTCCTGCCGGGCTTTATCGACATCCACTCCGATGCCATCGAAAAGGGCATCGAACCCCGCCCCAACACCTTCTTCCCGGTGGATATCGCCGTGCATGAGCTCGACAAGAAGCTTGCGTCCTGCGGTATCACCACCATCTATCATTCCCTGTCCTTCGCCGAACTCGAGGTTGGCCTGCGCAACAACAGCACGGCGGCAAAGATCATACGCGAAATCAACGCCATGAGGGGCGATCTGCACATCGACACCAGAATCCACGCCCGCTTCGAGATCACCGACCTGGGGGCAGTCCCCTATCTCGAGTCGCTGATCGACGATGGGCAGATCGACCTCTTCTCGGTCATGGATCACTCCCCCGGACAGGGTCAATTCCGCGATATCCTCGCCTTCAAGCGGTACTACGGGCCGGTCTACGCCAAGAGCGATGCCGAGATGGACGCGATCATCGCCCGCAAGGAAGACGCCCGCAACGGCGAGGCGCTGGCCGCCATGGCCCATCTCCTCGCGACGTGCCGTCAGCGCCGCATCGCCGTCGCCTCCCACGACGACGACTGTGCCGAAAAGGTGCGCCGCCTCCGGGACATGGGGGTGGCGATGAGCGAGTTCCCGGTCAACCGCGAGGCATTGGAAGCCGCCCGGGCTTTGGGGGTGGCGGTCTGTCTCGGCTCGCCGAACGTGGTGCGCGGCCGCTCCCAGGGGAAAAATCTCAGCGCCCGCGAGGCCATCGCCGCCGGCTTCGGCGACATCCTCTGCTCCGATTATTCGCCGATGACCCTGCTGCACGCGGTTCTGACCCTGGACCGCCTGCAGCTGCTGCCCCTGCCGCATGCGGTGGCCATGGTGACGCTCAACCCGGCTCGGGTGGTAGGAATCGATGGCGAGAAGGGCTCGCTGGAAGAGGGCAAGGTGGCCGACATGGTCCTGGTCGACGCCTCGCGGCCGGTGGCCAGGGTGCGCAAAACCTATGCCGCAGGCAGGGAGGTCTTCGCCACATGCTGAATATAGGCAGCAACATCAATGAAGTGCGGGTTGACGGCAGTCTCGCCGCCTTGCGCCGCGATCTCGACGCCTTCGTCGATTTCGGCCTTACAGCGGCGGAAATCTCCATTCATGGCCTCGACGCGGTGCTCGCCGGCCGTCTGCAACAGGGCCGGACCCAGGAAATCGTCGCCATCCTCGCCGACTACCCCCTCGTCTACAGCACCCACGCCCCCAACCCCCTCAACCTCATGGACGAAGAAGAGCCGGAGATGCACGAGAACGTTCTCCGCGCCTCGCTGGCCTTTTCCTCGGCCATAGGCGCCCGCTGCATGGTCTATCATCCCGGCCGCTTTCTCCCCGAGGAGCAGTTCGCGGTGCGCCCGCCGCGACGACTGGCCCCTGGTGAAGAGAAAGCCTTGCTGGAACGCGAAGCGGCGATCCTCGCCAGGGCGGCCGACGAGTTTCCCGAGGTAACCATCGCCATGGAAAACGCCCGCCCCTATCTCTACCACTCACCCTATTGCTACGCCGAAAAACCTGCAGAGCTGGCCGTGCAGATAGGCCGCATCGCCCGCGACAATGTCCGCATGACCCTCGACTTCGGCCATCTTCATCTCGCCGCCCGCTTCTATGGCTTTGATGCGCTGGCCGAGGTGCGCAACATCGCCCACCTCATCGCCCACTGCCACGTGCACGACAACTTCGGTCACTCGGTCTATTTCAACGAGAAGATCCAGACCCACCAGCTGCCCTTCGGCCGCGGCGACTCGCACCTGCCGGTGGGCCGGGGCGAAATTCCCTTCGCCCAGCTCTTCGCCCCCTTTATCGACAGCTACGATGGCCTGCTCATCTGCGAGCTGCGCAGCCGCTATTTCGCGGAAACTGGTCTGGCCAAGAAAAATCTCCTCGCCTGTCTCGGCCTCCAGTAAATCCCCCCTCATCCTTCTGGCCGCACAAGAGGGATGAGGCCCATCTCCGGGCTGGTCCACATCCCGCCTTCCCCGCCGTACGGTACTGTCCCGGGGCCGTACAGAATAAACCTTCCTTATCCTCTCTCTATGAGCGCGTCGTCTGTACCGTTCCCGGGCATACCTGAAAAACTCATGCGGATCCCCTCATGCAGCACCGCAGCGTCTCTCCCCGAGCCTCGCGAATGACGATATAGCGTAATTGCACGACATATCGCATCGTTCCTCATCTCAGACGACCGAGATGCTCCGCTGAAATCACGAAATCATTCGCTTTTTCTCACTTCCTGAGCTGGCATGCCTATTGCTCCAAGAGGGACCATCATGCTGGACAGATCGCGGCCCCGGTCAGTGTCAGGGCCGAGGCAAGCAGCAGAATCGAGAGCGCTCGGCCTGCCCAGCAAGCCGGCTGACTGCTGAGATAACAACGCCACCGGTCCAGTTCACACCGAGGGAAAACCATGGTCACGGCGCAACGAACGGACTGGCCAGGCCAGCAACCATCTGCACGCCGCACGAACGGCAGGAGAACTGAAGGGTCAGGCCACTTCAACCGAGCGCATTCCTGGCCGTCGCCAGCAGGCGAGAAGGAAGAAAGGTTACAACCCGCCAGCAGAGGGTTACGAATATCGTCCCCGAGGCGGAGCGGAAGATATGGTCGGCGGCTCTGCCGGAAATCCGCCTGAGCCGCCATATGCGACACGTACCGAAGCAGCGGCGGTCCCCCGGCGACGACTTCGGCGACGTGATCGCGCCCGGTCCCAGGGTTGGGGATAACGTTTCATTGTAGAGGAAGAGCATGAAATTTTTGGCAACATCAGCGTGTATCGGAGTAGTTCTCTCCGCTCTGTCGGCTTCAGCGGCAGAGGATATCAAAGGTGCCTTCGCGGAGGGCACGCTCAAGGGAGAGATTCGCACCTTCTATTACTCGAGAGCCTTCGAGGAAAAGACCCCTGATCGGGCCGATCTTGCTCTCGGCACCCTGATGTACTATCGCACCGCCCCTCTTTTCGGCCTGACCGCGGGCCTCGGCACGGCCACGGCCAGCGACATCGGGAGCGATGACGACAAGGCGGTGTATGGGCTTCTCGCCAGGGACGCCTCTGGTGACCATGACAGCTTTGCACGACTCCAGGAGTATTTCCTCCAAGGAAGCTGGTTCAACACCACCCTCAAACTTGGCGCCCAGGAAATCGAGTCTCCCTTCCTCAACGGCCACGATATCCGCCTGCTGCCCAAGACCTACCGTGGCCTTACCGTCGAGAACACGAGCGTCGAGAATCTCACCATCAAGGCCTATTACCTTACTGATTTCATGGGCTGGACCGATGACGATTTCGTACGCATCTCCTCCGTCGCCAAAGGGGCGGACGACGAAGCCCTGCTCGCCGGCAGCGTCAGATACAAAGTGCCGCTGAACACCCTCCTGCTCGACAGCGAATTGTGGGATTATCGCATGGAGGACGTCTTTAACTCGACCTACCTCAAAGCCACGCTCAGCAAGAAATTCGAAACGTTCAGCCTGAGCTTCACTCCTTCTTTCCTCAAGCAGGACTCCATCGGCGATGACCTGGGTGGACAGTTCGACACCCTGCAGTATGGGTTCAACACCTCTTTGAAAATTGCCGGGTTCGATGTCACCGCCTTCTATGCCAAGACCGGCGATGATGATCTCTTCGTGCCCTGGGGTGACGGCAAAGTGCTCATCCAGCAGATCAACGCCTCGGGAAGGGCCGACGAGAATGCATACGCCCTCAGGCTCGGCTATGATTTCGGCACTATCGGCGCGACAGGCTTGAGCGCGTATGTTTTCCATGGTCTGTACGACACCCCCGACTCGGGAACACACGCGGCAAGCGACATCAATGAAACGGACCTCAGCGCCCAATACGCCTTCTCCGGCAGCCTCGATGGCCTGAGCCTGCGGGTCCGTTATGCCTTGGTCGATTATGACAGTGACACAGCCGACGATTTCGGCGACTTCAGAATCTACCTGAAGTACACCTTCTCCCTGGGAGGCAAGAGCTGATCGGGACGCCTGTCAGGCTGAGATTGGCAAAAAGCCTCCTTCGGCCCTGCTTCTTTTCACAAAGAAGGAATTTTCGTTATCGCTGACATAGAATGAGGGCGGTGCATCCGGGGATGCGCCGCCCTCATTCTTTTTCTGGACTTGCCGCCGCCATCGCCTCTGGCCCACTCCCCCAGTGGTCATCGCATCCTTGGCAGCCTGCGGCTATTCGATGAAGAGCTTGACGCCCTCTTCCTCGAACTCGGCGACAAAACTGCGGATCTTTTCCTTGATGGCGTCACGCACAGCTCTCGTTTCGGCAAGCCGCTGCTCGCGATCTCCATGCAAGCGGGAAGGGTCGGGGAACGGCCAGCTCCAGCGTTTGACCCGGCCAGGAAAGATCGGGCAGTTGCCTGCGGCGGCTGGCGAGCAGACGGCAATCACCGCATCGTAGCGACGCCCTTGATTGTAGAGCTGAAAGACACTTTGCGGCACCTTGGCTGAGATATCAAGGCCGTCCTCGGCCAACACCTCCACCACATAGGGGTTGAGCGTGCCGGGTTCGAGTCCCGCACTCTCGGCGCGCAGTCTGTCGCCGCCAAAATGATTGAGATAGGCCTCGGCCATTTGACTGCGCGCCGAATTGTGCTCGCAGATGAAGAGTATGGTTATCACCGCAAAAAGTACTCCTTGCTGCCCGGCAGCGTATGTCGTTTGAGAGATTCATGGCGTTTCCCGGCCTCACGGTCACCCTCTATCGCCCGCCACAGCATCGCCAGCAAGCGGAAATGAGCCGAAGGGCCGCTTTGCCTGAGACGAAGCCCCACCATCAATGCCACCAGTAATACTGCGGCGCCAAGCACGGCAAGCTCTTTCATGGCAATCACCTCCCTATGCCTGTAACGGTAGGCGGCAATGATTGGGATCGTGTTGCCGTTTGATGAGGATTTGATCAGGATTCCGTTGTGCCCGATTCCTCTCTCGACAACGAAACACGGGGTGGGGAGGCAGAGCCGCGCGTCGGCGCAAGGTCGGCCGCCAGGGTTTCGCGCAGCTTCTGAGCCAAATCCTTTCGTGAAAAGGGCTTTTGCAGGAAATGGAGGCCCTCATCGATGACGCCATGGTGGGCGATGACGTTGGCGGTGTAGCCGGACATGTAGAGGACCCTCAGCGACGGCAGGAATTCGACGAGTTTCATCGCCAGTTCACGGCCGTTCATCTCCGGCATGACCACATCGGTGAGCAGCAGGTCGACGTGCTCCCCTTCATCGCGAACAAGCCGCAAGGCCTCCTCTGGGGACGACGTCGCGCGCACCGTGAAGCCGAAACCGCTCAAAATCCGTTCATCGAGGAGGAGCAGATCGCGGGCGTCCTCGACGAGAAGCACGGTCCTGCCCCGGCCGAGGGCCACAGTCTCGGCGGGGGACTCGCCGAGGGGCTCCTCGTCGCCGTCGGCCCGCGGCAGGTAGATGGAAAAGGACGTCCCCCGCCCCACTTCGCTCCGCGCGACGATGCAGCCCTGGTTCTGGCGGACGATGCCGTACACCGTCGACAGGCCAAGACCGGTACCAGCCCCCAGCTCCTTGGTGGTGAAAAAGGGTTCAAAGACCTTGCCCAGCGTCTCCCTGTCCATCCCCCGGCCGTTGTCGCGCACCACGAGATGCACGTACTCGCCGGGGCTGCACTCGACATGGTCGGCACAGAAGTCCTCGTCGAGGACGGCGTTGTGCGACTCGATGGTTATGCTCCCCTCGGCGGTGACGGCGTCCTTGGCGTTGACACAGAGATTGACGAGGATCTGGTCGACCTGGGAAGGATCTATCCTCACCTTCCAGGGGATGGGGGCCGGCACCCAGGTAAGGCTGATATCCTCGCCGATGAGGCGTCGTATCATCTTCAGCAGGCCCTCCACCAGGTGGTCGATGACGATGATCTTCGGGGCGACGGTCTGCTTGCGGGCGAAGGCCAGCAGCTGCCGGGTGAGGTCCGCCGAGTGGCTGGCGGCCTTCCTGATCTCGGCGACGTCGTCGCGTAGCGGGCTGTCCTCGTCGAGCCCTTCTTCGAGGAACTCGGCAAAGCCGAGAATGACGCTGAGCTGATTGTTGAAGTCATGGGCCACCCCCCCGGCAAGGCGCCCCACCGACTCCATCTTCTGCGCCTGCAGCAGTTGTTCGGTAAGCCGCTGCCGATCTTCCTCGGCCTGCCTGCGTCGGGTGATGTCTCGATAGATGCTCTGGTTCATGACGCCGCCGGCCACCTCGACGCGCGTGCCAGTGGCCTCCACCCAGCGGATCTCGCCGTCCTTGCGGACGATGCGGAAGTCGTATCGGGTCGACTGGACGCGGTTCTCCATTCGCTGGCGCAGGCTTTCCTCGACAAGGCGGACATCATCGGGATGCACCAGCCGCCAGATTTCCGCGCCGTCCATGGCGGCGAGTTCCTCCATGGTGTAGCCGAAAAGCTCGACAAAGGCCGGGTTGACGAGACGAAACCGGGGTGGCATCTGCTCCATGATGGCAATGGCGTCCATGGACTGCGTAAAGAGCAGCCGATAGCGCAGCTCGGAGTCGCGGATGGAGTCCTCCAGGCGTTTCTGCTCGGTGATATCGCGGGAAATACCGAAGACCCCGCTGACCACGCCCTGGTGGTCGCGGATCGGCCCTTTCACCACCGTCCATACCCGGTGTCGGCCATCCAGCGTCTCCACGTCCTCGGTGTAGTGGCAGATGATCGCGCCGTCCATGACCTCACGGTCCTTCGTGGCCATCCGGGCCGCTACCGGGGCGGGGAAGTTTGCACTGTCATCCTTGCCGAGGATGTCCTCCACCGGCCGGCCAATATACCCGGCGGCACCGCCGTTGCAGAGCAGATAGCGGCCCTGGCGATCTTTGATATATATGGCGTCCGGGGTCGACTCGACCAGGGTTTCGAGCAGGCGCTCCTGCTCGGCCTGCCTGGCCTCGATGCGCGACAGCCGCAGCAGGAGCACCAGCGCCGCGGCAAGCGTGAGAAACCATAGCCCGACTCCAAAGACCAGGCGCGTCTGCTGCGAGGCGATCATCGCCGCCAGATCGGCGCCGAGCAGGGTCTCCACTTCGGCGGCCAGTTGCTCGCCCTGGTAGAGCTTCTGCAACTGGGCGATGCGCAGGTCCTCGCCGTCGCCGGCCAGCCGCTCGCGCACCGTCATATCGAGTTGCGCCAGCGTCTCACCATAACGACGCAGCAGGATGAGGATCTCCTCACGGGGCGGCTCGCCGGGAATACCCACCAGCGTGCTCCGCCCGGAGATGCAGTCGGCGACACTGAGGGCGGCATTGTCGAGGGCGGCGAAAACCGTCTCCGCCCTCATCACCTCGCCGGAGAGAATCTTTTCCTGCAGAATAACGGCCTTGGTGACCGAACGTCTCGCCTGCTGCAGGTTATCGGTGAGGACGATATGCCTGGGAAAGGCCGATCGGTAGAGGTGGTTGGTCCACCACAGCATGAGGGTGGAAATAAGGGCCATGAGGCCGATGAGGAGCATGGCCCGATCGCTTCTCAACCAGCGCAGGGGGGATGAGTCGGCTGGGGACGGGTGGAGGGGCGCCATGGGCGTTCAATGACCGGGGGATGAAGTGGTGGAAGGCGGCAGGTCCTCGCGGGTGAAGCCAAAGGGCGCCACCAGGGCGAGATGCGGCTCGCTTCCCAGAAAGGAGTGGAGAATCCGGTTGAAACGATCGCGCAGCAGCTTATCCTCGCGGCGAAAAGCGAAGGCGGGCAAACCGCTGCTCTCCTCCCGCCCCACAACCGGGGAAGCCTTCTCCAGGCCGGCATGGAGGCGGGCGAGCTGCTGCACGCTGGGGGCGGAGAGGGCCAGAGCGTCGACAGCGCCGCTGGTGAAGGCGCGCACCGCAGTCTCCGGGTCGGGGAAGGATACGATGCGTTCGGCGGGGATTCCGGCCCGGCGGGCCTCCTCCCCCTCGACGGCGCCAGCGAGGATGGCCACTCTGGCCTCCGCTCGCGCGGCGATGTCCGCAAGACGATGCAGCGCGAGAGGATTGCCGGCTTTGACGAGCAGGCCCGGCCTGATAGAGGCCGTGGGCGAGGTGAACAGCACCAGCCGCTGCCGCTCCGGCCGGATGAACATACCGCTGGCGATCATATCGATGCGGCCGGCGCGCAGCAAGGCGATGAGCGATGAAAACTCGCCATGATGCCATTCGATGTTGCCGACACCGAGCCGCTGCCACACGGCCCTGGCCACCTCAGGCGCTTCGCCGCTGACGCGCCCGCCACTGTCGCGGAAGGCGAACGGCGGCTCCTCGGCATAGCCGATGCGTATCGCTCCGCCGCGGGACAGGCGCTGGGCTGTGCTTTCCGACAGCCTCCCCAGGCCGAGAAAGGCGATGACCAGCGACAGGGCGAGCAAGAGAAAGGCCAGGGCGAGGACAACCTGGGAAGAAGGCCGGCTATTGCCTCGCCACAGCCCCTCCCGGCGGAGGTGCCCCCCGCTCCCTGCCCTCGGCCCACCCTCCATCGGCATTCGACCTCCTTTCCCCGTCCTGGAACACGGTGCTGTTTCTCTGCCACTCATCTCTCTTTGTCGCGTGAACACCGAACCGATGTCAAGGTCTTTCTGTGCAAAGGCGGCATTCGGCCACCCACTTGCAACCGCCCTGCACCACGACCATCTCCCGCCGGTGTCCTCACCGTTTCCTGACCAGAGATAAACACTTTCCGAATGCGGCGCTGGTACAACCCTCTCAAAACTTGGGCCCGGCGGCGTCGGCAGCGTCAGCCCCTCTCCCGGCGGCGCCAAAGTCTGTCAACCAGAGACCAGAGGAGCCCCCCATGTTCACCGTAGACCAGATCGTCGCCGACCACTTCCCCGCTGCGAGCCGCAGCCAGGTCGGCCTGCCCCTGCTCAAGGGGGTGCTGCGGCGCCTCCTCCACGAGCGGGATTTCCACGAGTTTGCCGAACGTTTCCCCCACCTGCGGGGCATCGAGTTCATCGAACAGGTGCTGGAGACGCTGCGCTTCAGCTACGCCGTTGCCGACAGCGAGCGCGAGAACATCCCCGCCTCCGGCCGGGTGCTGATCGTCGCCAACCACCCCATCGGCTCCCTCGACGGTCTCGCCTTGCTGAAGCTGGTGCATGAGGTGCGTTGCGACGTGCGCATCGTCGCCAACGACCTGCTCACCGCCATCGCCCCGCTACGCCCCCTGCTGCTGCCGGTGCGCAATATGAGCGGCACCAGCCGCAAGGGCCATATCACCGCCATCATCGAGGCCCTGGCGCGGGAGCAGGCGGTAATCATCTTCCCCGCCGGCGAGGTCAGCCGCCTCGGCCCACGGGGCATCAGGGACGGCCGCTGGCAGCGCGGCTTCCTCAAGGTCGCCGAGCAGACCAGGGCGCCGATCCTGCCCATCCACATCGCCGGCCGCAACACGGCTCGCTTCTATCTCGCCTCCCTGCTGGCGAGACCGCTGTCGACCCTGATGCTGGTGGGGGAGATGTTCCGCCAGGAAAAGAAACGGCTGCGCCTCACCGTCGGCGAAGTCATCCCCTACAGCACCTATGGCGGCCTGGGGCTGCGCCGCGGCGACAAGGCAAAGCTCTTTCAGCGCCATCTCTACCGCATCGGCCAGGGCAAGAAGCCGCTCCTCGCCGGGGAATCGGCCATCGCCCGCGCCGAACGCAAGGTCGACCTGAAGAAGGCCATTCTCCAAGGGGAACGGCTCGGGGTGACCCCGGACGGCAAGGCCATCTACCTCTTCACCGCCCTCGACTCCTCGCCGGTGATGCGCGAGATCGGGCGCCTGCGCGAGCAGACCTTCCGCGCCGTCGGCGAGGGCAGCGGCCGACGCCGCGACCTCGACCGCTTCGATCGCCACTACCGCCACCTCATCCTCTGGGACGAGGACGATCTGGAGATCGCCGGCGCCTACCGCTTCGCCGATGCCGAAGCGACCATTGCCGCACAGGGACTGGAAGGACTCTATTCAGCCGGGCTCTTCCAGTTCGACGCCGAGGACAGCTTCTTCCTCCGTAACGGCCTCGAACTCGGGCGCAGCTTCGTGCAGCAGCGCTACTGGGGCAAGCGCAGCCTCGACTACCTGTGGTACGGCATCGGCGCCTTCCTCCGCGACCATCGCCACTATCGTTACCTCTTCGGGGCGGTGAGCATCAGCGCCGCCATGCCAGCCCTGGCCCGCGACCTGCTGGTATACTTCTACAAACGCTATTTCCCCGGCGACCCGCGGCTGTCACGCTCGCGCACCCCTTTCACCTACTCGCGCCCCGAAGGAGATCTGGCCAAAGAGTTCGCCGGCGACGACTACCGAGGCGACCTGCGCCGCCTCAAGACCCTGCTTGGCAACCTCGGCACCGCCATCCCGCCCCTCTACAAGCAGTATGCCGAGCTTTGCGAACCGGGCGGGGTGACCTTTCTCGATTTCAACATCGACCCGGCCTTCGGCCACTGTGTCGACGGCATGGTCATCGTCGACCTGGAAAAGCTCAAGGACAGCAAGCGCGGCCGCTATATCGACGGCTCCATCCTCACCTAACCCCTCGCCCCCAAGGAATCCATGCACAAAAGGAAAAAGATCTTCATCCTCGACACCAACGTCATCCTCCACGACAGCTCCTGCATCTACAATTTCGACGAACACGACATCATCGTCCCCATTCCGGTGCTGGAGGAACTCGACCAGTTCAAGAAGGGCAGTCAGAGCATCAACCACCATGCCCGCGAATTCGTGCGCGAGCTCGACCGGCTCAGCGCCGGCAAGCTGTTCAACGGCCACATGGCCCTCGGCGAAGGCAAGGGGACCCTGGCCATCCGCCTCGACAAGGAGATGCACGAGGATCTGCAGCTCATCTTCCCCGACGCCGAGAAAAAGGATCACCGCATCCTCAACATCGCCTACCATATTTCCCAGAAGCACAAGAACCATGGGGTGATTCTCGTCAGCAAGGACGTCAACCTGCGCATGAAGGCGCGCTCGGTGCGCCTGCAGGCGGAAGACTACACCACCGACTATGTCCGCGACCCCAACAGCCTCTATCCCGGCTTCCGCCTCTGCGAGAACCTCCCGGGCGAAGTGCTCGACAAGCTGTGCGCGCCCGGCGGCAGCCTGCAGAGCGATGACTTCACCCCGGAGGCGCCGCTGTGCACCAACGAATATCTCGTGCTGCGCAACGGCAAGAAATCGGCCCTGGCCATCTTCGCCCCCGACGACAAGAACCAGGCCGGCAGCATCAGGAGGGTGGAGAAGGCCACCGTCTATGGCATCAGCCCGCGCAACGCCGAGCAGATCTTCGCTGTCGACGCCCTGCTTGACAGCCGGATCAAGCTGGTCACCCTGACCGGCAAGGCCGGCACCGGCAAGACCCTGCTCGCCCTGGCGGCGGCGCTGGAGAGCCGCAGCGCCTACCGGCAGATCCTCCTCACCCGGCCGCTGGTGTCGCTCTCCAACAAAGATATCGGCTTTCTCCCCGGGGACATCACCGCCAAGATCCGCCCCTCGATGCAGCCGCTCTACGACAACCTGGCGGTGATCAGCGCCCAGTTTCCGGAAAAGAGCGAGATGGCGCAACGCCTGCGTGCCATGCTGGACAGCGACAAGCTGGCCATCGAGCCGCTGGCCTATATCCGCGGCCGCAGCCTGGTGAAGATGTTCATGATCGTCGACGAGGCCCAGAACCTGACGCCCCACGAGGTGAAGACCATCATCACCCGCGCCGGGGAGGGCACCAAAATCGTCTTCACCGGCGACATCAACCAGATCGACCACCCTTACCTCGGCATCCACTCCAACGGCCTGCGCACCCTCATCGACAAGATGCAGGGGCAGAAGATCTACGCCCATGTCGACCTGCGCAAGGGGGAACGGTCAGAGCTGGCCGACCTGGCCAGCAATATCCTCTGAACCGGCGGCAGCGATCCCCGCCGCACGGCCCCGCCGCCACCTGCCCGGGCCGCACTGCCGGCCCGGGCAGGGCAAAGGAATCCTCACCATATCCTTACCCACCGGTAACATCGGTCGGCTAAACCTTGCCAGACACTGGTCCCCCTCTCTCCCCCAGGAGGCGGCTCTTGCCATAGCGGCAAAGAGGCCCCCAGGCGGGGACGGCGGGGAGCCCGTCCCGACCCCGCCCTCGACGTGCTTTCGCCTCCACCCCACGGTGGAGGCAGGAACGTGTCGGCGGCAGGGACTCCCCCCGGCAGGCCGCTTGGCGAAACCGGCCGGACCACTGAAACAGCAGAGGAGCGTGGCATATGGAAGGGTATCGCGACACCCGGCATAACGAGGATTGCAGCGCAAACGGGGAAGGCGTGCTGAACGCGGAACAGCTGGCCTATTTCGCCGCGGAGCTGCGGCGGCGGCGCCAGGAACTGGTGGGCGTGGCCACCATGGTCAAGAACGACCTCAAGGAAACCCCCATCGGCGCCCCCGACATCTATGATGTCGCCTCGACGCAGACGGAGATCAACATCGAGCTCGAGGGACTCAAACGCCACCGCGGGCAGATCGCCATGATCGACCGCGCCCTGGCGAGGATCAACGACGGCACCTATGGCTACTGCGAGATGACCGGCGAGCCGATTGGCGTCAAGCGCCTGGCGATCCACCCCACCGCCACCCTCTGCGTCGAGGCGCAGGAATTGCTCGAGCGGGCGCAGCGCAGCTCGCGCTGCGCCCAGCAGCCGGCCCCCTGGTGCTGAGCAAGGGGCAAGAGCGACTCAGATTAGCCCGGCGTCGCCCGGACTGACGACCGCGGGCGGATCCCCGTCAGGGAGACCGAGAAAGGTCATATCCCCCGGCAACGGGGCCGTACAGGTTAGCGGCGTGCCGAAACGGGGATGGGCGAGGGACAGCCGCCACGAGTGCAGGCACTGGCGAGGGAAAGTTCGCCCGTCCACTTCGAGCGGCCCGCCATAGTGGCGGTCGCCGGCCAGGGGATGCCCGGCCTCGGCGAAGTGGGCGCGGATCTGGTGGGTGCGGCCGGTATGGATGACTACATGCACCAGGCTCAGGCCGCCGTCGCTGACCAGCACACTGTAGTCGGTGATCGCCTCCTGGCCGCCCTCGGCGCAGGACTGCACCCGGCCGCTGCGCCGGTCACGGCGCAGCATGCTGTGGAAGCGCCCCCGTTCCTCGCGCGGACAGCCGCTGACCACCGCCAGATACTCCTTGCGGGCGAGGCGCTCGACCATCTGCCGAGTCAGCTCGCGGTGGGCCAGGGGGTGGATGGAGAAGACGATGACGCCGCTGGTGTTCCGGTCGAGGCGCTGCGCCATGCCGATCTCGAGGCGCCGCCCGAGAGGCTTGTCGCGCTGCAGCCATACCTGCAGCGCTTCGTAGAGGGTACCGCGATAGCGCGCCGGAGTCGGCTGGGTGTCGACGCCCGGTGGCTTGGCGATGGCGATGAGGTGGTCGTCCTGAAAGAGGATATGCCCGTCGGCAAGCCGAAAGGGTTCGAGCGGGCCGCCGTCGAGGTGCACCTCGACCGTGGCGCCGACCGCGACCTCCGCCCCGCACTTGAGACAGCGCCGCCCGGAGAGATGCACCCCACCCAGCTCGATGACCTTGCGCAGAGCGCCGCGGCTGAGGTCACCCACCTTACCATGGAGAAAACGGTCGAGCCGCGCCTCCGCATCGTCGTGCTGTCGTGTCAGTCGATAGAGCATGGGGTTCGCCGTAAATGGGTGCACGCACGACCACTGCGTGGAAAATTGCTGGCGGCGGCTGCGCCACTATCGGCCTCTCCCCATATAAAGCAGCGAAATCTTTTGTCGCTACGCCACTCCCGGGCGAGTCTGCCGCACCTTGTCGGCCGGTGGGCGGATAATGTCCGATGCACGCTCCATTGTCAACGTGCAACACCCCGGCCCGCCCCGCTCTCGCCACATTATCTCTAGCCCTCTCCAGCCCAACCGCCTCCTTCTGAGAAGCCATCCTATCTGAAAAGAATTCTCCGCATTGCCATTGCCTTTCCACCAAACAACGGTATGATGGGGCGAGGCGTTGTTGCAGGTAACCCACGACACGGAGGAAGGCATGGGCAAGAATCTGGTAATTCTCGGAGCGGGCTGCGCCGGCACGATGGTGGCCAACAAGCTGCGCAAGCGGCTGCATCGTGACGAATGGACGATCACCATCATCGACAAGGACGACAGGCATGTCTACCAACCGGGCCTGCTCTTCATCCCCTTCGGCATCTATCAGCCGGAAGAGATCGTGCGCAGCCGCAGCGAATTCATCGCCAGGGACATCCGCTTCGTCATCGACGAGATCAACCACGTCGATACGGAGAAGCAGCGGGTGGAAACCATGGCCGGCAGTTACCCCTACGACCAGCTCATCGTCGCCACCGGGGTGGAGCTCGCCCCCGGCGAGATCCCCGGCCTCATGGAGGGCTGGCAGAAGGTGGCCTTCGATTTCTATACCCTGCCCGGGGCCATCAACCTGCACAAGGCCATGCGCACCTTCAAGGGCGGCAAGCTGGTGCTCAACATTGCCGAATTCCCCTTCAAATGCCCGGTGGCGCCGCTCGAGTTCGTCTACATGGCCGATGCCTACTTCACCGAGCGGGGCATGCGCGACGCCGTGGAGATCCACTTCGTCACACCCCTGCCGGGCGCCTTCACCAAGCCCAAGGCGAGCGCCTTCTTTTCACGGCTGATCGCCGATAAGGACATCAAGATCACCGCCAGCTTCGACCTCGCCGAGGTGGACTGCGCCGGCAGGAAGATCATTTCCGCCGGCGGCAAGAGCATGGACTTCGACCTGCTGGTGTCGATACCGCCCAACGTCGGCGCCCGCTACCTGGTGCGCTCCAACATCGCCATGGACGAGATCGGCTACGTCAAGACCAACAAGCACACCCTCGAGGCGGAACATCACCAGAACATGTGGGTGCTCGGCGACGCCACCACCCTGCCGACTTCGAAGGCTGGCTCGGTGGCCCATTTTTCCGCCGAGATCATGGTGGAGAACTTCATGCGCGTCCTGCACGGCGAGGCCGTCCGGCCCGACTTCGACGGCCACTCCAACTGCTTCATCGAAACCGGATTCGGCAAGGCGGCGCTGATCGACTTCAACTACGACTACGAGCCCCTGCCGGGCAAATTCCCTCTTCCGGGCCTCGGCCCGTTCTCCCTCCTCGGGGAATCCAAAGCCAACCACTGGGGCAAGATGATGTTCAAGTGGGTGTACTGGAACAAGCTGGTCACCGGCGAGGAACTGCCCCTCGAGGCCCAGATGTCACTGGCCGGCAAGATTCAGGACTGAGAGGGGGACGATATGACCAACGAAGAAAAGATTCTCGCCCGCCTGGAGGAACTGACCGAGGAATTGCGCGAGACCAAGCGCGCCGTCCTGCCCTATATGGAACTGCAGAGCAACATGGCAGAGCTTTTCCAGGACATGTTGCAGACCGCCCTGGCCGGGCCGGTGGGGGGCGACACGCGCCGCCCTGGCGAGGCTCTGGGGCTTGTGCTCGGCCAGACCCTGGCCAGCGCCGACAGTGTCACCGAAGGGCTGCGCATGCTCAACCGCTTCGTCGAGTTCAAGAAGGACTTCGAGCCCTACTCCAAGGACATCTTCCACGAGACCGTCATGTTCCTCCAGGAGACCAGCAGAGGCTTCGAGCCGCAGGCGCTGAGCCGCCTGCTGCAGGAGTTCGTCAGCAACATCGGCAATCTCGCCGATGCCCTGAAGATGCTCGGCTCGTTCATGGAGTTCAGGCACGACGCCGCGACCCTGGCCAAGCCGGCCTTCGACGAAGCGGTCGCCCGCCTCGAGGCGCTGAAACGCAAGGGGGTCTTCGCCGCCTTCGAGCAGGTCCTGGCGATCACCGAGCGGATAGGCACGCGGCTTGGCGCGGTCGATTTCACCAAGGCCCAGCCGGTGCGCGGCGTGTTCGGGATGATGGCCGCCCTGCGGCGGCCCGAGGTGCAGGAGGGCCTGGGGGTGCTGGTGGAATTGGCGACGGTCATGGCCGCCCTCAAGGAACCGCCCCAGGCTGCCCCTGCCGGGTGACGAGGCGGGGATCACCCTTGTGCCGCGCCTTTCCCGGAGGGATTCCCCTTGCCGCCATGACGCCTTTTCGCCGGGACGAGCCAGGGCTTGCTCCCGTCATGGCCTGGCGGCAGTGGGGAGAAGGTCTTTCCGCAACACCCCGCGGGTCACCTCGCCAGGCGGCTCACCAGTCGATTGAGCGACGCACGGCAAGCAGCAGCCGCTCGATATCCTCCCGCCTCACATCGCCGATGGTGCCGATGCGAAAGGTGTCATGATCGGAAACCTTGCC
>JANJUM010000178.1 GCA_024710585.1 Desulforhopalus sp.
CTGGCCTTGATGCTGCTCCTGCGCGGCGGCATCCTGGTGGGGATGTTCGGCATGGAACGGGAAAAAACGGCCATCGACAGGTATCTTGGCGACCCCGCACGTACCGCGGTCATCCCTGGGGATTATGTCGGCTCGGTAAAAAAAGGCGGGCTCGACTACCGTCGCTATCAGTTCGCTTCCCTCGACGGCCACAGCGGCACGTTTCTCGAGATCCTCGTCCCTCCTGATGACATCCACGCCCAGGCCTATATCCGCACCACCGACAAGGTGGCGAAAGGAGAACAGAAGGCGCGCATGCTGGTCTGGCCCTCACGGATTGGCACCAATCCGGCGGTGGCGACAGATCTCTTCTTCAGGGAGAATTTCCCTGAGATAGCCCCGCAAGATTTTGGCCCTCACACCCTGGTAGTAGGCTTGCGGCCACGGCAGTCGATCATCGTTCATCCTCCCGTGACCGAAGGCAGCTGGTTGTGGCGCGACGCGACGCTTGATCTCGACTGACCGGGAGAGGTCCGCTACGCAGCGGGACGTCAACCCTCACCTATGGGGAGGTTCGCAGCCCTGGCAAAGAGACATGGAAGGCCTTGTCAGAATATTGCCGTGGCGCTATGATGGTCGCGTTCACGCCCCTGCCAACAGCCTTCATACACACCTTCAGGCCAACCCCCGCCACCCCCAGGAGACCAACGATGAAAAGCAGCCACAAAATCGCCGCCCTCGCCCCCTTTTTCGCTCTTTTATTCCTGGTCGCCACCACGGCCATGGCCGCCATGACGCTGCCGGAAAAGCTCGCCCCGGTACCGGTTTATTCCGGAGCAAAAATCGTCCAGGTGATGGAGATGGGCACCAGCGCCATGGCCATGCTCGAGGCCAAGACCACCCCCCAGGCGCTGCTGGAGTTCTATAAGAAAGAGATGGAAGGCAAAGGCTGGAAAACCGCCTTTCAGGCCCAGCAGGAGGACAGCGCCGTCATCCATTTCACCAAGGGCCAGGACGCGCTACAGATCACCGCCGGCAACGGCGACGAGGGCATGACCTCCTACCAGATGGTCTTCGTGGCCCCGTAACGCCCCACATAAGGCCTGGACAGCTCTGGCCGCCACTCGCCCGCCTCGCCCGCCACCCCTGCCACAGCATGGGTGGCGACCACGGATGACACGAACGGCTCACGCACGAGCCTTCCGCATAGTGCAGACAAGGGCGCTTGCGGCCGTCCCCTTCATGCGGCGGTCGGCTCTTCGGCCAGCCGCATCAGATCGGCGGGGCGATGGTGACGACGATGCGCATGTCGGTGGTGGCGCGCACGCCATGGGGCTCGCGGATCTGCGAGATGAGAATCTGCCCGGTTTTCGCCGGGATCTCGGTATTGCCTTCCCCGAGGAAGACACCTTCGCCCTCGATGACATGGATGGAGAGTTCCCCGTCGAGGTCATGGGAATGCACCGGAAAGGTCACCCCGGCACGCAGGTTGAAGTTGATGATCTTGAAGTATTCCGAGTCTTCCACCAGAAAGAAGCGCTTCATGGCGCCTTCGCTGAATTCCCTGGTGGCATTGAGATCGAGTACTTTCATCGAGAAACCTCCCTGTTGATTGATTGCCGCAAGACGCGGAAAAGAGCGGGATGGGGCGGCGGGCGTTCTGCCTGCCCATTTCCCTTTCCCTCACGATAAGGCCTTTTCCGCTGGCTGCCCTTGACTTCGATCAACTGCCGGGCGAATTCTCTCCCATTGCCAACAAAAAAGGGTCAGCCAAACCATTCCGGCAGCTGCCGCCAGGGCTTTTTCGTCGCCCATAAATCCCTGGAAAAAAATCATCGATTGCCGTATTACTGCGAGCGCGGCGGAAATGGCTTGACGGTTATTTCCGGCCCGCACCCACGCCTCCGCCGCGTATCATGACGAACTGGCCTTCTTCATGCGTCGGAGGCGTCCTTGCTTCATTTCCCCGGAGTTGCCATGCGAGATAACGACAAGACCCCATCGCCACCTTCGGCGCCGGCGATCAGCGACGAAGTCATCCTGAAGATGGCCAAGGAGATCGCCGTCAAGTTCATCGAAGTGGGGCGCATCGCCCCGGCTGGTTTCGCCTCGTCCTTCGCCGAGATCTACCGCGCCATCGAGCGCACCGTGCGGGGCGGCAAGCCATGAGCCTGTTAGACAAAGACCTCAACCGCCCCGGGCAAAAGGTCGAGCATATCCATCTCATGGGCATCTGCGGCACCGGCATGGCCGCCCTGGCCGGCATGCTGCAGCAGGCCGGCTACCGGGTTAGCGGCAGCGACAGCCAGGTCTACCCGCCGATGTCCGACTTCCTCGCCTCGCTGCACATCCCGGTGGCCAGCGGCTACCAGGCCGCCAACCTGCAGCCGGCCCCAGACCTGGTGGTAGTCGGCAACGTCATCACCCGCCACAACCCCGAGGCCATCGCCCTGGCCGAACTGCGCCTGCCCTATCTCTCCTTTCCCCAGGCTCTGGCCCATTTCTTCATCGCCGACCGCACCTCCATCGTCGTCACCGGCACCCACGGCAAAACCACCACCTGTTCCCTCCTCGCCTCCGCCCTGCACCAGGCGGGGACGGACCCGTCGTTCATGATCGGCGGCATCGTGCGCCGCTTCGACAGCAACTTCCGCCTCGGCAGCGGCCCCTGCTTCGTCGCCGAAGGCGATGAGTACGATACCGCCTTCTTCGACAAAGAATCGAAATTCCTCCATTATCGACCGAAGATCGCCATTATCACCTCGCTGGAGTTCGACCATGCCGATATCTTCGCCGATCTCGAGGCGATCAAGAGGATGTTCCGCAAGTTCGTCGCCCTGCTGCCCGCCGATGGCCTGATCGTCGCCAACGGCGACGACGCCAACGTCCTCGAAGTGGTGTCCGGGGCGCCCTGCCCGGTGCAGTTCTACGGCACCACCCCGGGCCTGGCCTGGACCCTCGGCGCGCCCACCGCGACGGCCGGTGGCAGCCGCTTCGCCATCATCAGGAACGGCTCTCCCTGGGAAACCATGGAGGTGAGCCTCTCCGGGCGCCATAACTGTCTCAACAGCCTCGCCGTCACCGCCGTCCTCCACCACCTCGGTCTCGACAAGGCCGATATCGGCCAGGGACTGGCAGGGTTTGCCGGCGTCAAGCGGCGCCAGGAAGTGCGTGGCATCGAAGGGGATGTGGTGGTCATCGACGATTTTGCGCACCACCCGACAGCGGTGCGCGAGACTCTCGCCGGATTGAAGACGGCCTGGCCGGGGCGCAGGCTGGTGGTGGTGTTCGAGCCGCGCACCAACTCGTCGCGGCGGGCGGTATTTCAACGCGACTACGTCACCGCCTTCGACAAGGCGGACCTCGTGCTGCTGCGCGAGCCGCTGCCGCTGGCCGCCCTGGCCCCCGAAGAGCGCTTTTCCTCGGCGCGGCTGGCCGACGATCTGCGAACGGAGCGCAACCTCCCCGCCGAGGCCCTCGCCGACACCGACGCCATTCTCGCCCGTCTCGACAGCCTTCTGCGGCCAGGCGACGTGGTGGCCATCCTCTCCAACGGTGGCTTCGACAATATTCATCCCCGCCTGCTCGAACAGCTGCGCAAACGCGGCTGAGCTGCGGTTTCAGGGAAAGGCGAAAAGGGAATTTTCAGTAGAAAAGGGATTAGAGCAACTGCGAGAGGTGGCCACGCAACTCGTCGACCAGTCGGTGAAATTCAACCATGCTGCCACCGCCGTTACGGCCCTTTTCCTCGATGGTAAGGGCGATGCGGGCGCAGTCGCTCATGCCGAGGTTGAGAAAGGCCCCTTTGATGGTATGGCCGACCTTGCCGATCAGCTTGGCATCCCCGCTCTGCAGGGCCTGTTCGAGGTTCGCCATGTGCTTGCCGAGGGTGGCGATGAAGCTGGGCATCATCGAGTCGATCTGCTCCAGCGGCAGATTGAACTGCGCGGCGAGGTGGTTACGGATGTCCTGAACCTGGGGATGGGATATCACAGCCTTTTGCCGTTGGTAAGAAAATGTTTGTCGTGATGAGAAACCTGCCTTCTCCGCTCGAACCCCTGTGTTTTTACATAAACGCCGAGGAAACTCAAGCGAGAAATCCCCAACTCGCCCCCGTCAATCGCCGGAGAAGGAAATGCCTTTGAACGCCGACCCCCTCGTCACCCGCGTCGCCGCCATCCTGCGGCGTTGCCCGACGCTGGGCCCAGGGGATGCGGTGCTCGTCGCCGTCTCCGGCGGCAGCGACTCCCTGGCGCTGCTGCACCTTCTGGCAACCGTCGACCTCCCCTTACGCCTCACCGCCGCCTATATCGACCATAAGCTGCGCCCCGCGGAAACTCCCGGCGAACTGGCGCTGGTCGACCTCACCTGCCAGCGCCTCGGCATCCCCTTCGTCACCGCGACGGTTGACGTCCCCCGACTGGTCGCCGGGCAAGGCCGCTCCCCCGAGGAAGCCGCCCGCCACCTCCGTTACACGGAACTGGAACGGCTGCGCGCCGAATGTGGCGCCACCTTCATCGCCCTCGGCCATACCGCCGACGATCAGGTTGAAGAGTTCTTTCTCCGTCTCCTGCGCGGCGCCGGGCGCAAGGGCTTCTGCGGCATGGCCGCGCAGCGGGGCCATCTGCTCAGGCCGCTGCTTGGCGAGCGCAAGGCCACCCTCATCGACTACCTGCAGAGAAACGGCCTGCGCTGGTGCGTCGATTCCTCCAACGCGGAACGTCACTACCTGCGCAACCGTGTCCGCCTCGACCTCCTCCCCCTGCTGGAAACCCAGTTCTCCCCCGCCATTCGCGCCACCGTGCTGCGCACCATGGAGATTTTCGGTGAGGAGGAGGACTTGCTCGCCGGCCTTGGCGAGCAGGCCTGGCAGGACTGCCTGCGCCCGGCGGATGCGATCACAGGCCCAACCGGGCAGGTTCCCAGCCTGATCCTCGATATCGCCGCATGCCGCCGTCAACCCATGGCGCTCCTGCGCCGGGTGGTGGAGAGGGGGTTCTGGAGCCTCGGCGTCAGGCCGAGCTTTGCGCGCATCGCCTTGTTGATCGACTTCATAATAAGCAATGCCGCCGGTGGCGAGCTCCACCTTGGCGAGGGATTGCGGGCGCGGCGAGGGCGCGGCGAGATGCACCTCTTCTGCCTGCCCGTGACCGGTCCGGGCAGGATAGCAAAGGCCAGCTGCCATATCGAGCTGACCATCGCCGGCCCCGGACGGCACCGTGTCGGCGACCTCGGCCGGGAACTGCGTCTCGCCATCGCCTCGCCGCAGGAGGAGCCGCAGGCAGGCGGGCTGCGGGTCGACGCCGACAGGGTGAGCTTCCCCCTGCTTCTGCGCTCGCCCCAGCCGGGGGAGCGCTTCCGCCCCTGCCATGGCGCGGGCAGCAAGAAAGTCAATCGCTTCCTCAATGAGCGCGGCATCCCTGCCGCCGAGCGCCAGGCCTGGCCCCTGCTCTGCGACGGAAAAGGCATCATCGCCCTGGTCAGCCTCGATATCGACCAGTCGCGGCGCGTCACCGCGGCGACGACGCGAGTATTGGAGATCGAGTGGCGCACCTCACCTGGCAGCGACGGCTCAGAACGAGACGCGGCTGCGGCGCATCCACCGCCGCAACGCTGAAAAGAGAGGAATAGCCTCAGGCCTTGCGGCGCAGAATGCGCTTGTCGCCGATGCGCATGGTCAGCTTGACCCGGTCGAGGTATTCGAGGATGGGTATGGAGAACTTGCGCGTCAGCCCGGTGAGGTCCTTGAAGGCCGGGGCGTCGATCTCGCCATGCTCCTCCATGTGCTTGAGCACCGAGGCGATGAGCGGCTCGATGATCTCGCGGGTGTAGTAGAGCGACTCGCTGATCTTGAACAGCCGCCCGTCGCGCAGGAGCAAGTCGAGCACCTCCTTGACCAGCTGCGGCGGGTACTGGGCGAACTGCTCCATGGTCTCCTTGATG
>JANJUM010000187.1 GCA_024710585.1 Desulforhopalus sp.
ATCCTTGCCGGCACCCTGCTGCCTCTCGGCAATACTGGCCATTATCTCGTCGAGCCGACCTTCCAGGGCGAACAGGACGAGCTGCTCTCCTGCCTGGGCTCCCTGCTGCAGCAGGGGATCAAGATCATCCTCGCCCATCCCGAGAGGGCCGAATGGTTCCAGAAATCGCCCAAAGCGCTTTCCCGCCACGTGGCCCAAGGCTTGAAAATCCAGGTCAACAGCGGCAGCCTGCTGGGCCACTTCGGGGAGAAAAGCCGCAGGACGGCAGAACTCCTCGCGCAGGAAAACATGCTCCACCTCATTGCCTCGGACGCCCACGACGCCGCCCGGAGGTCCCCGCTGGGCCTCTCGGAATGGCAACAGCTTCAGGCGATGCCGGGGGGAGCGAACATCCTGGCGACATGCCGACGCACGCTGCACGAGCTGTTCGCTGTCGCCAGCCCATCACAACCATGACGCCAACACATTCCATCAATCCGGTGTAACGATGCAGAGAAAGGAAAATATCCATCAGGATCTGGACAAACAGCTAGCACTGCGGGAACAGGGGGGACAGTACCTACCCAGCACCGAAGTGCGCGAGGTTGTCCCCGAGTTCAAAGACGAGATCGACCTGCGCGACCTCCTCGACACCCTCCTGCGGCGCAAGTCGACGATTCTCGCCTGCCTGCTGCTATGCTTTGGCGCGGTCGCCCTCTATACCTTCACCGTCACGCCGCAGTTCAAGGCCAAGGGGGTGGTGCGCGTCTCCGTCCAGTCGGAGAACCTCACCAAGTTCGACAATCTCGAGACCTCGGCGCTGAAGACCATGGAGTTCCAGCAGACCCAGGTCAAGCTCCTGCAAAGCGAGCAACTGGCCATGCGGGTCATCGGCAGGATGGATCTCAGCAACAACAAGGCCTTCAACCGCAACGCCAAGGCGCAGGCCGGCGAAGCCCAGGCGACCAGTCTGTTCGATACCCTGAAGTCCTTCATCCGCCCGGAACAGGACAAGGGCACCCTGGACCTCCTTACCGAGGATGCCCAGAACCAGATCATTCTCGACCAGTCCCTGGAACGCTTCCAGAAGCTCTACACGGTCAGCCCGGTGCGCAACAGCGAGCTCATCGAGATCTCCTTTGCCGCCATTTCGCCGGTGCTCGCCGCGGACGTCGCCAATACGCTGATGGACGAATTCATCAACATGCACATGGACGCCAAGCTCAAGTCCTCCAGCGACGCCTCGAAATTCCTCGAAAAGCAGATCGACGCGGCGAAGATCAAGCTCGAACAGTCGGAGCTGGAGCTGCAGTCCTTCGCCAAGAAAATCGACATCGTCTCGCTCGACCCGAAATCCAACCCGATCATGCGCCAGCTGGAAGAGCTCAACGACGCCCTGGCCAAGGCCCGGGCGACGCGCATCGCCCAGGAGGCCAGGTACCAGCAGAACCTCACCGCCGGCAACGACTTCAAGCTGGTCGAGAACGAACTCATCCAGAACCTCCGCAACCAGCATGTCACCCTGCTCTCCCAGTACCAGCAGATGGGCACCACCTTCAAGCCCGGGTACCCGAAGATGCTGGAGCTGAAAGCCCGCATGGACGAGATCAACGCGCAGATCCAGGCCGAGAAACGGGCCATCATCGCCTCCATCAAGAACGAGTACGAGACGGCGTTGAAGACCGAGAAGTACCTCGCCGAGCGGACCGAGGAGCAGAAGAACAGCGCCATGGCCCTCGAGGAAAAGGCTACCCAGTACAAGATCCTCGAGCGCGAGGTGGAGACCAACAAGTCGATCTACAACAGCCTGCTGCAGCGCGCCAAGGAGATCGACGCCACCGTCGGCGCCTCGGTGACCAACATCCAGATCGTCGACGCCGCCCGCCCGCCGCTCTACCCCTTCAAGCCGCGGGTGGCGCTCAACCTCGCCCTCGGTTTCGCCCTCGGCCTCTTCGGCGGCATCGGCCTGGCCTTCGTGCTCGAGTTCTTCGACAACACCATCAAGAACCCGGACGAGATGAGCGACCGCTTCGGCATCCCCGTCCTCGGCCTCATCCCCTTCGACAAAGAGGCCACCGACAACCGCAAATACATGGCGTTGAAGTTCTTCACCGACCCGCGCTCGCCGGTGGCCGAGGCCTTCCGCACGACCATGACCTCGGTGCGCCTCTCGGTTGCCGACAACCCGCCCAAGACCATCCTCTTCACCAGCATCCTGCCCGGCGCCGGCAAGAGCTCGCTCTCCAGTAACGCCTGCCTCTCCTATCTCTCCGAGGACGAGCGCTGCCTGCTCATCGACGTCGACCTGCGTAAACCGAGCCTGCACCACGTCTTCGGCGAGGGGATGAAGGGCAAGGGCCTGTCGTCGGTGCTGAGCGGCATGGTCAAGCTGGCCGATGTCATCAGGCCCACCGAGTACCCTGGCCTCGACTTCATCAGCAGCGGCCCGCTGCCACCCAACCCCGCCGAGCTGCTGTCGTCGAAGCGCATGCGGCAGCTGCTGACCATCGTCTCGCGGGATTACGACCGGGTCATCCTCGACGGCCCGCCCTATCAGGGCTTCGCCGAGATCCTCGTGCTCTCCAACATGGTCGACGGCGTGGTGCTCATTTCCGTCGAGGGCGGCACCCCCAGGGAGGGGGTCAAGCATTTCCGCAGGGCGGTGAGCAACGTCGGCGGGCGCATTCTCGGCACCATCATCAACAAGAGCGGACAGAAGAAAGGGTATAGCTCCTACAGCGGGTACAAGTACTACTCGTACAACTATGACTACGGCAAGGAATCCGAGAGCTGAACGAAACGATGCTTCCCTTCGGCCTGCATAAAGGCGCGCTGACCGCGGCCGGTCTGGCGCTGCTTGCCCTCTGCGCCCTGTGGCAGATGATGTTCTCGTACCAGGAACAGCAGAATTTTCTCGAGAAGTTCGAGAAGAACACCGTTCCCCACCCGAGAAACGTCATCGCGCTGACCTATGCCGCCAAGCAGAAGCACATGCTCGAGGCCGATCTCCTCACGGCGCAGGCCATGCTGCGGCAGGCACTGACGGTGAACCCCTCCTTCGTCCCCGCCTGGCTCAGCCTGGCCGAGCTGAAGAACGACCAGGGCGACAAGGAGAAGGCTTCGGCCCTGCTCGACCATGCCGACAGGCTCACCCAGGGGCTGAAGCGCTGGCGCTGGGAAAAGGCCCTCACCGCCTACCAGTTGGGGCGCAATGAGCTGCTGCCGGCGGAGCTTTCCTATATCATCGCCGAGATCGGCGGCAAGCCGCGCACCGATGCCCTGCAGCTGGCCTTCTCCATCTGGCCGCCCCCAGAGGAGCTGCTGGCCAACACCGGCAACGGCAACCTCTCCCACCTGCTCGCCTATGCCGTCGGCAAGAACATGGTGCAACACGCCCTCTTCTTCTGGGATGAGATACAGGCCTCAGGGCGGGAGTGGCAGAACAAGGAGGCCCTGGCGCTCATCGACATGCTCATCCGCCAGGGCGAGCTGCAGGCCGGTGCGCAGATCTGGAAGACGCATTTCAACCCGGACCACCTCCTCTACAACGGCAAGTTCACCACCCCCTTCCTCAACCAGGCCTTCGGCTGGCGCACCGGGAAAAAGCAGAACTTCGACCTGCTCATCCAGAAGAACCCCGAACAGCCCCTGTCCAACACCGTCCACTATCGCTTCAAGGGCTGGGACAACATCAATTTCACCCATCTCTACCAGATCGTCCCCGTCCAGGGCGGCAAGGAATACATCCTCCGCGCCGAGATGAAGTCGCAGCGCGTCACCACCAACCAGCGACCCTACCTCGAGCTCTCCGGTTATAAATGCAAGGCGCCGGTCGCCGCCTCGGAGATGGTCGAGAGCACACAGGAGTGGAAGGCGCACCTCGTCTCCCTGGCCGTTCCCGAGGAGTGCGCCGCCATTGTCGTGCGCCTGCGGCGCAAGGAGAGCAACCATATCGACAACAAGCTGGCGGGGCAGATCTGGCTGAAAAATGTCGATCTCGCCCCGGTGGACTCCATCCGTCAGCTCAAAAACGCGGCAGCGCCATGAACTCGCGGCAGCAACACCTCGTCAGGGAACTTATCGGCAAATATTCCTCCCATGGCACGGAATCGTTGATCGCCTATGTCGCCGAAACCACCGGCATGCTCGACGCCTGCAAGGCGCTGATGCATGGCAGCGCCTCGAGCGGCTCGGTGGCTCTCGAGTGGCTGCAGCAGGAATGCGCCGACCTGGGCGTCTTCCATCAGTCGTTTCTCAAGGAGGTCGAGCGCATCGTCGCCCTGTTCGCCCCCGACTATCTGCGCGATGACCATTACGCCACCCTGGGCCTCGAGGCGACGGCCACCCCCGAAGAGATCAAGAAGGCCTACCGGACGCTGAGCCGCAAGTACCACCCCGACACCGCGGCGGGCGACGATGCCAACCAGGCCGCCACCTTCATCGCCATCACCAAGGCCTATCAGGCGCTCAGCAACCGGCAGCCGCCAGAACCCCAGGAGGCGCCGCAGAAGGACTGGCGCAGGAAGAAGGATGCCAAGGTCAGCCACAAGCAAAAGAAACAGCTCTTCTTGTGGTTGCTCGGCCTGGTGGTCGTCCTGGCGGTGGTCTCGACGGTCGCCTCGATCAATATGCAGCGAAAGGCCATGCTCGCCGGGCTGAAGGAGAGCCGCGGGGCGTTTATTCCGCCCACGAAGACTGCGGCGCCAGACACCAGGCAGAGCCCGACAGACAAGATCCAGGCGGCAAGTGCCACAACACCGCTGCAGAGGGCGGAGCAGCGCCTCGCCGCCGCCTCGGCCCCGTCCGGACCGGTCGTCACCACAGCGGTCGCCCCGCAGGACCTGCCTTCGGCTGCGCTGACCTCCTCGCCACCGAGCGAAGGGAGCAAGCCCATCGCCATGCCGGTTGCCGAGCTTAGGCCCATAACGCCTCCGGCGCCAGAAATCGTCAGGAAGGAAGGCGTCACGGCAGCGCCGCCCCAGCCCCAGCAGTCACCTTCCCGGCAGCCTGAAGAGCGGCCGGCGCCGAGCAGCCCAGTTCTAGCCAGCAGCAGCATGCCGCCGCCAAAGCCGGAGGAAGGGGTGAAGAGCGAGCTGCCACGCCCTGCCTCCAGCAAAGTGGAGAGGAAGCTCGCCGAGAAAGGGCAGGAAATTGCCGCCACCAAGGCCAGCAAGCTCCACGCCGAGCGGCACGATGCCCCTGCACAGCATGCGCACGCCGTTGCGCCGGCCCCGCAGCTTGCGGCCAGCTGGGCCAGCGGCGCTGATGCGGTGCTTGTGTCCGTGGCCTGGGAGAAACAGGGGGCAACAATCGCCCATCCGCGGTAAACCGCCTCCCCCGGGTAAAGGTTGGCCTGGGCGGTGTTATTTGC
>JANJUM010000202.1 GCA_024710585.1 Desulforhopalus sp.
GTCGCGCCTTTTTTGCTACAACAGATCAGGTAGGCAACCCACTTTTCGCGCCGGCAGACATTCATTTCCCCTTCCCGCTGTGGAGTGACATGCGACGCGCGCCACCCGCGCCGAGGCCTTCGTTCCACAACGGCACGCTTCTCTCCAGCCATGGTCGAAATCGTCCTCACAGCCCCGCAGCGTCCCGCACTTCCGACCACCGACCTGCTCGGCCCGGACGAAGTCATCGCGGTCGTCGACGATTCACCGGAGATCGTCCTGCTCCTCTCCCACTATCTCGGCAGCCGCGGATACCCCGTGGTTCGTGCCGGCAGCGCCAGGGAACTCTACCAGCAACTCGACGCCTGCAAGGTTGCCCTGGTCCTCCTCGATATCGAACTGCCCGACCGCAACGGCAACGAGATCCTCGAGGATATCGCCCCCCGCTATCCCGACCTCGGCATCATTATGGTCACCGGCACCACCGATATCCAGGTGGCGCTCAACTGCCTGCGCCTGGGAGCCGACGACTACCTCACCAAACCGGTGAACATCAAACAGTTCCTGCACACCATCGACAGCACCCTGAAAAAACGGCGCCTGGCCATCAACAGCCACATCTTTCAGCAGGAACTGGAGAAGACCAACGCACGGATGCGCTTTCTGCACCACCTCACCCTGAAGATGAACACCGCCTACCTCAATACCGTCGAGCTGCGCGGCATCCTTCAGGCAATTCTCGTCGGCATCACCTCCGAGGACGGGTTGCGCTTCAACCGCGCCTTTCTCGCCCTCTTCCAACCCGACGGCAGCTATCTCCAGGGGGTCCTGGCGGTAGGGCCGGCCTCGCGGGAAGAGGCCGGCCGCGTCTGGCATTCCATCAAGGAAAAAGGCCTGCAACTCGACGATATCCTCGCCGACATCCAGGAAAAATCAATCGATTTCGATATCGCCGTCAACGAAGTCATCAAAACCCTGCGCGTCCCTGCCGAGGAACATGACCACGTACTCATCCACGCCGGGCGCAACAACAAGACGATCATGGTCGTCAACGGCTCCGCCCCGGGATGCCACGTCCCCGAGGAGTTGCTGCGTCTCCTTGGCGAGCGGTCTTTCGCCGTGGTGCCCCTCTATGCCCCCGGCAAGGCCTTGGGGGTAATGATCGTCGACAACTTCGTCACCGGGGCGACGATAACCGAGGAAGACCTCAGCGGACTGCAAATCTTCGCCAGCCAGGCCAGCCTGGCCATCGAGCACAGCCGGCTGTACGAGACCATGGCCGAAAAGATCAACGCCCTCGAACTCGTCACCCAGGAACTGGAAAAGAGCAAGGACCTGCTCATCGCCGCGGAACGCACCGCCGCCATCGGCCACATGTCGGCTCAGCTGCTGCACGCCATCAGAAACCCGCTGACCTCCATCGGCGCTACTTCGCGGCTGTTGGCCAAACGCGTCGCCGACGACCACTTCGGTAGTTACCTCAATATCATCACCCAGGAGGCGGGTCGAATCGAAAACATCCTCGAAGACCTGTTCAGCTTCGTCGAGGAAAAGAGCTACCACTTCGAACTGCAGCCGCTCTTTCCCATCATCAGAAAGAGCATGATGATTTTCTATATGTCGATGAAGCAGAACAACATCACCTACCATCTCGACCTCGAGGGTGATGGGCCATCGCTGCCGGTCGATGAGAACACCCTGCGCCAGGTGTTCTTGCATCTGGTGAAAAACAGCATCGAGGCCATGCCCGGCGGCGGCGACTTGCGCATCGCGGCCACGCAAGACGAAAACTCGGTGACCGTCGTCATCTCCGATACCGGCCCCGGCATTCCCGCCGAGACCCTGCCCCATGTCAAGGATCCCTTCTTCACCACCAAGACCTATGGCAACGGCCTTGGCCTGGCCTTGGTCGACCAGATCGTCCAGGGGCATGGCGGGGTTTTCACCATCAGAGAAGCACGCCCCAGAGGCACCGAGGTGCTGGTGACTCTGCCGAAGACCTCCTCAGCCGCGACGCGCTGAGAACACTCCCCCCAACAGCGCCAGGCAGGCGGCGATGAGAAAGGTGGTTTTTACCGCCAGGACGAAGGCGCCGCTGTCGCTGGCAGAGTAGGATGCAAGCGGCTGTCCGCCGCTGTAGAAGGTGTACCACCAGGAGAGCAGCGCCGCCGCCAGGGTGGCGCCTACCACCATGCCGAAATTGCGTGCCGTTGCCAGGATACCGGCGGTGGTGCCCGTCCAGCGTTCATCGACCCGGGAAAGAACCGAGGCGCTGTTGGGAGTGAGGAACACCGACTGACCGGCGCCAAGCAGGGCGAGGAACATCGCCACCTTTGCCGGAGCGCTGCTCTCTCCCAAAGAGGCCAGCGCCAAGAGGGCCAGAACGCACATACCAAGCCCGGTGGTGGTCAACACCCTGGCCCCGATACGGTCGTACAGCCACCCCGACAGAGGCGACAATATGACGAGCGTCGCCGGCAGCGCCGTCATCACCGTGCCGACCTCGCTGGCCGGCAGCAGCAGGACATAGCTGAGATAGAACGGTGTCAGCACCAGAACGATGAAGAGGGTGGCGAAAGACAGAGCTGAGGTCAACACCGCCACCCAATAAAATCGCTGCCCCAGCAACTGCAAGGGCAGGATGGGGTGCACCGCCCGCCGCTCTATGAAAAGGAAGAGGAAAAGGAGCGCCACGGTCGCTGCCAGGATAAAAAGGGTGGCGATGCTGAGCAGGTGGTGCAGGCGACGAAAGAGCGCCAGACCGAGCACCACCAGCGCAACCCAGCACAAGCTCCCCAGCCAATCGAAGGTCCGCCGCTCCATGATCTCGGCCGTCGGCTTGCGCAGCAAACCAACCCACCAGCCAGCGACAAGAACGATCGCACAGACGGGCAGGCTGACCAGAAACAACTCCCGCCAGGAATAGCTCTGCAGAATGACCCCGCCAAGGAAAGGCCCGCTCAGCAGGCCGCAGGACGTGGCTATGCCGACCATGCCCAGGCTGCGGCCAAGATGATCGACAGGATAAGCCATTTTTATCAACGCCGGCCCGGTGGACATCATCATCGCCGCGCCGAGGGCCTGGAGAAAGCGGCTGACGAGCAGCAAGGCGAAACTTTGTGAGAAATGGCAAGCGATCAGGCCGAGGGCTAAGAGCAGGATGCCGAGCAGATAGACCCTGCCACGGCCGACCCTGTCGGCCAGGCGTCCCCAGAAGACCAGGGTGACGGTAATGGTAGCCAGGTAGAGGGTAACGATGATCTCCGCCTGCTCGAGGTGAAGCGAGAGGGCGCGTAGAATTGTCGGCAGGGCGACATTCATCATGCCGCTGTCCATGGTGGAGAGAAAGACTCCAGCCATGACTATCGCCAGCACCGACTGAGGCCGCGAGGCTCTGCGCATCTCTATGACCTATGACGACCAGCGGGAATTGGAGAAAAAAAAACGGCCCGACGGAAAAACTCCGTCGGGCCGATCACAAAACGACTCCTAAAGCTTCGCTCGTTGCGGATTAGAAGCTGAGGGAGAAGCGTACACCAGTCTCGATGACGTCTTCGTCACCGAAAGCATCGCCGGCTACGAGGTAGGCGAAGATGTATTCGGCGGTCAGGTTGTCATAGATGCTGTAGGCGACCTTGGCATCGAACTCAACACCAAGCTCGGTGTCGCCGGCAGCGTTCTCTTCGGCGAGAGAGGCGTACCAGACGTCGGCATCGACTTTCAGCTTGTCCATCGGCTTGATGGTGACACCGGCATTGGCAGCCCAGGTGTTGCTCACCGCGCCATAACCTACGCCGCTGACGGTACGGTTATCGAACACGCCGAGGCCGAGGATCTCAGACCAGTAGTAGATGGAGCCCGGGGCCTGAACGAAGGCGTTGTTCTCGGTGGCGTCGCCACCGTCGTCGCCGCTGCCGTAGAAGACACGGCCATGGGCCACACCGGCGTCAACACCGGCGGCTGCTACGAAGGCCACGTTGTCTACGCCATTGATCTGGCCGCCATTGTAGATACCAGTACCCCACAGGGAGACCGAACCCATCTTCATGTCGGCGTCAACACCGAGGTACCAGTTCTCGGTATCCTGGCCGCTGATGGTGTGGAACACGAAATACGGGGTCACGGACATACCGTCGTTGATCTTGACGGTAGCGAGAGCGGCGAAGATGTCCTCATCGGCATCCTGGCCACCAGCGTCTTCGCTCTTGACCGACATGTAGGCGACGGGCACGGTGATATTGCCGAATTTACCGGTGACGACAGCGCCGGAGAAGTCGTCGTCAAAGATCATGCCGCGGGCGATGACCAGAGGCTGCATACCGAGCTTGACGTTGACCATTTTGCCGAGGTTGAAATCGGCATAGGAGTTTTTCACCACCCAGATGTTACCGTCGGCGCCGATGTCGCCACCAACCTTGTCACCCCAGATCGAGTTGAACTCGAACTTGTTGACGAATTTGAAGTCGTCGCTGAACTTGGCGGTGTAATAGAGGCGGGTCCGCTGATCGGCACGATAGTAGCTGGGGGAATCCTTGCCGTCGAAGTTATCCTGAACGAAAAGACGATTACGCCAGTATCCACCGAACTGATTCTCAAGAGCGGCGGAGGCGGTGGTAGCGATACCGCCGACCATCATGAGACCTGCGGCTACAGCAATTGTTTTCTTCATTTTTTTCTCCTGAAGTCATGTTTTAACCTCCTTGCGGAGGCCGCTTTCCCTTTACTCGGCTAGACAAGCTGACCATCAGCCGTCCCTGCCAAGCAGGCAGGCAGAAAACCGGCAAAGTTATTACAATGCTGCCTGTACGTTATACGTCGACCTTTTCTTTGTCAAGAATTTTTTACCTGGGGGTATAATTTTTTTTACTCTCCACAGGCCAAAGTATCACTTCGTTTTCACGGAAGAAAATGTCAGCTCATAGGAGGTAAGTTGCGTTTCCCCTACCCCCGGCAAGAGGCCGACCAGAGACCCGCTTCGGGGGAGATGGGCGACACTGAGAACGGCCTCCACCGCCTTACCCGGAGTGCCGGCCGGCCACGATCTGCCTCTGGTGCGCGGGGTCAGCGAGAAGCCGACGATATAGCCGCGGAAGGAGCCGCTTCGCCAGGCCTCGTTGAGCTGCTCGCCGTCCCAGGTCAGCCCGACGATGAAGCCATCGGTATAAATACGCATTTTTTCGAGAATGCTCATCACCGACAAGGAGTTGCGGTTGATAACCACCTCCTCGCGGCCGTTGCCGTCGACGTCGCTGACCTGCAGACGGCCCGGCACGAAATCGAGGCGCCGCACCATATCCTCGTCGAGGGTGAAGTTCCTGCGATCCTGGTCGTTGACCGCACCGGAACGACTTGGCCCGATATATATCTTGCTGCCGCCATAACTGTTGCTGCTCACAGAGAGGAGTTCGTTGGCGCTGCTGTACACCCTGAGCCGTTCCTTGCCATCGATGGCCACCGTCTCATAGGAGCGGTCGCCATCGAGATCGGCATAGACGAAGTCGAAGAGATTGAGCCCCGTGGGCAACGGTAGCCTTTCCTGCTCGACGTAGCCTCCCCCCTGCCGCCCTTCGAGCAGATATACACCGGGCTTGAGCAGTTCGGCTTTTTCCATCCCCCGCTTCTGTCCAGCGAGACGCCAGCCCTTGCCGGGAATCTGCAGGGGGCGCAGATACCACGGGATATTGCCAGCGCTGACGATGAACTCGGCCGTGGCGGGCTGCCAGCGGACAACAGCCGAGGCCACGGCAAGGTCACTGGTGCAACTCAGGTAGATCTCCTCCCGGCCATCGCTGTCGAGGTCGGCGAGATTCATGGCATGGCACTCGAGGGCGGTGTCGAGCTTGCCTCCTCCGGCCTTGACGATTTTCTTGTCCACGGTGCGATACAGTTCCATGGTACTGCCGGAGAGGACGACCATCTCCTCGTCGCCTCCGCCGTCGACATCGCCAACGGCGAAGAGGCGGATCTCCCCGCCAAACGAGGTGTTGCGTTTGCCTTCCTTTGCCTCGACGACGATATTGCTGCCTTCGGCGGCTGACACCGCCCCGGTGAACTGTTTCTTCTTGTACGCCGCCTCGGGGTGGGCGGTCACAAAGGCCGCGTTACCCTGGGCCGCGCCACCGGTGGCCTGCTCAACGGCAGCGTCCTCGGTCTTGCCACGGACAGCCCTGGCGACACTCTCCACCAGGCCTTCGAGGTCGGCGAGGAGCGTATCCTCTTTCCTGGACACCACCTGAAAATTCTGCACTTCCTCCTCGGCGGCCATGGGGTAGAGGGTAACGTGGATGCTCAACCCGCCTTTGAGGCCATACAGCCCGCCGGCAATCAGGTAATCGATACCCCCACCGCCTTTGGCCCCGGCCTGCCGCTCTTTCAAGGCGGTCAGCTCCTCCCGGCTCAGGGATCGGTCGAGCACCGTTATTCCCGGCCTCGTCGCCAGCCTGCTGGTGATGATGCCCCGGACGCTGTCGCGCAGGTAGGCGTAGGACCCGGCTTCGGCGGCATCGAACGCGGTCAAGACCACGGTACGATCAGCTTTCTCGCTGGCACCCTGCGAGGCGGTAGCAAACAACAGGGCGAAACTCAGAAAAAGCAGCGCCAGTGTATTCTTCCCCATAACAGCTCCTTCAACACTCTATATACATTGACAAAAAATTCGTTTCAGCGGCCATTCTGCCAGCCTCGACGGCGCGCTTTTCCCACCACCCGCCGCCGTCGTCAAGATGGCACCATTTCCCCAAAAAACAACCAGGTACATATATCGTAAAACTCCCGAGCTGGCAAGCCATTCCCGGGGAAACCGCCCCGAGAGGCCTGCCAGAGTTGGGCTGGCCCGCACCAGCCTCCGGCGGAGGGGACGGCACGCTTTCGCACAGCCCATTGTCCCTGAAAACGGAGCCTGCCAAGGCTGTCTCCCGAGGAAGCCGCCAGATCGGTAGTCCTGCCCCGCATCTCAAGCCGGTGCAGCCCTCCGCGGCAACGCTCCCCGGGCCCGCCTGCCTTCCTGCGCCGTCAGCCGCGGCACCACTTCCGCGGCTTCGTCCCACAGCCTTCTGACAGAAACTTTCCACTTGACATTTTGCCGGGCGGGATGAATTATTTAAGGTACAGTTTTTTGAACTCGTCCCGCATGTCGAGAGCCCAGGCGGGTCGGTTCAGCGATGAGACCGTGATGACGACCATGAACAGAGCAGTATTCGCAACACTCACTGCCTCCCTGGTGCTGCTAGCCAGCACTGGCCGCGCCGAGGATTTCGGCGGCCACAGCGCCTACAAGGTGACTTCCTACGACCTGAGCACTCTGTTCTCCGCCAGCAGCGACACAAACCCCCGCTATTTCGTCGATTTCAAGCCGTTGCTCATCACTTCCAACGTCACCGACATCCTCGGCAGCGAACACTTCAGCAACGTCTCCCTCGGTAAGACCCGCCCCGATTCGGCCACCGAAGGCATCGC
>JANJUM010000035.1 GCA_024710585.1 Desulforhopalus sp.
TTTCATCTGCCGAGCCATCGGTCGAGCCTGCCCTTGCCGGCCATTGTAGAATCGACCATCTCGCCGCGGTCGCACCCTCCGGCCGCGCCCCCCCCCATCTTCTAATGTCCCTCTTTTTCCCCCACCCACCCTGAAAAAATGCTGAGAAATTGTTCATCTGCGGGTATGATCGGTCAACTGCGGCGCGGCCCGCCCGCGGCCGGCAGAGAGGCGGCGGCATCGTCGCCGCCACGCCCACTCCATGGCCGACGCTTTCCCGACCACCGCGATGACACAACTCCGCATCCTTCTCCACGAGCTTCTCACCTGGCAGGCGCTGCTCGACATCGCCCTGATCACCGCCGCGCTGTTCTTCCTCTACCGCACCCTGGTGCGCCTCGGCACCTGGAAGATCGTCCTCGGCATCCTCAGCGCCTTCGCGGTGTTCGCGGTCGCCCGGCTGCTCAACCTCGAGGGCATCGAGTGGATCTTCCAGAACGTCAGCCATGTGGCGGTGATCGCTCTCATCGTCATCTTCCAGCCGGAGCTGCGCAAGCTCCTCGAGAAGGTGGCCTCGGTGCGCAAGAGCGCCAGCCCACCGGGCGACGACAAGCTGAGCCGCCTCATCGGCCAGAGCCTCCTGCAGCTCGCCGCGCAGCGCCAGGGGGCGATCCTCGTCTACCCCGGCAAGGAGCCGATGGAAGAGAAGCTCTCCGGCGGCGTCGACCTCGGCGCGGAGCCGAGCCTGCCGCTGATCATGAGCATCTTCGACCCCAACTCCCCGGGCCATGACGGGGCGGTGATCATCGACGACGGCCGCCTGACCCGCTTCGGGGTGCGCCTGCCGATGTCGCAGACCGCCCGTCTCTCCCAGGAATACGGCACCCGGCACCATGCCGCCATGGGCCTCGCCGAGCAGACCGACGCCCTGGTGCTGGTGGTCTCCGAGGAGCGCGGGGCGGTCTCCGCCTTCCGCGACGGCGCCATGCGGCGGCTGGGCTCGCTGGAGGAGATCGTCGCCGCCATCGAGAGCCATACCGCCGCCGACACCTTCCTCGACATCGAGCGCCTCGGCCTCCTCGACCGCCGCACCATCCTCCCCCTGCTCGCCAGCCTCGCCGTGGCCACCATCTTCTGGACGACGCTGATCACCACCAACCGCCAGATGGTCAGCAAGAACCTCACTCTGCCGGTAGAGTACGGCACCCCCGCCGAAGGCCTGATGCTGGTGGGCGAGCAGCCCGAGGAGGTGCGCGTGCAGCTGGCCGGCCCGAAATCGGAGATCGACGCCTACCTCGCCTCGCAGCCGACGGTCAAATTCGATCTCAAGGAGATGGTCGCCGGCAAGCAAACCATTCTCATCAGCGGCGACAGCCTGCACCTCCCCGCCGCGCTGACTCTGATGGGGAGCAAGCCGGAACAGCTGGTGGTGACCCTGGCGCTGATGGTCAAGCGCACGCTGCCGGTGGTGCCGCAGCTGGTCGGCATCCTCCCCGCCCACCTCAAGATCAAGCAGGTCAAGGTTGTGCCCCCGGAAGTTGCAGTGATGGTGCCGCCGGCCAAGCGCGGCGAAAAGCCGCCAACCCTTACCACCACGCCGGTCTACCTCAACAGCATCGAAGAGGAGAACCGGGTCTTCTGCAAGATCATCGCCCCGCCGTCGGTGCAGCCGGTGACCAAGCCGTGGCAGGATGTCGAGGTCATCGTCGAGCTCGCCGATATCGGCAAATAGCCTGCCTGCCAGCCGCGACCCTCTCTTGCCCCGCCACGCCGTTTTGGTATAATGGCCGCCATGAAAACCTCCTGGAAGCTCGACGACATCATCGATTTTGAATATTTTCAGCATCTTGACCAAGAAACTCCGGAAGCCGAGCTGCACCGCCGCGACCGCGACCTCTATCTCCAGCTGCAGCGTCAGGGGGAGGAGCCCGGCAACCTGCCGCGCCGCCTTCTGCTGCGCCGCTGGCTGAACGAGCGTCGCCAGCGCCACGACCCCCAGCCCGGCGGCGCCACCCCCGGCGGGGTGGTCGTCCGCACCCTGATGCTGCTGCGGCGCCTGGCGGCGCTCAAGGGACTGATCGTCGGCCTGGCCGCCGGCCTGGCCTTCTTCACCTACAGCGGGGAGACCCCGGTCAACGTCTTCCACTTTTTGCTGGTCTTCGTCGGCGCGCAGCTGCTCTTCGCCCTCGTCGCCCTCGTCGCCTGCCTGCTGCGTCTGCTCTTTCCCGGCGCGGTGCTGCCGTCGCTGTACACCCTGCCCCTCCACGCCGGTTTCCGCTGGCTGCTGCGCCAGATGCGCCGAGCCCTGCCGGGGGCGGTCAGCCCACCCGCCACGGAAACCGCCTGGACCCTGGCCATCGACACCTTCCGCAGCCAGGGCACGGCCTACGGGGCGCTGTTCTACTGGCCGCTGTTCGCCGTGTTCCAGGGCTTCGCCATCTTCTGCAACATCGGCCTGCTGGCGGCGACCCTGGCCAGGGTGGCCTTCAGCGACCTCGCCTTCGGCTGGCAGTCGACCCTGTCCATCGGCGCCGACGCCCTGCACCGCGCAGTACAGCTGGCGGCGACGCCATGGTCGTGGCTGTTCCCCGGCCATGGCGGCTACCCCTCCCTGGCCGAGATCGAGGGCAGCCGCATCGTCTTAAAGGACGGCATCGGCCACCTCGCCACCGCCGACCTCGTCTCATGGTGGCCGTTTCTGGTCCTCGCCCTTTTCGTCTACGGCCTCCTGCCACGGATCGCCTTCGCCGTCGCCGGACGGCTGCTGGAGGAGCGCAGCCTGGCCGGCGCCGCCTTCGACACCGCTTCGTGCCGCACCACGGTGCGCCGCATGAAGACGCCGCTGCTCTCCTCCCAGGCCCCGCCGGAAGAAGCGCCGGAAGAGGCCGCGCCCGCCCCGCCCGAGGAGGAAGGCAACGGTGAAAACCCGGCCCACCTGCTGCCCCAGGTGGTGCTGGTGCCGGACGACATCTTCGGCCTCTGCCCCGGCGACCGGCTCTGCCCGCTCCTGGCGCGGCGCGGCTTCGCCGTCAAGAGCGTGCACAAGTTCATGACCGGCTACGACGAGGACGAGGAGATGAAGAACCAGCTGGCCAGCGAGATCCGCCACCAGGACGACGGCCTGCTCATCCTCATGGAGGGCTGGATGCCGCCCCTGATGGGCTTTCTCACCTACCTCCGCGAGCTGCGCGAGATCCTCCCCGAGAAGACCATGATCCACCTCGCCCTGGTGGGGCGGCCGATGCGCTCCGGCTTCGCCCCCCTGGCCGCCGCCAATCTCCACCTGTGGAAGAAGAAGAGCGCCGCCGCCCGCGACCCCTATCTCCATGTCTTCGCACTCGATTCCCCCTAGCCACGAGGCGGCCTCCCCGCCGCCCCGCGGCCTTCAGCCCATGCCGCCCCATGCGGCGACGAGGCCCCGCGCCCACCCCCGAAGGGCCTAAGGAGCGAGCAGATGATCCCGGAATTCGCCATCCTCGGACACCCCAACGAAGGCAAGTCGTCGGTACTCTCCACCCTCGCCGAGGACGACTCGGTCCGGGTCAGCCCCATCCCCGGCGAGACCACCGTCTGCCGCACCTTCCCGGTGATCGTCGATGGCCGCGAGGTGTTGCGCTTCACCGACACCCCCGGCTTCCAGAACCCCGGTCGGGTGCTGGTCGAGCTCAAGAAGCGGCTCAAGGAGGGCGGCGACGCCCTGGCCGAGTTCCGCCGCTACGCCCAGGCCATCCCCGAGCTGCACGACGACTGCGAGCTGCTCCTCCCGGTCGAGCGCGGCGCCGGCATCATCTACGTGGTGGACGGCTCGCGGCCGGTGCGCAACGTCGACCGTGCCGAGATGGAGATCCTCCGCCTCACCGGCAAGCCGCGCATGGCGGTCATCAACTGCAAGGACCGCGACGAGTCGCACCTCGACGAGTGGAAGAACGAGTTCCGCAAGAACTTCAACAGCAACCGGGTCTTCAACGCCCACCGCGCCACCTATGCCGAACGCCTCGCCTTGCTCGAGGCGCTCAAGTCCATCGACCAGGACTGGCATCAGCCGCTGTCGCAGGTGGTGCTCGCCTTCACCCGCGACTGGGCGGCCCGCACTGAGGCGACGGTGGACATCGTCACCGCCATGCTCCGCGACTGCCTGAGCCTCGAGCTGCGCGCGCCGGTATCCGGCGACGAGGAGGCGCGCACGCGCCGCGAGCAGCTCTTCCGCCGCTACGGCGAGGCCCTGGTGACCAGGGAACGCCAGGCCCACGAGGGCATCCGCCAGCTCTTCAAGCACAATATCTTCGACTACCAGCTGCCGCCGCACTCCCTGGTGCACGCCGACCTCTTCGACGAGCGCACCTGGCAGCTGCTCGGCCTCAACAAGAAACAGGTGGTCATCGCCGGCGGCCTCGGCGGCGCGGCCATCGGCGTGGGCCTGGAGATGGCCGCTTTCGGCCACGGCCTCGGCATCTTCACCGTCGCCGGCACCGTCGCCGGGGCCCTCGGGGCCCTCTTCGGCGGCGAGACCTTCTCCAGCAAGGCCGAGCTCCTCGGCATGCCGCTGGGCGGCGAAGAGCTGGTGGTCGGCCCGGCCAGGTCCATCGACCTGCTCTTCGTGCTGCTCAACCGCGCCCTGCTCTTCTATCGCCACACCATCAACTGGGCCCATGGGCGCAGGGACTACCAGGCGGCGGCCGCCCTCCCCGACCCATTGCGGCGGCAGGTGTTCACCGACGGCTGGAGCGCCGGCAACATCAAGATCTGCCACGATTTCTTCCGCACCATCGGCAAAAAGGGCGCCGACGGCGCCAGTCAGCGCCAGCGCTTCCGTGAGTTGCTGCGCACCACCCTGGAAGAGATCAGCAACAGCGAGGGAGACGGCGAGGAACGCGGCTGAAAAAAGCGCCCGCCGCGGTTGTTTCTCGGTCCATATATGATAGGATGGGAAGAAACGCGCCACCCGGCTGCGCCGGTTTTCACTCTTTCAGGCCCAGGCCTATGTCGAGACTCGCCATCACTCTCTGCCTCCTCCTGCTTCTCCCCGGCCTCGGTCGTGCCGACCACGGCAGGGACAAACCACGCGATATCCTCATTCTCCACTCCTACCACCAGGGCCTCGGCTGGACCGACGGCATCAGCCGCGGCATCGAGCGGCGCCTCTCCCAGGCCCCCTTCGCGGTAGAGCTCTTCTACGAGTACTTCGACGCCAAGCGCATCGACGACGAGGCCCACCAGGCCAACCTCCACCAACTCCTCGCCCATAAATACAAAGACCGGCACCTCGCGGCGATAATCGTCAGCGACGACTTCGCCTTCTCCCTCGTCCGCCGCCACCACCAGGAACTCTTTGCCGGGACGCCGGTCATCTTCTGCGGGGTCAACTACTTCGAGGAGGCGATGCTCGCCGGGCCCCCGTGGTTCACCGGGGTGGTGGAGACCTTCAGCATCGCCGACACCATCGAGGCCGCCCTGCAGATACAGCCGCAGTTGCGCCAGCTGGTGATCATCGACGACGAGACCATCACCGCCATCGCCAACCGCCGCCTGGTGGAACAGCTCGAACCCCGCTACCGGGGCCGGCTGCAGTTCTCCTTCGTCCCGCCGCAGACCATGGAAGAGCTACAGGAGCGCTGCTCCCTCCTCGGCGACGACAGCGCCGTGCTGCTGCTCAGCTTCACCAGGGACAGCGACGGCGAGGTCTTCTCCCACGAGCGCAGCGCCGACCTCTTGACGCCGCACTGCCGCGTGCCGGTCTACAGCGTCTGGGACTTTCACCTCGGCCACGGCGTCCTCGGCGGCATGCTGACCACCGGCGAGGCGCAGGGCGACGAGGCGGCCGAGCTGGCCCTGCGCGTCCTCGGCGGCGAATCGCCGGCGGCCATCCCTGTGGTCAGGGAGGGCTCCAACCGCCTGCTCTTCGACTACCGCGCCATGCGGCGCTTCGCCATCGACGAGGGGCGGCTGCCGCCAGGTTCGACGGTGATCGGCAGACCGCCCTCCTTCTTCCAGCAATACCGCAGCCTGGTGCTGCAGGCGGCCTTCGCCTTTTTCCTGCTGCTGCTGGTCATCGCCGTCATCGGCACCACCCTGGTGCGGCGGCGCCGGGTGGAGAAGGCCCTCAAGCGCAGCGAGCAGCGGCTGCGCGCCATCTTCGACGCCGCCGACTCGGTGGCCTTCGTGCTCACCGACGGCGCCGCGCCGACGCCGCGGGTCATCGACTTCAGCCCCGGCGCCGAGAAAATTTTCGGCTACCGCCGCGAGGAAATTCTCGGCCAGCCGGTCTCCGTGCTGCATACCCCCGCCGACATCGCCCTCTTCTCCGAGCGCCACCAGGCCATGCTCCGCACCCACCAGGGGCTGTCGCAGGAGACCACCCTGGTGCGCAAGGGCGGCGAGGAGTTCGCCGCCCTGTTCTCCATCCATCCGCTCTTCGACGAACGTGGCGAAATCTGGGCAATGCTCGGGGTGAGCATCGATATCAGCGAGCGCAAGAAGACCGAGGAGGCGCTGCGCGAGAGCATCGCCCGCTTCCGCGAGCTCTCCGAGATGCTGCCCGAGGCGATCTTCGAGATCGACTTCTCCGGGCGTTTGCTCTTCCTCAACCGCAGCGGCATGGAGCAGTTCGGTTTCACCGCCGAAGAGGTCGCGGCCGGGCTCAACGCCTACGACTTCTTCCCCGGCGAGGAGAAGATCAAGCTGCGCAACAACCTCGCCCGGCTCATGCAGGGCGAACAGATGGGCCTCAACGAGTATCTGGTGCGCGACAAGAACGGCGCCCGCTTCCCGGTGATGACGAGGTCGGCCCTGGTCTACAAGGACGGCCAGCCGGTGGGCCTGCGCGGCTTTCTCATCGACATCGGCGAACGCAAGCGCCTCGAGGAAAACCTGCACAAGGCCCAGCGCCTCGAGGCCATCGGCACCCTCGCCGGAGGCATCGCCCATGACTTCAACAACATCCTCATGGGCATCGCCGGCCGCGCCTCGCTGGCCCTGCTGCAGCTGCCCGCCGAGGCCGCCGACGACCCTCTGCGCGAGCACCTCGCCGCCATCGAGGAGTACGTCAAGAGTGCCGCCGCGTTGACCGCCCAGCTGCTTGGCTTCGCCCGCGCCGGGACCTACGACCTGGTCAGCACCGATATCAACGAGCTGGTGCGCAAGACCGCCTCGATGTTCGGCCGCACCCGCAAGGAACTGACCCTCTCCCTCGACCTCGGCCACGGCCTGCCGGCGGCGCGGGTCGACGAGAACCAGATCGAGCAGGTGCTGCTCAACCTCTTCGTCAACGCCTGGCAGGCCATGCCCGGCGGCGGTCGTCTGGAAATCGCCACCAGCTGCCGCGACATCGGCGATCTCGAGGCGGAGCACCTCACCCTGACGCCGGGCAGTTACCTGGTCATCGATGTCGCCGACAACGGCGTCGGCATCGACGAGCAGATCCGCGACCGCATCTTCGAACCCTTCTTCTCCACCAAGGAGCGCGGCCGCGGCACCGGACTCGGCCTGGCCTCGGCCTATGGCATCGTCAAGAACCACCGTGGCGCCATATCCGTGGCGAGCAGTCCCGGCCAGGGGGCGCGCTTCACCATCCATCTGCCGGCCTCCAGCGAACTGCCCCTGGCAAAGACCATCCCTGCCGAGGAAATTCAACCGGGCAGCGAAAGGATTCTCCTCGTCGACGACGAGGCGATGATCCTCGAGGTGGCCACAGCAATGCTCAGCCAGCTCGGCTACACGGTGCACGGCGCCTGCGGCGGCCGTGCGGCCATCGCCTGGTACGCTGACCGCTGGCGGGAGGTGGATCTGGTCATCCTCGATATGATCATGCCGGAAATGGGTGGCGACGAGACCTTCAGGCGCCTCAGGGAGATCAACCCGGCGGTTCGGGTGCTGCTCTCCAGCGGCTACAGCCTCGAGGGACAGGCGGAAGGCATCCTCGCCGAGGGCTGTGCCGGCTTCATCCAGAAACCCTTTGACCTCCTGCGGCTGTCCGGCAAGCTGCGCGAGATCCTCGACAGACGATCCTAGACCGTGTCGAGACCCGTGGCGCCGCTCCTGCGCCGCCGGAGGAGGCTTTTTGCCGCTGCGACCTGTATTTTCGACCGAGAATGACTTAGGGTGGACATACAGGCTGGCGCGTTGCCGCCGCCACATCAGGACAAGGGAGGAAACATGGCTCAAGTGATCACCGGGGTCTTTCCCGGCGCGAAACAGACAAAGGACAAAAAAGACGACGCCAAGGCGCCCAGCTATATCCTGCATATCTCCATCGCCTTTTCCGACCCGCTCATCTGGCGGCGCATCCAGGTCCCCGGCGAGTTCACCCTGGCCCAGCTGCACGACGTCATCCAGAAGGCCATGGGCTGGAGCAACGGTTATGTGCACCAGTTCCTGGTGGGCAAGATCTGCTACGAACCGGCCTTGAAGACGCCGGCGCTGCGCGCCTCGAAGCGCTTCGACGAGAACTTCTACAAGCTGCACCTCCTCGAGGAGGACATGCGCTTCATCTTCACCTATCTCTATAGCGCCGGCGAGGGCTGGGAACACCAGCTGCACCTCGAGGAGATCGTCCCTGCGGAGCGGGAACTGAAGCACCCCCTGCTGCTCTCCGGCGAGCGCGCCTGCCCGCCGGAAACGGTAAGCGACATCCATGAATACCAGACCCTGCTGAAAAATTTCGAGACCCCCGGCCACAAGCAGCAGAACCAATTGCTCCAGCTCGCCGGCCGTCCCGACTTCGACCCGGCCGCCTTCGATATCGAGGCGGCCAAGAGGCGGCTGAAAGAGGGCCGCGTGGCAAGCGTGCCTTAACACAAGGCTCTGGCCCGAAAACCATCGCCCGCGCCTGGCTGCAGGCTGGGTGCTCCCGGCCAAGAATTGCTGGCGTCGGCCAGTATCGGCTAAGGTTTCACGCTCGAGCGCCGATAAGAAAGACAAGAGCAACCCCTGAGACGGTGGAGCATGGAGTACAAGATCATCGGCGGCGGCCATATCGCCTACTTCGACAATACCGCCAGAACCGTGCGGCAGAAGCCCTCCGCGGAAGCGGCGCGTCAGACCGCCAGCGGCAGCGGCGGCTCGACGGCAGGCGCCGGGAACAGCGCCGCCAGCCCCTTCGCCGCCGCCCTCGATAAGGCGACGCAAGGCCGCGGCACCCCACAGCAGGGTTCGCCGACCAGCGCCGCCACAGTTCAGCGAGCAGAGGCGGCAACCGGCAACAGGGCCGGGCAGACTGCCCTTGGCGGCCCCGCCACCACGGCATGGCAAGAGGCCATGCTGAGCGCAGGCTCGGCCAACGGACAGAAGCAGACCACCACTGCCAGAGCTGCCCTGGCCACCAGCAGCGGCCAGGGCCAGGCCGCCATGGGACGGGTCGCGACGGTCACTGGCCGGGCCGGCCGCCAGGCCAGCGCGGCCGCCGCCCCCCAGGCCAGCGCGCCAACCTCCACGCCGACTCTCCCCTCGTCCTCGCCGCAGGCCCAGGCCTCGCTCCTCCCCGCCGCTGCGGCGGCAGCTACGCGCACCGTCTCGGCCGAGCGCAGCCACACGGTCAAGGCCGGCGACACCGTCTGGGAACTGGCGGTCAAGGTGTATAAGGTCGACCCCGAGGAAATCCTCCGCCTCAACAATATCAGCGACCCACGCGCCCTGCAGATCGGCGCCGTGCTGCGCATTCCCGGCAAGATCGAGAGCCGGGCCAGCGAGGCGGTGGTGGCCAGCTGGTACGGGGCCGAGCACCACGGCCGCCCCATGGCCAACGGCGACCCCTATGATATGTATGCGCCGACCATCGCCCACAAGGATCTGCCCCTCGGCACCCGCGTGCTCCTCGGGAACCCCGCCACCGGCGAGACGGCCACCGCCACCGTCACCGACCGCGGCCCCTATATCGCCGGCCGCGACGTCGACCTCAGCTACCACCTGGCGCAACGCCTCTCGCTGGAACGCCAGGGCGTCGGCGACTTGACCATGCGCATCCTCTGAGCAGGGCGCCGTAGCCCCCGCCGCTTCCTGCCGTCCCTCGCCCCACCCTGCGCCAGCCTTTTCCCACCTCTCCGGCAGTGCCGCCCTCCTCCAGATGAATTTCCATCTTCGCCGCCATGATTTCTTCTTGCATGATTTAAACATTTGTTTTATTCCTTCGTTTAAATCATTCATGCAAAGGACCACACCATGGACGAGCAACCGGCCTCCACCAAGGAGCGCATCCTCGCCGTCGCCGGAGACATCTTCGGCGAAAAGGGCTTCAAGGATACCACCATCCGCCTCATCGCCGAGCGGGCCAGGGTCAACGTGGCGGCGATCAACTACCACTTCCGTGACAAGGAAAGCCTCTACGCGGCCATCCTCGAAGAGGTCTTCCACACCGGCTTCACCCGCTTCCCCGCCGACATGGACCTGCCGCCGCAGCCCTCACCGCAGCAGCGGCTGCGCGCCTTCGTGCGCGCCATGTTCTACCGGCTGCAGAGCCGCGAGGGCTGGGGCGGGCTGGCCGGGCGCGGCCGGCTCATCGCCAGGGAACTGCTCGCGCCAAGCCCGGCCTTCGAGGCCATGCTCGACCGCTATATCAAGCCGCACCGCGACATGCTGGTGGACATCATCGCCGATATCGTCGCCCTCCCCTGCCCGCGCGAGAAGCTCCTGCCCTGCGCCATCTCCATCATCGGCCAGTGCATCTACTACGCAGTGGCCGCTCCGGTGATCGGCCTGATGAGCCCGGTCAACGCCCCCAATGAACACAATCTCGAACGGCTGGCCGAGTTCGTCTGGGTCTTTTCCCTGGGCGGCATCGCCGCCGTCAGCGCCACCATCACCACGCCAAAGGAGACACCATGAAAAAACGGCTGCGCATCATCCTGCCGCTGCTCCTCGTCATCGTCCTCGGGGTTGTGCTCTACAACTACCTGCGCGAAAAAGACCATCAGTTGCACCTGCGCCTCTCCGGCAATATCGAGGCCACCGAGGCCCAGCTCAGCTTCCGCATCCCCGGCAAGCTCCTCGAACGACTCGTCGAGGAGGGCGACACGGTCCGCGCCGGCCAGGTGCTGGCCCGCCTCGACAACGGCGACCAGACCCTGGCGGTGGCCATGGCCGAGGCGGGCCTTGCCCATGCCCAGGCAGTGCTTGCCGAGCTCGTCGCCGGCAGCCGGCCGGAAGACCTCGACCGCGCCCTGGCCAGGGTCGCCCAGGCCCGGGAGAGC
>JANJUM010000066.1 GCA_024710585.1 Desulforhopalus sp.
GTCGAATGGCGATAGCCGAAGTGTCAAAAGATCAAGAGCGCCAGCGGGCGCTCCTTGCGGAACTGCCTCAGCTGGTGGATCGGCCGATGCGCCTGATGGTGGTCTGCGGCACCCAGAATCGGGCGATCCTCAAATACGGCATTCGTGAGAAATTACCGGCAAAATTGGAACTGGTTGCCGGTCCCGGCTGTAGTGTCTGCGTCATGCCGGCCGGGCATATCGACGCCTTCATCAAGATCGCCACCCAGCCCAAGGTGATCACCGCCGCCTGCGAGGACCTGTTGCGGGTCCCGGGCAGCAAGGAGAGCCTGGGGTCGATCGCCGCCCGCGGGGCGCGCATCGAGGTGATCATCTCCCCCATGGACGCCCTCGACATCGCCCGGCGCGAGCCAGACTACACCGTCGTCTACCCGGCGGTAGGCTTCGAGGCCACCGCTCCCAGCGTCGCCGAGACCATTCTCGAGGCGGCCCGCCTCGGCATCTGCAACTTCTGCGTCATCCCCTCGATCCGTCTGCTGCCGCCGACCATCGATCTCCTGCTGCTCGACCCGGATCTCGATATCCGTGGCCTGCTCTGCTCCGACCACATCAATACCATCTCCGACACCAAGGCCTATACGCAGCTGGCTAAAAAACACCATATTTCCTGCTATATAGCTGGCTTCGAGGTGGTGGACATCCTCGAGGGCATTCTCAGTCTGGTCAAGCAGATCCGCCGCGGCCAGACCCACTTCGACGACGGCACCGCCTTCATCTACTCCAGCGCCGACAACCGCAAGGCGCGGCGCATGGTCTCCGAGGTTTTCTTCGCCGTGGACACCGACTGGCGCGGGCTCGGCACCATCGAGAACAGCGGCTTCGTCATCCGCGACGAACTGGCCCTGTTCGACGCCACCAAGCGCTTCAACGTGCGCTTCGAAGAGGGTGTCGAATCCTGCATGTGCCAGTGCAACGCCATCATCACCGGGCGCGGTCTGCCCCCGGACTGTCCGGCCTTCGGCCTCGCCTGCACGCCCAAGAATCCCATCGGGCCGTGCATGATCTCCGACGAGGGGATCTGCCACTCCTACTACAAATACAGCCTGCAGTCCTCGCGCTGAGAAGCGCGCGGCTGACGCCCGACACGACGGCCATCAGGTCGCCGCGGGGCGCAGCAGCTCCCGAAGCAGCCGGGCGAGACCCTTCTTGGTGAGCGGCTTGGCGGCGAAGGCCTTGATGCCGCATTCCCTCGCCTGGGCCTCGTTGACGAGGTTGCTGTAGCCGGTGCAGAGGATGATGGGCAGGCCGGGGCGGAGCTCGAGCATGCGCCGCGCCATGTCGAGGCCGGTCATCCCGGGCATGGTCTGGTCGGTGACTACGGCGTCGAAGCGCTCCTTGGCGCCCTCGAAGGTGCGCAGCGCCTGAAGACTGTCGGTGCAGGCGGTGACCTCGTAGCCGAGGCGGCGCAGCATCGACTGGGTCATGCTGACGAGGAGCTCTTCGTCGTCGACGAGGAGGATATGTCCCTGTCCGCGGTCATCCCCTTCCGCCGGCTCCACTGGCGTGGCGTCCTCGCTGGGGCAGGCCGGCCAGTTGATGGCGAAGACGCTGCCGCGGCCGATTTCGCTGTCGCAGGTGAGGAACCCCCCGGAAGAACGGACGATGCCGTCGACGATGGCCAGGCCCATGCCGGTGCCCTTGCCGACCTCCTTGGTGGTGAAATAGGGGTCGAAGATGCGCTCCCTGATCTCTGCCGGGATGCCGGCGCCGCTGTCGGCCACGGTGAGGCGGACGAAGGGGCCGGGAGTCACCCCCGGGTGGACGGCAAGGGCGGCTTCGTCGTAGTCGACGTCGCGGACGGCGATCTCCAGCCGCCCCCCGCTCTGTTCCATGGCATGGAAGGCGTTGGTGGCGAGGTTCATGATCACCTGGTGCACCTGGGTGGGGTCGGCAAGGATGAAGCGTTCGCTGTCGACGCGATGGATGATGGCGATGGTCGTCGGCAGCATCGGGCGGAGCAGTTTGACCACCTCCTTGACGATGGGGCCGAGGAGCAGGGAGATGCGGTCGCTGTCCTGGCGCCGGCTGAAGGCGAGGATCTGCCCCACCAGGGCGGCGGCGCGTTTGCCCGCTTCGAGTACGCGGTCGAGATTCTGCGAGATCTCCGAACCGCGCGTGCAGTCCTCACGGGCGAGCTCGGTATAGCCGATGACCGCGCCGAGGATATTGTTGAAGTCGTGGGCGATACCTCCGGCAAGGGTGCCGATGGCCTCCATCTTCTGGGCATGGGCGAGCTGCGTCTGCAGCCGCTTGCGTTCGTCCTCGAACTGTCTGCGCTCGGTGATGTCCAGCGAAATGGAGAGTACGGCGGCGATATGTTCACGGCCGTAGTCGAGGGGTTGCAGGCGGTTGAGGTAGCAGCGTTCGCCATCGTCCTTGGGCACCATCACTTCGCGGATAACGAGCTGACGGCTGCTGATGACCTCGCGGAAGGCGGCCAGGTGGAACTCGGCCTGTTCCTTGGGGAGGAACTCGGCGATGTTTTTACCGACCAGGCCTGTTTCCGCGTTGCCGGTATAGTTCAGCGCCGAGCGCCGGTTGGCGAAAAGAATGGTGCCATCGGCGGCGATGACGGTAACGCTTTCTTCCATGCCGTCCAGCATGAGGCGGATGTTGGCCTCGTTTTCGCGCAGCTGCTCTTCGGCACGGCGGCGCTCGGTGACGTCGTTGCAGAAGCCGAGGACGCGACCGTCCTCGGCCCTGAC
>JANJUM010000135.1 GCA_024710585.1 Desulforhopalus sp.
CGCCCGCGAAATCACCATGACCAACCAGGTGACGCAGCAGACCGAGACCAAAAAGGTGTCGCAGCTGCAGCTGGGCATCAGCTATCTCAACGACTCGGTGGAGATCGTCGACGCCATTCAGGCCATCTCCGGGTCGTCGGCGACCATCTTCCAGCTCGTCGACGACAAGTTGCTGCGCATCGCCACCACCGTCAAGAAGGAGGACGGCAAGCGCGCCACCGGCACCTACATCCCCGCCGACAGCCCGGTCTACAAGGCCATCGTCGCCGGGGAGACCTTCCGCGGCAAGGCGTTCGTCGTCAACGACTGGTATCTCACCACCTATGCGCCACTGCGCGACATCGACAACAAGGTCGTCGGCGCCCTGTATGTCGGTAACCTCATGCTCAACGGTCAGGTGAAGGATTTCATTGTCCGCACCAAGATCGGACCGGGGGGCTTCTTCATCTACAACGACAAGGGCGAGGTGCTCGTCCACCCGACCCTGGGGGCGAAAGACAACCTCTTTGCCCTCGTGCCGCAGCTCAAGGATCACAAAGAGGGCTTCCTCACCTGCAGCTGGCAGGACGAGGAGACGGTGGTCTATGTCAAATACCTCGAGGCCTGGGGGGTCTATCTCGGCGCTTCCCTCAAGCGCGCCGACATCATCGCCGGCCTCGACCGCAAGATGCTGCGCAACAACCTTCTCGTCGGCCTGGTGGTGGTGCTCCTCGGCGTCATCCTCACCCTGCTCCTGGTGCGCTCGATCAACCGGCCGCTCAAGGAGCTTGCGGAAAAGAGCATCAGGGTCGGCGAGGGCGACTATACCATCTCCTTCGCCTCCGACAACAGCGATGCCATAGGGCAGCTCACCAACGCGCTGGGCATGATGGTGCAGCGCTCGCGGGAGATGCTGCGCGATATCGCCGCCTCGTCCCAGGCTCTGGCCGAGTCGGCGCGGACCTTGTCGTCCATCGCCACCGAGATGGTCGACAGCGCCGATAGCACCACCGCCATAGCCGACCAGGCGGCCGGCGATGCCGAGGAGGTGGCGAACAATATCAACTCGGTGTCGGCGGCCATGGAGCAATCGACCACCAACCTCGACATGATCGCCTCCGCTTCCGAGGAGATGGGCGCGACCATCAAGGAGATCGCTGAAAACAGCGCCCGCGCCAGGGCCACCACCGAGCAGGCGGTGACCACGGCGAGAAGCGCCCAGGAAGGGGTCAAAGGGCTGGGCGAGGCGGCCGGGGCCATTGGCACGGTCACCGAGACCATCACCGAGATCTCCGAGCAGACCAACCTGCTGGCCCTCAACGCCACCATCGAGGCGGCCAGGGCCGGGGAGGCGGGCAAGGGCTTCGCCGTGGTCGCCAACGAGATCAAGGAGCTGGCCCGGCAGACGGCAACCGCCACCGGCAAGATCAGGGAGGCCATCGAACAGATCCAGAAGCAGACCGGGGACACCATCGGCGATATCGCCACCATCGCCCAGGTCATCGACGACGTCAACGAGGTGGTGACCACCATCGTCACCGCCGTCGAGGAGCAGGCGATCACCACCAACGAGATTGTGCGCAACGTTGGACAGGCATCCCAGGGGCTGTCGGAGATCAGCGAGAATGTTGCCGGCAGCAGCGTCAAGACCACCAACATGGCCGAAGGCGTCGCCGAAGTAAAGTCGCGCTCCGTCGACGTCAAGGACAACAGTCGCAAGATCCACCAGGCCGCCGAGGAACTCGGCAGGCTCTCGCAGAAGCTGACCGGCCTGGTCGGCCAGTTCACCGTTTAGGATGAGCCGGGGAGCGGCGGGAACGCCGCTCCCCCATGTCCGGCCCCCGCACCGTTCGTTCTCTGTCGTTCACCTCGCCGGGGGCACCGTTCTTCTCAGGAAAGTTCCCTCCCCTGACATCCGTGCGGCCGAGTCGCCGGTCCTCCCCGTTTTCGCAGTATACATCGCTCCTGTCCTCTGTCGTGGTCCGCACGGCCCTGTCTTCCCTGCTTCGGTCCGATGGCTGTGGCTGGTTTTCTGCCGCTGCGGTGCCTGCCATAGCCATCTTGCCTTCGGCGGGTTCATCTCATGCAGGATAGTCTTATATATAACTCTCAAAAGCAGTTTATGTACCTTCCAGAAAATATGCGCATAAGGAAATTTCGCTCCCTGTAAGTGTTTTCCCGTACTGTGTCAGAGTATCGGCAGTATTCTTCAATAAATCGGTGTTGAAAATATTGGTAATACCGTCTGATGGAGTGGGGAGATCTATTTCCTTGTATAAATTGATTTGGCGTGAAGTATGCGGAAAAGCTTCTCTGTATTTTCTCTTGAAAATATTTTTTGGAAAAGATATTCAGAAATTATCTATGAATAACTGCAACCGCGGGCTGCAGCGGCGGGGCCGTCTGGTGGCAAGCGGAGAGTATGCTGGAGGGGGTATGGAGAGACTCGACAGGCAGGGTGTCGGCGAGGACTTCTGGCGTGCGGTGGAACCCCTCATCCCGCAAGGTCGGCGGGTCGAGGGCAGGAGTTACCAGCGTCGGCCGGGAGGAGGACGGAAAGCCCGCTATGATGACCGGCTCTATCTCGACGCGATACTCCATGTGCTGCGCACCGGCATCGTATGGAGTGCTCTGCCGCGCGAACGGTTCCAGGGAATCGGGGTGGCGGCGGTTCATCGCCGCTTTCGCTGCTGGGTTCTGCGCGGTTTTTTCGAGGCCCTGTGGCGGCATGGATTGGCTGAGCACGAAGAGATGGAGGGAATTGCCTGGTGCTGGCAGGGCGAGGGGGCCGGGGGCCGATCACGGCCCATCGCTGCCGAGGCGGCGCCCTGTCCGAGCGATGGGGGGAGGAGGCGGGGTCGGGGGACGACTGCATGGCAGCGGCGTTGGCTCCCCCTGGTGGCGTGTCGCAACAGGGGGTGCCGCAGTGACTCGTCGAGTCCGGCATAGGTTCCGCAGGCTATTAGGGAATACCCGTAATTTTCTGGCTGTCTCCATCGTCTAGCATATACATTTACCATTATAAATTAGTCGTAGAGGACGCATAAACACTAGGTATTTTCATATTAATTGAGAGATATTCGTCCCTGATCTATTCAAGGTATTTTTCCTTAGGCTCTTGCAGTCATTCAGGCGTACTTATATGATAAGTAAACGTCAGTTGATATACATGACCACCGATCGACACGAAAAAACTTCGATGAGTCTTTGTCGACCGGTTTTTATGCCATCATTAACTGCAAAATGCCGCCTATGGAAGCCCTCGCCTGTGAACTGTCTCAAGACCCGGAAAGACTCTGCGCCACCTTTTTCCCCGACTCCCGGCTGGGGAGGCCTGAAGGGCGGAGCAGCCCCGATGATATCCAGATGATCGTCGGGGCGGACAATATCCTCCCCTATCTGCAGACCCTATTTTTCGAAGAACACCTCGTCGAGGTTCACCTCAACGACTGCACCCGCATTTTTTTCGCCCATCTCCTCGACGATCCTCCGCCCCTCGAAGCCCGCGAGGTGCGGGGCGAGACGGTGCTCGTCGAACCTGACTACGCCTCCGGCTCCTATCTCAAAAACGCCGAGAGCATCGTCCTCACGCCTTTGACCCCAGCCATCGGTAATGCTCGGGTGCGCACCAGCAGGTCGGTGGTATTGCGTTATTTTACCGGCTCCATCGCCATCGAGCTCGGTTGCCAGTTGCTGCGGCCCGATATGGTGCGGGATTGCCAGGTGCTCCGTTTTTCCTTTCCTGTCGTCGGCCGGGTGTTGCGAAATTTTCGGCTCTACCGTGTCAAGACCCTGGCTTCGGTGGCGGCGCGCATCTTTTTCGAGCGGGGAAACGGGGCGGCCAGGGAGAAGACCTACCATGAGATCGTCGATATCAGCGCCATGGGTTTGGCCTTTCAGATCAACGGCGAGAGTGTCTCGTATGAGGGAGGGGAAAACCTGCGCTTTACCGTGCATGTCGAAGATGTCGGGGAGCTGAGCGTGTCCGGCATCGTGCGGCGCCTTTCCAAGGTGCGTACCAGGCATGGCTACGCCCATATCTGCGGCGTCCAGTTCGACCTCGAGACCCGCGCCCTGGCCACCGAGATCGAGGCCTTGTCGGCGGCGGTGCAGCGTCTTCACCTCCGCGAGCTGTCGAAACGGATTGCCGATCTGCGCGG
>JANJUM010000132.1 GCA_024710585.1 Desulforhopalus sp.
GACTTCGCTAGGGATGAACCATCAACGGAAACTCTTCCGCCTCCGCACTGCTGTGAACCCAAGCAGACCAGCGCCGAAGAGAAACATGGTCGCCGGCTCGGGCACGGGACTCAAAGAGGAATGATCGATCTTGATGAACGCGCCACCCGACCCATGCGGGCTGAGCTCGACGAAGAGATGGATATTGCCGTAATATCCTGCAAAGAGAGGAAATTCCCCGCGGCTGTAAAGGCCCGAGTCATATGCCCCCTGGGGCTCTTCATATCCGCTGGCCCCCGTCGCCACATAACTGGTCAGCCCGAGCAGGACACCGTCGTTATAGACTGCGAACTGGTCGCCGGACAAGAAGGCATCGGTGACATAGAGCGAGTACCCGGCAGGAAGGTCGAAGGCCCAGGTCTCGTCCACCGCCGTACCAGCGGCATAAAAATAAAAATCATCCCATACGCCTGGGGACAGCACCACGAGAGCAGCAGAGGAGAATGTTCCTCCACCAAGCATCGTGCCAGCCAAGGCCATTGCTGCAAGTAATTTTTTCATATCCCCCCCTCACTAATTATTTATCATGCCGATACATCAAACAACCTTCACACGGACATCAACTCCAACAGATAGTGCAAAAAAGAACAATACTCTTCGAGAGCAACGCTACCATTTCAAACTTTTTCCCCACTACTCAAACATACTTATATCTATAAATCCATATATTTAATGATTCAATGGTCAGCGCAAACCCTGAAGCCACTGCCAACTCTAGAAATATTTCATATCAATTTTTAACCTCATCAATACCCGCGACAATATAGCGATCTACTCTGTTTCAATAGCACACTTATATATCATGTTCAATCTGAGTAGTTGCTCTTACGATAACAATTATCAGGATGAGGAGTACAAGGTCACCCCGCTCATCTCATGGCAAGACGGGGAGGCGAAGAAGTGAGGAACGGGCGAGCCTGGAGGCCATCGCTGGCCGTGGCGGGGATATGGCGAAACACCTGCGGCAACCTTGCGCCGGTGCCGGCCAGGTAAAAAAGGCGGATCGCTGCCAGAGCCGCATCGTCAGATACGGAGGGACTGTCGGGAAACGTTGGCGTAGGCCCCTGCCATGAGGGGACTGGGGCTAGAGGACCTCGAGGAGACGCTGCACCGTGGCCATATCGAAGGGTTTGTCGATGGCGCCGATAAAGCCGTAACGCCGGTGGTCGACCATGATCGGGTCCCCGGCAAAACCACTGGAGACGAAGATTTTCGCATTCGGATCGAGGGCGAGGATCTGCGCCGAGGCTTCACTGCCCCCCATGCCCTGAGGTACGGTAAGGTCGACGATGACCGCCGCATAGGCACAGCCTGCCTCCAGCTGGCGCTGGTACTCGGCCACGGCGGCGCCGCCCTCCGCCACCCAGACGCCCTCGAAGCCGAAAAAGCGCAGCATGTGGCAGGCGATTTCCCCCACCATCGCCTCATCATCCATGATGAGGATCTTCCTTTTTTCAGCAGCCATAAATGTACACTCCGCCTTTTGCCGGGTCATCTCTACACACCCCGTCCCTACTGTCAGTATGCCAAAAGCTTCAACGGACAGTCAAGCCCAGCGCGAGGATCATTCCGTCTTCAACACGCCCCTTATGGCTGCAAGGGTTTATAACAGGCCGTTTTGAAAGGCTACCTGGGTGAGATCGACCACCGAACGGCAACCCAACTTTTTCAGGAGATTGCGGCGGTGGGTGTCGACGGTATGGGGACTGATGAAGAGCCTCGCGGCAATCTCCCGGCTGGTTCTGCCGATTGCCACGTGACGAAGAATCTCGAGTTCCCTGCCGGTCAGCCGGTGTTCCTCGCGCAACGGCGAATAGACCTTGCTGAACGCCAGCTCGGCCACATCGGCTTTGCGAAGCCGTTTGATCGCCAGGCGTACGGGGAGAACCTCCTCGCTCTGCAGCATGATGACATTGCCAAGAACCAGCCCCGGCCGCCCCGCTTCATCGAGCGCCAGCACATTGACATTTTCGAGGAGGTTGACGAACATTCCGTTTTTACGTCGGAAACGATAGTTGTACTGAACAAGCACCTGGGTTCTTTCTCCCTCGTCGAGGCTCGCCACGAAGGCGGTGATATCGGGATAGACATGATTGAGGACGATATCCACCTCGTCGGGGTGGATATTCTCGAGGAAGAAGCCCACCCCCCGCTCGAAAAACACCTCGTTGGGATAGCCCGAGACCGCCTCCTGCTGCCTGCCAAGGAAGCTGTAGCGCCCGTCGGGGAACTTGACCACATAGAAAAACGACGCCGTATCGGGTAAATGCCTGTCGATGAGCAGATGATACTCGATCTGCTTCTGCAGAGACTCTTCGAGAACATACCCCGCCTGCCACACATCCTGATAGGCCTTGAGATAGTTACGCATCGTCGTCCCCCCAATGACCGAAGAAAATACTCAACGTTGAGGATATGCACCTGGCTCCGAGCAGGGTAAGCTGCATCAGGCGATGGACCGGCTGCCACCCCCATCGCCACCCTTTTGCTTCCCGTTGACCGAACATTCCCGCCAGCCGCCGACAAGGGCGACCTCGGCCCGTGCAGCTTCCGCTGCCAGGCCATAATCACCGCTTATGGAGGAAAAGGTCATGGAACACTCGCAGATTCTCGTCGCTCTCCTTCTCGTCCCCGTCACCCTGCAAATCCTCTTTCCCCTCTCCCTGCTCGCCGCGGCTGCGCTCATCGGCCTCTGCAGGCGCCTCCTCGCCTGCCTCTCGACCAGGCCGGAGGGTGTCGTCGTGCCGGAGAGGGTCATGGCCGAGAAGGCATGACCTCAATGTCGCAAGGGAGAAAAAGTCCACCCTGGAGACGACCGATGACCATCCCCGAGCACCTCTCTTCTTCGGCCTTGTGGAAGAAATGGGAATTATACTCAGCGCAGCAGAAGGAGGCCATCCTCAAGGAATTCCGCCGCAAGCTTCCCGAGGACCATTTCGACAAGAGGTTGCTGGTGCGTTTTCTGCGCGATAAACACCAGCAGCAGCCGCTCTGAGCCTTGCCAGGAGGAGGGACACAGTCGCCGTCACGCCGCTGACCGAGGCGCGAAACGTGCTCCCGCAGACGGGGAGGCCTGTCATTGCCCGGGCATGGTTCATCGCCTGATCTGCCTGATATGGTTGACAGGGCCACCCATGGGGCAATCCAGCGCGCTGGCCCAGGGATTGGCCAGATGGCCCTGCGGGTTGGCATAGCAAAAACGACATTTTCTCGAGGCGATAAACTGACCGAACACCTCATGACAGGACACAGCCTATCCCGTGAAACCCCTTTCGGCAAGAGGAAAGAGGGCGAGAGCGATCACCTGTTATCCAGAGAATCCCCTTTGTATGAAGAGGGGCCGAGAAAATCATCATCGATTCTCTGTTGTTGACAGCAAACATTGGTTATCATGACATAGCGCCCAGCGTCCGACCGCCTGCGCGATAAAAACCTTCCGCCGCCAGCCCCCATCCGCCGGCAAGACCGTCGTGGAGTCCATCCCCGAGATGGGCGCCCCCCCACCACAGGAGAGGCGGAAAGAACCACCCTTATCCCGCCCCCATTGCACCACTCCGCTCTTGACTGAGGGCGGAAAACAGGTCATTGGAGAAAGACGGTGCGTCGCCACCCCTCCCCTGGAAGGAAGGGGGCGGCAGACCGCGGATACTGGCAAAGACCTTCCCGCCCCTTGATGAAAGAGATGTCGTCCCCGGCAGGTGCACCGTGCCGGCTGAGGTCGCCCCCCAGCGCAGAGCGGCCGGCAGCGAGGCGAGACCTTCGACGACACGCTCCTCCCGCTTCCCAGGCAGACATGGCCAACACCCCCGGCACCCTCGTCCATAAGGAACACCATGAGATGCGCATCGAGATCCGCGACAATGGCGAGCTGCGCAGCCTCTACTTCGCCGACGGCCAACTGCAGAGCCGTATCAACCTGTCGCGGCCCTGGGACCTGGCGCTGGCCTATACCCGCTATATGGCCGCGGCCCTGCTGCTGGTCCCCGAACCGCGGCGGATCACCATGATCGGCCTTGGCGCCGGGGCTCTGGCACAGTTTTTCCTGCACCACTTCCCGCAATGCCGCCTCACCTGCGTCGAACCCTCGCGGCGCGTCGTCGCCCTCGCCCGCGCCTTCTTTCGCCTGCCGGAGAGCGAGCGGCTGGAGATCTTTTCTGGCGACGGTCGAGACTTTGTCGAAAAAGCCGCGGGAGTCTACGATCTCGTCCTGATCGATGCCTTTGACGACACTGGCATGGCCCCCTCCATCTACGACGAGACGTTTCTCGGCAACTGCACCGCGCTGCTCGGCGAGGACGGCGTGGCTGTCTGCAATCTGTGGAGCGGCAACCGTCCCCGACTGCGCCAGATCGAAAATGTCCTCGCTGACAGCTTTACGACCGTCTGGTATCTGCCGGTGCCGGAACGGGGCAATATCGTCGCCTGGGCCACCGGGCAAGAGTCGCCCTGGGAACGCCTGCCGCATAAACGCAAGCGCCTCGCCTTGCTGGCGCAGCGTTATGGCATCGACTTTCCCGCGGTGGTGGCCACGGCGCGGAGCAACAACCTCAGCCTCGCCCAGCGCCTGCTCCTCCTGCTGCGCTGAGGCTCAGAACTCGTTGCCCGTCGGTTGCCCGCCGCCGAGAATGCGCTGCTCCTGGTCGAGCAGGTCGTCGATCTCACGACGCCAGTAGTGCCAGTCGCCGAAGCCGTCGATGGCCCTGGTCACGCCGTCCGCCTCGACCTGCCGGGCGCACCAGGCCATGTAGTGGATATAGCGCATCGCTCGCAGCGGCTCGATGAGGGCCAGCGTCCTGCGGTCGAAGGGGTGGAAGGTCTCGTAGCCCTCGAGGAGCAGCTCGAGTTCGTAGGCGGCCTCGCCCGGGGTGCCGGGCAGGAGCAGCCACAGGTCCTGCACCGCCGGACCCATGGCCATATCGTCGAAATCGATGAGAAAGAACCCCTCGCCGGGACGCTCGAGGATATTGGAGAAGTGGCAGTCGCCGTGGATGCGCTGGTTTTTCACCGCGGCAAAAAGCGGGGTGATGGTGGCGAAGATCGACTCTCCGGTCCGCCGCAGCTCTCCGCGCAGATCTTCCGGGACGCAGGGGCAGAGGAGGAGATACTCGAGCTGCTCGCGGCTCGAGGCACCTGGGGCGATCACCGGGCGGTTGGCGGCGCGACTGCGGGAACCGACTGCGTGGATGCGGCCGAGCAGGCGCCCCAGGCGCAGCCAGCCCTCCTCGTCGAACTCGTCGCGGCTGCGGCCGCCGCACTTGGGGAAGATGGCGTAGAGCAGGTCACCGTCCTCGCCCAGGGTCTTGCCTCCCGCCAGGGTCAGCGGGGCGACCGCCGGAATCTCCTCGTCGGCCAGCTGGCGCAGAAAACGATGCTCGTCGCCGATGGCCGCCGCCGTCCAGCGACCTGGCCGATAGAACTTGGCGATGAGGCGCTCCCCGGCCCTGGTCTCGACCTCGAAAACCCGATTGATATAGCTGTTCAGCGGGCGGAAGAGGTTGCTGCACTCGCGCCCCAGCCCCCGTTCCACCAGATGAAGCACCCGATCAGGCCCGAGTTCGCCAAAGCCACCGTATTTCTTCCTCTCGCCCTTTGCCATGCGTTCCTCCGGCATCCCTCCTGCACAACGTACCCCCCATGGGCCCGCTACAGTCGATAGTACCACGCTGTCCCGCTTTGCAAAAGGCGTTGTTGGCCGCCATGCCGACAAAGGCGTGGCCATTGCCGGCCACTGGGTGTATCCTGCCAGCCATGATCACCACCCCTGCAGAAATTCATGAACGCATCACCCCTCCTCCTCTCCGCCGTTAGCGGCGATGCCGCCGCCGGATGTGCTGGCTACTGCCGGCGCTGCCGGCGGGAACACCGGCTCGGCCCCGGCGAAAGCCGCGCCGCCGCACTGCGGCTCATGGAACGGCTGCACCGCGAGGGCACGGTCGACCTCTTTCGCGAGCAGTCCCGCCCCGACCCGGGCCTCTCCACCGAGGTCCTCTTCGGCCCGGCGCGGGGCAAGATGTTCGGGGTGCTGCAGTGCTGCACGGCAGACGGAACGCTTCGCCACCTCTACGCCTTCTCAGGCCAGTACGAAGGCCGCTGGCTGGTTCCCGGCTGGGTGCCGCCTGTCTTCGATCCCGAGGACTTCGCCCGCGTCCACGACCCGCTGGAGCGGCGCATCAAGGAAATGGGCCGCGAGCTCGACAGCCCGGCTATTTCGGGGGAGCGCCGCCTCCTGCTGCGCCGCGAACGGCGCCTCTTGTCGCGACGGCTGATGCTCGACCTGCACGGGCTCTACCGGCTGCCCAACCCGCGCGGCGAGGAGCTGCCCATGGCCGAGGCGTTCCTCGGTAACGGCAACATGCCCACCGGCACCGGCGACTGCTGCGCCCCCAAGCTCCTCGCCGAAGCCTGCCGCCATGGCTTGCGCCCGCTGGGGCTGAGCGAATTCTACTGGGGCCGCGAAAACCGCTCCGGCACCCGCGACCATGGCCGCTTCAGCTCCCCCTGCGAGGAGAAATGCCTGCCGATCCTCGGCTTCATGCTCTGCGGACTGGACGGGGAGAGGACGTGATGGACATCCTCTATCAGGACCGGCAGCTGGTGGTGGTGGTCAAGCCAGGGGGGCTGCTCGCCGTTCCCGGCCGCGGCCCGGACAAGCTCGACTCGGTGGCCACCAGGCTGCGCCAGGAAGTGCCGGAAATGATCGCCCAGCCAGCGGTGCATCGCCTCGACATGTACACCTCGGGGTTGATGGTCTTCGCGGTGACCGGCGCAGCGCACCGGCTGCTCTCCATGGACTTCGCCGCCGGACGGGTGGAAAAGGGCTATACCGCGCTCCTCGAGGGCGAGGTCGACGAGGCGGAAGGCGAGATGCGCCTGCATTTCCGCCTCGACCCGCAGCACCGCCCCCTGCAGGTCTACGACCCGCAGCAGGGCAAGCTCGGCATCACCCGCTGGCGCAGGCTCTGCCGCGAAGGCTGCCTGACGCGGGTCCTCTTCACCCCGCTCACCGGCCGCACCCACCAACTCCGCCTCCACGCCGCCCACCCCTTCGGACTGGCGGTGCCGATCAAGGGCGACAGCCTCTACGGCCTCGGCCAGGAAGGCGAGGCGATGTGCCTGCACGCCAGTTCTCTCGCCTTCCGCCACCCCGAGGGCGGTCAGAGGCTCGAGTTCCACTCCCCACCGCCCTTTTGAGCGCAGCGATGGTGCGGCTTCAGCCGCCCCGCGCCTCCCGCTGCCGGGCGGGCGCGGCATCGAGTTCACAGAGCCACAGGTCGCCCTCGACCCACTGGCCCTTCTCCTTGCGCAGGCCCTGACGAGCGCAGCCGAGCACCCGCCAGCCGCCTCCACCGGCCATGTCCCGCACATACCCCGCGCCATGGGCGAAACGCCCGCAGGGCAGCAGGTGATGCCCCTCGCCCGTCCAGCTCTCGGTGGAGAAGGCGAACAGCCCTCCCGGCCGCATGCGCCTGGCGAGGAGGGTGAAGAGCGTGTTCAGGTCGCCGATATAGGCGAGGACATCGGCGGCGAGGGCGAAGTCGTACGTCTCCGGGCAGTCGAGGAGGCAGGCGTCGATCGCCGCAGCATGGAGCCGCCGGTAGAGCTTCTTCTCCGCCGCCACCTGCAGCATCTTCGGCGAGAGGTCGACACCGTCGAAGGCCTCCACCAGATCTGCAAAAGCCTCGGCGCCAAGGCCGGTGCCGCAGCCGAGGTCGAGCCCATGGCGAAAACGGGCCTCGGGCCGCCGCTCGGCGAGGAGCCGGCGCAGGGCCGTCGGCACGCAGTACTCCAATTCGCCGAGCAGGCTGCGCTCGTAGTGATCGCTATACTGCTCGAAGACGCCGCGCACATAGGCGTTGGAGCTGGCATCGGGCTCCTCGCCGGTCAGCGCGGCGAGCATGTGGCGGGCGGCGGCATGGTCCGGCTGCACCGCCAGCACCCGGCGGTAGGGGTGCACGGCCAGGTCAATCTCCCCTTGGCGGTGACAGAGGAAGGCGAGGTTGGAGTTCGCGGCGGCGTGATCCGGGTCAAGGCGCAGCACCCTGCGGTACAGCTCCATGGCCTCTTCCTGGCGGCCACTGTCCTTGCAACAACCGCCGAGATTATAGAGGGCGTCGACACAGTCCGGCTGCTGCTTCAGCAGTTGCCGGTAGTGGTCACTAGCCCGACCAAGGTTGCCGATCTTTTTTTCCGTCAGGGCAAGGTTGAAGCGGCTGTCGCCGTCGTCGGGCGCCAACTCCACCGCCCGGGCAAAGGAGTGCTGTGCCTGGACGAAATCCTCAGCCTGAAAGTATACCAGGCCAAGGTTATAGTGGAGCAGCGGCAAATCGGGGCAGTAGCGCAGCAGCTCGCGGTAGACCCGCTCGGCGACGTTCAATTCGCCGGCCCGGTGGGCATTGCCCGCCTTGGCGAAGAGGTCGGTGAGTTCCTGATGGGTAGGATGAAAGAAGGTGCTCATGGGATGGTAATGGCTGGGCAAGGCGACTTGCGGTTACGGCGTGCTTCCTCGGGGGCGCCGGGACGGTTGTTGACGAGGTACAGATATTCGGCGCCATCCTAGTGCATTTTGGGCCGGGAAACAACGGCAAATCGGCTAGGCACCGAGCGGTCTTATCCATCAGAAGCCGATGACACCGGCGACGACGCGGTTGCGCCCTCCTTCCTTGGCCAGGTAGAGGTTCTTGTCGGCGCCGGCGATAAACGCCTGGGGGGTTATGTCGCCGTTGATGCGGGTGGTGACCAGGCCAATGCTGACCGTCACATGGGGTGCTGCCGAGGAGTGCTGATGGGGGATGTTCAAGGCCGCCACCGCCTTCAGGGCCCGCTCGGCCACCGCCTTGGCGGCGAAGGCGTCGGTCTCGGGCAGGAGCATGATGAACTCCTCTCCGCCGTAGCGGGCGATGAGGTCGGCGGGGCGGAGCAGGGCGTGGTCGAGGGCCTTGGCGATGCGCTGCAGGGTGCGGTCGCCCATGGCGTGACCATAGTGGTCATTGTAGGGTTTGAAGAAATCGACATCGACCATGGCCAGGGAGAAGGGGGTGCCGTTGCGGGCCGAGCGGGCCCACTCGCGCTGGAAATACTCCTCGAAGCGACGGCGGTTGGAGATCTCGGTGAGGCCGTCGAGGTAGGCGAGCTGGTCGAGGAGCTTGTACTGGTGGACGATGCGCAGATGGTTATGCACGCGGATCTTGACGATCGGCGGTGAGAAGGGCTTGGTGATATAGTCCACCGCGCCGAGCTTGAGCCCGTATTCCTCGTCGACCACCGAGTCGAGGGAGGTGACGAAGATCACCGGGATATTCTTGGTGCGGTCGTTCTCCTTGAGCCGCTTGATCACCTCGTAGCCACCGAGCTGCGGCATGATGACGTCGAGGAGGATGAGGTCGGGCGGAGCGTCGCCGAAGGCGTGCTGCAGGGCCTGCTCGCCGTCGCGGGCGAGCACCGGGCGGTACTCCTCGCGCAGCAGGTCAGCCAGCACCTTGAGGTTCATCTTCTCGTCGTCGACGATGAGTATGCGCGGTTTCTCCCTATGTTCCATCGCCATTTCCCGCAGTCTGCCGCAGGAGGTAGAGCAGCTCCCTGGCCGCCTCCACCGCCCGCTCGTACTCGATATCCTCGACCAGGCCGGCCAGCTCGCGCAGCGGCTCGGCGAACCTGGTGTTCTCGAGCAGCCCGGCCACCGTCTCGAGCCGCTCCTCCGCCGCCAGCTCGCCGCGCTGCAGCAGGACGATCATTTCGCGCAGCGCCTCCTCGATCTCTTCGAGCCTGATGATCGTCGCCTCGGCGGCCGGCGGCGCGGCAGCCTGGTCCTCGCGACGTACCGGCAGGGCCGACAGCGAGGAGAGAATCTGGTCGAGCACATGGATGAAGGCCGTCAGGCACTCTCCGGCCCCCTCGCGCTCGTCGTTGCGCACCATGTTCTCCAGCCGCTCGGCGCTGCGCTGCAGCTCGACGGACCCGATATAGCCGGAGACCCCTTTGACGGTATGCGCCCGCTTGCCGATTTCCTCCCAGTCGCCGGCCGCCGCCCACTGGCGCAACATGGTCGGCAGGGTGCCGAAGTTCTTGCGAAAATCGTAAAGCATCTTGACGAACAGGTCGGCCTTGTTGTTGAGCACGCGCAGCGCCTCGACCCGGTCGATCCCCGGCAACTCGGGCAGTCCGGCGAGCTCATCCTCGGGCGCCGGGCCTGGCGCGGCAGGAGTCGGCGACAGCATGACGCGGTGGCGCAGCCAGCGCTTGAGCACCTTGTAGAGTGCGGCGGTGTCGATGGGCTTGGTGATATGGTCGTTCATGCCGGCGGCGAGGCTCTTCTCGCGGTCGCCGGTCATGGCGTGAGCGGTCATGGCGATGATCGGCAACTCGGCATAGGCGGCCTGGGCGCGGATGCGCCGCGTCGCCTCGAGGCCGTCCATGACCGGCATCTGGATATCCATGAACACCAGATCGAAACTGCCCCTGGCAAGGGCGTCGAGGCTCTCCTGGCCATTGGCGGCGATCACCACCTCCATGCCGACGTCGGTGAGGAATTCCCTGGCCACCTCCTGGTTGATGAGGTTGTCGTCGACGAGGAGGATGCGCGCCCCGGCCACCTCGGCGAGGCGCGGGTCGACAGCCAGCTCGCCGACCAGGGTCGGGGTGGCCACCGACTCCACGCCGAGGATGTCAAGCAGGGACTCGTACATCACCGAGGCATAGACCGGTTTGAGAAGGAAGCCGTCGAGGCCGACTTTCTCCGCCTCCATATAGGCTTCCTCGCGGCCGTTGGCGGTGACCATGAGCATCGCCGGCACCTTGGCGAGGCGGGAGTTGCTCTTGATGCGCCGCGCCGTCTCGATGCCGTCGATGCCCGGCATGATCCAGTCGAGAAGTACCAGGTCGTAGGGCTGGCCCTCCTCCACCGCCTCCTCGAGACGGGCGATGGCCGAGAAGCCGTCGACGGCGGTATCGACGGTGATGCGCAGCGACGAGAGCATCGCCGACAGCACCTCGCGGGCGGCGCCGTTGTCGTCGACCACCAGGGCGCGGATGCCGGAGAGGGCGCTCTCCTCCCCGTCCAGGGCGACCATCCCCTTATGGGCGAGGCGCAGGACGACGGTGAAGACGAACTCGGTCCCCTGCCCCGGCTCGCTGGTCACCCAGATGCGCCCGCCCATCAGCTCGGCGAGCTGGCGGCAGATGGCCAGGCCGAGGCCGGTGCCGCCATATTTGCGGGTGATCGAGTCGTCGGCCTGGCTGAAGGCGGAGAAGAGGCGGGCGATCTGCCCCTGCTGCAGGCCGATGCCGGTGTCACGCACCGCAAAGCGCAGCACCGCCTCGTCCTCGCGCACCTCTTCTGCGGCGACGCTGATCACCACCTCGCCCTTTTCGGTGAACTTGACGGCATTGCCGGCCAGGTTCATGAGGATCTGGCCGAGGCGCAGGGGGTCGCCGATGAGGTTCTGCGGCACCCCGCCGTCGATGCGGAAGAGGAACTCGAGCCCCTTCTTCTCGGCCTGCATGCCGACGACGTTTGCGATATTGCCGAGGATCTCCTCGAGGTTGAAGGGCGTGGCCTCGAGCTGCAGCTTGCCGGCGTCGATTTTGGAGAAGTCGAGGATATCGTTGATCAGGCCGAGCAGGGTGTTGGCGGAGCTGAGCACCTTCTCGGCATAGTTGAGCTGCTTGGCGTCGAGGCCGGTCTTCTTGAGCAGCGTCGCCATGCCGATGATGCCGTTCATCGGCGTGCGGATCTCGTGACTCATGCGGGCGAGGAAGTCGCCGCGCGAGGCATTGGCCGCCTCGGCCTGCTCCTTGGCGTCGATGAGGTCCCGCTCCATCTGCTTCTGCAGGCTGAGGTCCATGGCGGTGAAGAGGTAGCCCACCACCCGGCCGACGGGGCTGAACAGGCTGGTCACCGACAGGCTCACCGGCAGATGCGATCCGTCGCGGCAGACGTAGGTCCACTCCTGGGCGCGGCTCTGGCGGCGCTTGACGAACTGGTCGAAGACCTCCATGTCGCGCAGGCGGGTGCCGGGCACGCCGCTGACCATCTCGCCGTAGTAGTCGAGCTGCTCGGGTAAATGCAGGGAGAGGATGTTGCGCTTGTTGATCATCTCCGCCGGGCGGTAGCCAAGCAGGGTCGAGGCGCCTTCACTGAACAGCTGGATGGTGCCGTCGAGATAGGTGGCGATGATCGACAGCTGGGTGGCCCCGTCGAGCACCGCCTGGCGCTCGGCGTTGGCGCTCTGGAAGCGGTGCAGCATCTGCTCGGTCTGCTCGAACTGCTTGACGACGAAGTCGGAGGTGATCTCCGCCGCCTCACGCGCCACCTTGATCTCGCGGCGCAGCATGTCGATCTCCTGCTGCAGTTCCTCGCGCGTCTTTTCCCTTACCCGCTGCATGGGCCTCCACCTTCGGCAATGGCCAGGCTGATGGCCGCCGCCCTGGCGATGGTCTGCGCCGAGCAGCGCCCTTCGAGCCCGACCAGGGTCACTTCCTCGGCCATCTCGCCCTCGCACACCGCCGGCAGCACGGCCATCAGATAGGGCAGACCGGCCTCGTGCCCGTAGTGGCCGGAGCCGGCGGCAACGATCTCCTCGCGGTCGACGACGACCACCTCGTCCTCGGCGGCAAAGCCGCGCACCTGGTCGACGAAGACCACCCGGCCGCCCCGCTCGAGCAGAGGCAGCAGGTCGAGCCCGGCCAGGCCGCCCTCGACGAGCTCAAGCCCCTCGGGAAGCGCCTGTCCGCGCAGCAGGTCGTAGACCTCCAGCGCGGCGCGGTCCTCCGCCACGAGGCGGTTGCCGATGCAGACGATGGCCCGCCTCACCGTGGTCGCCTCCTGCCGGACCCGCCACCCCCCCTGGTCAGGCAGTGCACGGCACAGACCAGGCAGGGGTCGAAAGAGCGGATGACATGGCCAGCCTGCACCGGGTTGTTGACATCGGGCAGCGGCGTGCCGATCAGCGCCTCCTCCCAGGCGCCGCGACGCCCCTTCTCGTCACGAGGCGAGCCGTTCCAGGCTGTGGGGGTGATGATCTGGTAGGAGACGATCTTCTCGTCCTGCACCGTCACCCAGTGACCGAGGGCACCCCGCGCCGCCTGGAGCAGGCCGGCGCCGGAGCCGTCGGGAATGCCGCTCACCGAGCGGTAGAAACTGTCGCCGGCATGGCTGGCGGTCTCCTCCAGCCAGCGCGTCATCGGCGCCAACAGCGCGGCTGGCCGCACCAGACGGGCCAGCTGCCGCACCATGACGTTGGGGCCGCCGTTCTCGACGAGGCTGACGAAGAGCGGGTCGCCGGCAACCACCTTCTCCGCCAGGGGGCCGGTCTCCACCACCTCGCCACCATAGCGCGGCGCCTTAACCCAGGAGTAGAGACGGCCGCTCTGTCCCGAGGCGTAGGGCTTGGTGGCGCCGACATAGGGGTGTCGCGGGCCACCGCCCTGCTCATACCAGGAATGGGAGACGTCCTCGGAGATCTGCTGCGGGTCGAACGGCAGCACGGTGGTGGCCACGGCGTAGCCGGCCGGCAGCAGCCGCCCGTCGCTGCCCTGCACCGCGGTCTCCTCAGGCAGGGGCAGGTTGCCATAGGAGAGGTAGCGGTTGGGGCCGCGGCCGAGGCGGTCGAGACCGGCCTCGCGACAGAAGCGGAGGAAGAAGCCCACCGTCGCCTCCCGGTGCCGCTCGCTCTCGGCAAGCCAGGCGTCGAGGTCGGCAAGGCTCTGTATCTCCTGCCAGCGCTCGATGCTGCAGCCGAGGATGGCGCTCTCGTACCAGGAGCGGAAGCCCTCGACGATGATGCGCGACTGCAGCAGCTTGGCGACGTCGGGGATGGCGGTGACCCCGCCGGGAACCATGAACGAGGTGTGCGGCCACTGCCCGCCGATGATGGCGATGACCTGCACCAGCCGCTTGCTCTCGCGGATCACCTCAACCGCCAGCCGCCCCTCGAGGGGCTGGAAGCGGGCTCGCGCCTCGGCGGCCAGGGAGTGCTCCCCATAGGCTCCGCTGTTGGCGAAATCGGCCATGAACATGAGGACCGACTGCCGCACGTCGCTCTGCACCGTCTCCGCCATCAGCGCCAGGTTACGCAGCCGGCAGGCGTTGTCCGGCGGGGTCACCCCGGCGATGCGATCGAGGGCCTCGGCGGCGGCGTTGAGGTGGGTGATGGAGCAGATGCCGCAGACGCGCGGGGTCATGACCAGGCCGTCGAGGGCGCCGCGCCCCTGCATCATCGCCTCGAACCCGCGGTACAGGGTGCCGACGCTCCACGCCTCGCGCACTACCCCCTCTTCCACCTCGACGTTGACCTCGAGGTCACCCTCGGCGCGATTGATCGGGATGTTGATTTCCTTGATTCCTCTCACCATGCCACCATGTTTGCCGTGCCACCCCTCTCCTGCCGGGGCGGCGATGCGTCTTCGTCACCGCCTCTTGCCGCGCGGCGACCTTATACCTTGGAGCGCCGCTTGCGCAAGTGCTCGGGGGCGGCGGCGGCCGCCATTCCCTTGTAGACCATGTAGTGGGCGCGATTGACCCCCATGGGCAGCGCCAGGGGGATGCCCTCGATATTCGGCGTCTGGAAGAAGGGGTTGGGCCGGGGAAACTCGGGGTCGGTGCAGCCGAAGCAGGGCACCCCCATGCGCGTCTTCGAGGACTGCTGGTTCCACAAGGACTTGTTGCATGGCCCCGGCACCAGTGGCCCGGCGCGGCCCATATGGAAGAAGAGACAGCCCATCTCTCCGAAATCGGATTCCTCGACACGGTATTCGTGGTATTCGTTACGGGTGCAGCCCTGGTGGACGGTGGTGCCGTACCACTCCAGCGGGCGCTGGTACTTGTCGAGTTCCAGAGGTATCCCCGCCGCCACCGCCATCAGGGCGCCGGCGACGACATCGTGGTGGCAGGGGCAACCGGCGAGGTTGATCACCGGCTGGCCGGAGGCGGCGACGAAGTCCGGGCCAAGAAATCCGCCGCGCCGCTTCTTGAGGAACTGCAGGCCGGTGGATTCGACCACGTCGTCGACGCCGAAACCGCCGAAGCAGGCGCAGGTGCCCACGGCGAGCACCGTTGCCGCCCGCGAGGCGAGGGCATAGATGCGTTCCTTCCTGGGGTGGCCGTCGCTGGTGTGGAACATTCCGGTGCCGGCCGGCCCGCAGATCACCGAACCCTCGAGGACGAGGATGTCGAGGGGCCGTTCCCCGGAGAGTATCCCCTGGCAGAGCGCTTCGTGCTCACCTGGGGAGATGTTCGACAGGGAAGGATGCCAGAGCAGGGAGATGTCCAGGGAGTGCAGCAGACCGAGAAAATCGGGGTTCTCGCCGCTGAGCAGAGAATAGGTGTCGCCACCGCAGCCGCCCCCCTGGAACCAGTAGAGTGTTTTCACAGAACCACCTTTATGTTATTTGCCCGGTCGCGAACCTTGTGCGCCGTCTCGAGCCATCTTCTGCTAGTATCGAGGATGACATCAGCAAAGTCAACCGCGACCAGCCTCATGACAGTCGCTTTTTTATGCAATGAACGACCATTATTGATAAATTTGCCCATTGGTCAAGAGGCGCCGGCCGTTTTTTTGCCCCTTGACCCGTTCTTTGCCATCGAGGAAAATTATGACCGCCGCCCGCAAGGATTTCCAGATCTTCGCCAAACCGGTCGGCTGGCGCTGCAACCTGCGCTGCCGATACTGCTACTATCTCGATACAGAGCAGGTCTTTTCAGACTCGCAGCCGGCAACCATGGGCGAGGCCCTGCTGCGCCGCTATATCGAGCACCACCTGCTCGCCCACCCCGGGGAGGTGGTGCGCTTCTCCTGGCACGGCGGGGAGCCGACCCTGCTCGGCCTCGACTTCTTCGAACGGGTCGTCCGGCTGCAAGGTCGCCTCTGCCCTCGGGGTAAAAAAGTCGCCAACGGCATCCAGACCAACGGCACCCTCATCGACGCCAGCTGGGCGGCGTTCCTCGCCGAACACAGCTTCACCGTCGGCCTGAGCCTCGACGGCCCGCAGCCGCTGCACGACCGCTACCGCTGCGGCCCGGGCGGCGAGGGCAGCTTTGCGCGGGCTTTCGCCGGCTACCAGCAGCTGCAGAGCCACGGGGTGGCAGTCGAGGCCCTGTGCGTGGTCAATGACGAAAACGTCATGTACCCCCTGCAGGTCTACGAGTTCTTCCGGGAGATCGGCGTGCGCGCGGTGAGCTTTCTGCCCCTGGTGGAACGGGGAGCGGAGGGGGTGGGCGGCGCCTCGGTAGAGCCCGAGGCCTTCGGCGCCTTTCTCTGCACCATCTTCGACCGCTGGCTGGCGCAAGATATCGGCCGCATCGCCGTGCAGATCTTCGAGGAGGCCTTGCGCACCGCCTTCGGGGAGGAGCACGCCCTGTGCCTCTTCCGACCGACCTGCGGCAATATTCCCACGGTGGAGCATAACGGCGACGTCTTCCCCTGCGACCATTACGTCCGGCCCGAACACCGCCTCGGCAATATCGCCGTCAGGCCCCTCCTCGAGATTCTCCGTTCGCCGCGACTGGCCGCCTTCGGCAACGGCAAGCGCCGCACCCTGCCCCAGGTCTGCCGAACCTGTCGGGTCCTCGACATGTGCGCCGGCGAATGCCCCAAGAACCGCTTCGTCGACCTGCCCGGCGAGACGATGAAGGGCAATTACCTGTGTGCCGGCTACAAGATGTTCTTCACCCACTGCCGGCCTTTCGTCGACGAGGTGGCGCGGCAGTGGCGCAGCCGACCTCGGTAACGGGAGCCTCGCCAATCCTTGATTTTTTTTGTGATCGGGCGGCGATTTCGCCCATCGGTAACCTATCGGTAAGTGCCTCGCGGTAGAGTGAGCCCAGCGCGCAGCGGGCAGACCCGAACCCCGCCCCCAGCCCTGGGGGCGTCGTCGTCACACTCTTTCCCGGATGGAGGCAGCACCATGGAACACTCGCAGATTATCATCGGCATCCTCTTCGTCCCCGTGCTCTTGCAGATCCTTCTCCCCCTCGCCTTGCTCCTCGGTTATTTCCTGCGCCGCCTGACCGCCCCCATCTTCTCCGGGCCATGGCGCAGCAGCGCGGCTGCCGGGGCGCCGTGCGCCCCCTCGTCGCAACAGGCCTGAGCCTGGGAATGATGCCCCCACCCGGAAGTATGTCTCACGCAGGCATCGATCAAGGAAGGAAGACCATGCGCCACCACGACCACAATGCCATCTGGCGACGCTGGGAGCTCTACCCGGAGCGGCAGAAGGAAGCCATTCTCGAGGAGTTCCGCCGTCGCCTCCCCGACGATCACTACAACAAGGAGTTCCTCCTCGAGTTTCTCAAGGAGAAGTTCGAGCGTCAGGATGGCTGACCCCGCCGCCGCGAGAGGCGGCGGGGATGCCAAGCGGTGTCGAGGTGGGGCGCCGGCTCAGCCGCCGAGCCTGCGCCTTAGGAAGTCGATGGTGCGCCGCCACGCCAGCTCCGCCGCCTCCTTGTTGTAGCGGGCGGGGTTGGTGTCGTTGTTGAAGGCGTGCTGCGCCCCCTCGTACATATGCAGCTCGTAGTCGACGCGGTGTTTGTCCAGCGCCTCTTTGAGGGCGGGAATGCCCTTGTTGATGCGTTCGTCCAGTTCGGCGTAATGGAGAAGCAGGGATGCCTTGATGCGCACCACCTCCTCGCTGGCCGGCTGCATGCCATAATAGGGGACGGCGGCGACGATATCCGCGGAATGTACCGCCAGGCTGTTGGCGATGGCCCCGCCCCAGCAGAAGCCAACCACCCCGACCTTGCCGGTACTGTGTGGGTGGGTCTTGAGGTAGGCCGCCGCGGCGGCGAAATGACCTATGGTCTGCTTCATGTCGAGGCCCTTGATCATGGCGATGGCCTTTTCCTCGTCGGGCGGCGTACCCCCTTGGGCCGACAGGGCGTCTGGGGCGAGGGCGATGAAGCCTTCCAGGGCGAGGCGGCGCGCGACATCCTCGATGTGCCGGTTGAGACCGCGATTCTCATGAACGACGAGGACGGCGGGCAGACGCGCCCCTTCCTTGGCCCGGGCCTCGTAGCCGCTCATCTTTCCTTCCGGCACGGCAAACTGCACCGAGCCCACCTGCAGCCGGCTGTCGTCGGCGGCGGTCAGGGCGGCCAGCGCCTCGCCCTTCTCGAGTATCGGCAAGAGGGCGTAGGCGGCCGCCACCCCACCGGCAAGAACCGTCAACTTCTCGAGAAATCGCCGCCGGTCGATAGCCTTGGCAAGGTACTGCGCGTAGAGCTGAACGGCTTCTTCTTTCATGGCTTCCTCCTCCTGTGGCTGGGTTGGTGGATGGCTCCGCGATGAGCAGGCGTCCTCGGCGCGGGGAAGATCTGAGCAGCATGGCGGAATGTAGACCGTGGGAGGAGGCGAAGTCAAGGGAAGAGGCTCAGCTCGGCCCGGCCCATAGTGACTGCCCCTGGGCATGCTGCCTCCATCACCTTGAAATCACAGGGCATCGCTGTCGCCGGGAACAGCCTCAAGTCATCCCCGACACGCTCTGAGCCCATCGAATTCACTGCCTTTCCTCCCCCGGACAACTACTTCGCGGTTGACATTCCCCCGGTGATCGTCTATTTCCTATGCCACGTGCTTGTGCAGCACCACCATGCGCCAATGGTGTTCTGTGCACACTTGAACGTTTTGCACAACGCCACAATCAGCCATTTTTGGGGGCAAAGATCACTGCACCCCAGGAGGATCAGCGCGGCGGAAGGAACAGGTTCTGTCCCGCGCCAGTTTCGAGAAAACTGAACAATCATTACCATGACGAGAGGATAATGCAGAAACAAATCCGTCCCGATCTGATAAAGAAAAGGCTCATTTGTTGTCTTTGCAGTGCCGCCATCGCCATCACTGCTTCCGGGGCTCTGGCCACGGAGAGTCATTCAGGGTCATCACTGTCGTCGTTCTCACTGAGTGAACGACGGTTCGCCGACGAGGTCAAAGAGTACCTCGGCATCCCTTATCGAAGGGGCGGCTCCACCAAAAAGGGTATGGACTGCTCCGGCTTCGCCCGCACCGTCTACGACCGGCTGCTGGGCATCAACCTGCCGCAGAGTTCCGCCGACCAGTTCCGCTCCCAGGAACTGCAGAGGATCGACACTCGCGAGCTGCAGACCGGCGACCTGGTCTTCTTCGGCAGCAGCAAGAAAAAACGCATCAACCACGTCGGCATCTACCTCTCCGACGGCCAGTTCATCCACGCCAGCAGCAGCGAAGGGGTCATCGTCTCGAGCCTCAGCGACAGATACTGGAAAAAGCGCTATGTCGGCTCCAAGCGGCATACCGCCCTCGGCTCCCTCGACGACCTTGGCGAGAGCCGTTCCGAAGGCCTCGTGCAGACCCAGATGGAAGACAGCAGCCTGCTCAGCGTCTATGCCTCCAGCAGCCAGCCTTTCGCCTCCCCCACCAGCACCGCCTTCGCCCTCTCCACCGCCATCGACGACCCCTTCGCCGACAGCACTGGCAGCCACTACCAGGAAATGGCCTTCACCCACAACCTCTCGGAGAGCTTCGACCTCAGCCTGAGCGCCTTCAACCACTACACCACCCGTGGCTACGCCCGCGCCGGGCTTGCCGACGAAGGCGGCGCCTATGGCCTGGGCGAGACGCAGGTCGGCGCCAGCCGCCAGGGCATCACTCTTTCCGGCGATTTCCGGGCCAACGAATGGCTGAGCTTCAGCCCTTCGATCTCCTACTTCGATGACGACAACGACGGCGAACCGCTCGACTTTCAGCCGCGGCGCAGCCTGGGACTGGCCACGCAACTGTGCTCCCTCGACAACAGCTGGTCGCTATCGATGCTGATGCACTACAACCATGGCGACAGCCGCGACAACGCCACGCTCTTCGACAGCGGTGTCAATTCCTTCGATCTCGCCTTCAAGCTCGGCATCGCCTTGAGCGACAACATGCAGCTGTCGATCATGAGCAAGTACGACAAGCGGCCAAACGGCCTGGGTACCCTCGACGAGGCCAGCTTCGACAACAAGGGCGGCGATTTCGCCATGGTCTTCGACTTCAACTATTGACGGCCGCCCGCCCCCGTGGCAACGCCGTGCCCACCCCTGCGCCCGCCCCCTCGCCGCCCAGCAGCCGGTCGAGGCGGCGGGCGAGTCGTTGTGGAGACTCCTCGCTGCAGAGGGTGAAGAGCGTCCCTTCTGGCAGTTCCGTCGGTTCCTCAAAGAGCTCCCGCTGGCGGAGGTAGACCCGCCAGTCGCCGTCCGAGACCGCGTCCGGGTCAACTGCCCTGGCGGCGAGACGGGCCTTTACCGCAGCCTCGCCGCAGTGGCACAGCACGAAGAGCACCGCCGCCTGGCTCGACAGGGCCTGGCGCAGGCGGTCGCGTTCCTCGCGGCGGTGATAGCTGCCATCGAGCACCACCGTTGGCGCCCGCGACAGCTGCCCGGCGGCGAAAGCTGCCAGGGCGTCATAGGTGCGGCGGGTGAACTCGGCCGAGTAGATGCCCTCCCCCAGCCCCAGCCCCCTTGTCGCCCCGGGTGCGCCGGCCAGCCCTTTGCGCACGACGTCGCTGTTGGCATAGGGAAAGCCGTGCCTGACCGCCCACAACTTCGCCAGGGTGCTCTTGCCCGAGGCCACCAGCCCGAAGAAGACTACCACCCGCCTGACCGCCGCCACTGCGCCGCCGTGTCCCTCTTTCGATCCGGTCGTTTTCGTCATAACCTTCTTCTCCCCCTCACCACCCACCAACGGCTGTCGCCTGTCTGCCCCACGCCATTTCAGAGGCCCCGCGCATACTCCTCGGCAAGCAGGAAATATCGTGCCGCCGCCTCGCGGGCGGCCGCCGCCTGGCCGGCCGGCATGGCCGGGTCGACCGCCGAGAGCAGCCCGACCTTGCCGCGTACGCAGGCGCGATAGCATTTGTAGAACTCGAGCAGTCGCAGCAGGCCGACATCCCCCGACTGCGCCACGAAGCGCCTGACAAAAAAGTCGCTCAACTCCATCAGCCCATGGTACTCGAGGTCCATGGCGAGAAAGGCGATATCGGCACAGACATCGATATGACGCAGCCCGTCATTGAACTCGAGGCAATCGAAGATATGGATCCTGCCCCCTTCGCCGAGGCAGATGTTATGGGAATAGAGATCGCCATGGCAGTCGCGGATGCGGTTCTTACGGCGCCGCTCGGCAAAGAGTTCCTCGCGGGCGAGGACGCGGTCGGTGGCCGCGCATATGCGGGCGAAGCGCTCCTCCGGCAGGGCTTCGCTGCCGACGAAGGGCCGGCTCTGCTGGGAGTTGTTGGCCAGGGTGCGGGCAATGGCCGCCACCCGGCCGTTGTTGCGCACGCGGCGGCCATGCTGCGCCCGGCGATAGAAGGGCACGAGGATATCGACGATGCCCTGCAGATGGTCACGCCCCAGCCCACCGGCGGCGATGACCCGGTCGAGCATGCCCTCTTCGGGCATGCGCCGCATTTTCACCCCGTATTCCACCACCTCGCCGTCGCCCCCCAGGGCAAAGCCATCGCCGTTGCGGGTGACGGCGACGACGCCGAGATAGATGTCCGGACAGAGGCGGCGGTTGAGCTCGACCTCGCGGCGACAATAGAACTCCCGCTTGGCCAGGGTAGAAAAATCGACGAAGCCGAAGTTGACCGGCTTCTTCCACTTGTAGACAGAGTCCCCGGCGACGATCACCAGAGAGATATGGGTCTGCACCAGCCGTACCGACGCCACCGGCGGAGAGTAGCGGTCCGGGTCGAGGAGGGCGCGGATGAACCCGGGCAGTCGGGGGTTATGGCAAAGGTCTGCCTCGGCCATCCTTCAGCCCTCCGAGCGAGTGATTTCTAACTCTTTCCTCATCATTTGCTAACATCCGCCAGCTATCGTTGCCGCCATGCGAGAAGAGGGCAGCCGCCGTGGCTCCTCTCTCCATCTTCCGATGATATCGCCTTTTGGCGGCAATGTACACCATCCACCCTCTTTACCGTGGATCAGCGATGTTCTTTATGCACCTCCTCGACCCCACGCACCATGCTTCAGCACCGAGCGACACCGAAACAAGCGGCGAGGCCGCGGTGGCGCGCCGGGCGATCGCCGACATGCTCTCAGCCAGGCGCCTCACCTGCCATTTCCAGCCGATCGTGCAGGCCAGCCGGGGCAAGATCTTCGCCTACGAAGCCCTGTGCCGGACACTGGATCGCAATCCCTTCGACTCCATCGAGGAGCTCTTCTTCCAGGCGGGTCGCTGCGGCATGGTCCTGCCTCTCGACATGCACTGCCGCGAGAACGCCATGAGGCTGGCTTCCGACCAGGGCCTGGCGGAGAAGAATGGCCTGCTCTTCCTCAACATCTGCCCCACCAGCCTGCTCCACCCGGACCACAGCGCCGGCTCCACCGGCCTGCTCGCCAGCCGCTACGAGTTGCAGCGGCAGAACATCGTCCTCGAGATCACCGAGAACGAGGCGGTTTCCAACTACAACCTCTTCCGCAAGGCCATCGACCACTACCGCAGCAAGGGCTTCCGCATCGCCATCGACGACGTCGGCGGCGGCTACGGCGGGTTGAAGATGCTCTCGGTGCTGGAGCCGGACTTCGTCAAGATCGACCGCCATTTCTTCAAGGAGAGCCCGAAAAGCAGTATCAACTTCAACCTCATCGACGCCATCGCCACCGCCTGCCACCGTATCGGCATCGAAGTCATCGCCGAAGGCATCGAGACCGAGAAGGACCTGCAGATCTGCCGCGACATCGGCATCGACCTCGTCCAGGGCTATCTGCTCGCCCGGCCGGCAGCGGCCCTGGCCGAGGACACCGACCTGCAGCTGCCGCCGGCGACGCCACCGCGCCCCTCGCCGACCAACCTCTTCGACGAGGTCATCTGCGTCGGCGACATCGCCACCTACGTCGTCCCCCTTTCCGTCGACGACCGCATCCCCGAAGCGCTCGATCGCTTCAACGCCTCCCCCGACCTGCTCTGCCTGCCGGTGCTCGACCGTGGCCAGATCCGCGGCCTGATCAGCCGCCACCGCTTCATGGAGACCCATATGGTCGGCCGCTTCGGCTATGGGCTGAGCCTCAACTACTACAAGAAGATCGCCGAGATCCTCGAGGAGGACTATCTCGAGGTGGTGCACTCCTTGTCCGTCGAGGACGTGGCGCGCAAGATACGCGAGCGCAGTCGCCTGTCGATCTACGACGATATCTGCGTCACCCGCAGCGGCAAGTATATCGGCACCGTCGCCGTCAGCGCCATCCTCGACGCGGTGACCGAGAACAGCATGATGCTCGCCCGCGGCGCCAACCCCCTCACCGGCCTGCCCGGCAACGAGTTCATCCAGCGCAAGATCGCCAAGATGCTCTCGCAGTCGCTGCATTTCGACGTCTGCTACATCGACCTCGACAGCTTCAAGCCCTTCAACGACCGCCATGGCTTCGAGATGGGCGACCGGGTCATCAAGACGGTGGCCGAGCTGATGACCGCCGCCCTGGAGCGCTGCGAAGGGCAGAGCTTCGCCTTCGCCGGGCACATCGGCGGAGACGACTTCATCATGGTCACCCGGCCGAAGAACTCGGTGGCCGTCTGCCGCGAACTCATCGACCGCTTCACCGAAAAGCTGCCACTCTTCCATTCCGCCGAGGAGATGCGCGACTCGTACTACATCAGCCTCGACCGCCAGGGCACTGAGCGTCGCTTCGACCTGCTCTCCTTGTCCATCGGCATCGTCAGCACCGAGATCCACCGCATCACCTCCTTCGCCGAGGTCTCCTCCATCGCCACCGACCTCAAGAAGCGCGCCAAGGAGATTCCCGGTTCGGTCATCGTCCGCGACCGCCGCAGCACGGCCCAGGACCGCGACAAAGACAAGGCCCGCTGAGCCGCCGCCACCCCTTCCCTTGCTGCACGGAAATTCGCTATGACATCCAGCATTACCACCCCGCGCACCTCTTTCGGACAACGGCCGGGCCTCGGCATCGGCGTGAAGATCCTCACCGGCGTCGCCCTGGTCTCGAACCTCTTCATCGCCCTGCTCCTCTACGGCCATGTGCAGAGCGGCGACACCCTGGCGCGGCGGGTCGACGAAGTGCTGCTGGTCAAGGAACAGTTGAACGATAACCTCCGCCAGAGCGTGGCCGGGCTGCAGGGCAACCTTCTCGACATCTCCGGGTCTTTCAAGGCCGACGATGGCAGCCGCCTCCTCGCCCGCATCGAAGGTTCCTATACCGTTCTCGGCCGTCGCACCCTTGAGGGCCGCGAGAGTTACGGCCCCCATTTCGACCGCAGTCAGCGGCGCGACCTCGCCAAGGGCACTCCCGTGGCGGGAAGGGACGGCACGACCCTCACCCTGGCCGTGCCGGTCATGGACGCCAAAGGGCATTTTACCGAGGCGGTGACCCTGCTCTCGCTGAAGAGCCGCAACGAGGCGGCGGACGACATGGCGGAACTGCAGGGCCTGCTCGCCACGGTCGGCGCACAGGAAGACGGTGAGGCCCTGCGCCAGCGCGTCGACCAAGCGGTGGCCGCCATGGGCGAGGCCGCCATGGCGGCGGAAAACGGCCGCACCGAGATCCTCACCCATATCGAAAACATACGCCACCAGGAAGGCCAGCTCGTCGACCTGCGCATGCAGCAGCGCCGGCTATCGCTGATCATGGGCGGGGTGGTGGCGGCAGCCAACCTGCTGGCCCTGCTGGTGCTGGTCCGCACGGTGGTGGAGCGGCCGCTGCGCCGCCTCACCGCGGCGGTGGCCGGGCTCGACGGCAAGAAGGCGGCAGACATCCCCTACACCCACCGCCGCGACCAGATCGGCATTCTCGCCGGGGCGCTGCACAATTTCCACGGCGCCCTGCAACGGCTCGAGGAAGAAGGAGCGCGCCAGCAGCGTGACAAGGAAGCCATGGAGGAAATGCTCGCCTCGCTCACCCAGGTGGTCGACACCCTCGACGCCCGCGCCACCGACCTGGCCGGCAATGCCCTGACCATGCGGCAGTCGGCCCTGACCACCCAGAAGGAGGCCGAGGAAGTGGGCCGACAGGCGGAAGAAACGGCGCGACACAACCACCAGGTGGCCGATGGCGCGGCCCTGCTGCAGAAAGCGGTCTCGGCCATCGATGGGCGGGTGAGCCTGCAGAACGGCATCGCCGCCACCCTGCTGGCCGACAACACCCAGGGCCTGCAGCACCTCACCGCCCTCGACCGCAACCTCGCCGACATGGTCGCCATCCTCACCACTCTCGAGGAGATCAACGACCAGACCAAGCTGCTTTCATTGAACGCCACCATCGAGGCGGCCAGGGCAGGAGAGGCGGGAAGAGGCTTCGCCGTCGTCGCCGGGGAGATCAGGGCGCTGTCGCAGAAAACCGCCCAGGCCACCAAGGAGGCCCGCGAGCGCCTTGCCGCCATCGAGGGGGCACGTTCCATCCTCACAGGCCACCTCCACAAGGTCCACGGTCAGATACAGCGGCAGGAAGAGCTGAGCCGCGACATCGGCTTGGCGGTGACCGAGCAGCGACGCGTCAGCGTCGATATCGCCCGCCTCGCCGAAGAGAGCGCCGCCATCAGCGGCCAGGTCTCAGAAAGCATCGCCGCAGTGGCCAGCGATGCCGCCGCCGGCCTTAAGCTGGCCGCCGCAGTGCATGATGCCGCCGGGGACATCTCCCGCCGCCTCGGCGAACTCCTCGAAGATGGCCACAGCCGTCTCGGCAGACTCATGTCCGGGAACACGGCAGGCGAAGCGGCGGCGGAAGCAGGCCAGTCAGAGGAGAGACTCTGCGGCGAGACCACCGGGCAGGCGGCGCCGGGAGCCAGCCCCATCACCGCCCTGCGACCTGCCGGGGAGAAGCCGCCCCGGAAAAAAGACCCCGCCACGGCCCCCTCCGGCCCTGGCACCGTGCCTTGCCCGGCCCGCTGAGGGAAAGCCAGGAAAGCCTTGGCCTTGCTTCAGCCGCCTGCTCGGTCCCTCGCCCTGGCCGCTCGCTGTCGCTGCGGGAGCGGTCCCGCCCCGTCCCGACCAGCGAGGACCCTGGGCCACCCCCCCGGACCTCGCCACGGGGCAGAAAATTTCCTTGCTTTGCCGCCTGCTGTCGACTAAAGACCGCCAATCCCGGTCATAAATGGCCGCCCCCTCCCCGTTCCCCAACCACTTCGGTGCACCGTGAGACTCGAACGCCTCCTGGCGATCATCGTCCTGCTCCTCAACCGCCGCCGCCTGACCGCCGGGGAACTGGCGCAACGCTTCGAGGTCTCGGTGCGCACCATCTACCGCGATATCGCCGCCCTCAACGGCGCCGGCATCCCGGTGATCGCCACCCAGGGACACGAGGGCGGCCTGGCCATCCCCGACGGCTACAAACTGAGCCGCCAGCTGCTCCCCGCCCGCGACCTCGCCGCCATGCTCGCCACCCTGCGCGGCGTCAACCGAGCCATGGCCAACCGCGACCTGGAGCGCATCATCGACACCCTCGACAACCTGCTCTCCCCTGAGAACGACCCAGGGCCCCTGCCCGCCCATCGCCGCCTGGTGGTCGACATCACCCCCTGGGGACCGGCGCTGACCCCGGAACAGACCGTCGAGACGGTGCAGCGCGCGGTCGACGGGGCGCTGCTGCTCGAGTTTGCCTATACGGACAGCGCCGGCCAGGCGAGCCGCCGCAGGGTGGAACCCCACGTCCTGGTCTTCAAGGGCTACGCCTGGTACGTCATCGCCTATTGCCGGCTGCGCCGTGATTTCCGCATCTTCCGCCTCTCCCGCATCTCCGCGCCGCGCCTCTGCGGCGAAGCCTTCGTCCCCCGCGAGGTCGGCGATATCGGCCGATTTCTCGACTTCCACTGCGGCCCCGTCGAGCCGGTGCGGCTGCGCGTTGCCGCCGCGGCGCGGGCCAGGGTGGAAGACCTCTTCCCCGGCACCGACTTCCGTCCGGATGGGGAGGGAACCTATACCATCGACGTCCAGCTGCCCGACGACCCCTGGCTGTTCTCCCTGCTGCTCGGCTTCGGCACCGACCTGCAGATCCTCGCCCCGCAAAGCTGGCGCGACAAGATGAAAAAAAACATCAGGGCCATCGCGGAAGTCTATGCAACATGACATGGTGCTGTCACCACGTCGGATTATCGTATTCGTCAAGGGGCCGGGGAACTCCGGCGCCACCATGCGACAGGGCCGACGGCCGTCGCTCCCATGAACTTCCGACCAGAGAGGAACGGGATATGAAGACGAATGCAGTGGTGTGGTTCGAGATCTACGTGCAGGACATGGCCAGGGCGAGGGCCTTCTACGAGACCATGCTCGCCTTGCGCCTCAGCGAAGTGCCCTTCGCCGGACTGGAGATGTGGTGCTTTCCCATGGAGGACAATGCCCCGGGGGCCATGGGCGCTTTGGTGCGCATGGAGGGCTGCCCCTCGGGCGGCAACAGCACCCTGGTCTACTTCGCCTGCGAGGACTGCGCCGTCGAGGCGGCGCGGGCCAGGGACGCGGGCGGCCAGGTGTTCAGGGAGAAGTTTTCCATCGGTGAGCACGGCCATATCGCCCTGGTCATCGACCCCGACGGCAACATGATCGGCCTGCACTCCATGAAGTAATGGCCGGCTGCGCCGGAGGCTTTTTTCCTGGCGCCCCCGGCGCAAGGGGGGTAAGGTGGCGCCCACCCCTTCCCCCCAACCGAACCAGGCAGGCGATGCGCTTTTCCTCACGACTCCCGCGAAACCTCCAGCCCAGCGACTTTTCCCGGCTGCAGAGCGACCTCGCCGCCAGCGGCGACCTTTGCGACCTCACCCAGTCGAACCCGACCCTGGCCGGCTTCGCCATCGATCCCCTGGCGGGTCTCGACCTCCTCGCCGCCGGCCAGGGCTATCATCCCTCGCCGCGCGGCGACCTCGCCGCCCGCCAGGCCATCGCCGATTATTACCGCAACAACGGCCACGGCGAAATCGACCCCGAAGACCTCCTCCTCACCGCCTCCACCAGCGAGGCCTACGCCTTTCTCCTCAAGCTGCTCACCGAACCGGGCGACGAGATCCTCGTCCCCGCCCCCAGCTACCCGCTGTTCGACTTTCTCGCCGCCATGGAGAAGGTCCATGTCGAGAGGTACCCCTTGCGCCCCGACCCCGGCGGCGGCTGGAGTATCGACTTTGCCCTCCTCGAGGAGCGCATCTCTCCGGTGACCAGGGCCATCGTCGTCGTCAACCCCAACAACCCCACCGGCTCCTATCTCGGTGAGCGCGAGGCGGCGACCCTGGCCGGCATCTGCACGGAGCAGCGCCTGGCGCTGCTGGTCGACGAGGTTTTTCTCGACTACCGCAACCCGCGGCACGCTGACGCGGCCCGCTCGGCGGTGGGCGAAAGGGCGACGCCAACCTTCGTCATGAGCGGCTTTTCCAAGATCCTCGCCTTGCCCCAGGTGAAACTCGGCTGGATCCATAGCGCCGGCCCGGCGCCTTTCAAGGAGGAAGCCCGGCAGCGCCTCGACTTCATCGCCGACACCTACCTCTCGGTGAACGCCATGGTGCAGCGGGCCGCCCCCGCCCTGCTCGCCCGACAGCGGCCCGTGCAGGAGGAGATTCTCACCCGCATCGTCGCCAACGAAGCAACCCTGGCCGCCCTCGGGGTGACCGCCATGGACCGCCAGGGCGGCTGGTACGCCGTCCTTCCCCTGCCGCCGGAACTGGGCGACGAACGCTGCTGCCAGCAGCTGCTGGCGGAGCAGCGCGTGCTCGTCCACCCCGGCTACTTCTACGATTTCCCGGAGAGCGACCGCCTGGTGGTCAGCCTGATCACCCCCCCGGAGCAGTTCGCGCACGGCATCGCCTGCCTCGCCGATTTCCTGCGCCAGGGCTGAAGCCACGCTGGAGCGGCTCCGCCCTCAGGCCCTGGCGGCCGGCGGGAACAGCCCCCATCAACTCGCTGGCGGCACGCCCGACAATTTTCCGCCCCCACCCCCACTCTCCTCGCCTCCTTTCCCCGACCGGCCCGCCTCGGCCAATGCGTTGGCCAGCGCCTCCTTCAGCTGCGCCAGCACGAACGGCTTGGCCACCGTGGCATTGAAGCCGTGCTGCCGATACGAGGCCATGACCGGGTCGGTGCTGTAGCCGCTGGCGACGATCACCGGCAGGCCGGGCTCGACCTGGCGCAGCAGGGGAAGCGCCTCCCGGCCGCCCATGCCGCCGGGAATGGTCAGATCGACGATGGCCATATCGACCGGCATCCCCTCGCGACGGCCTTGCTCCGCCAACGCCACCGCCTCCCGCCCGTCGGCGGCAGCGACCGCCTGATGGCCCAGGGAGTGCAGCATGGCCGAAACCACCTCGCGCACCATCTTCTCGTCATCCATGACCAACACCCGCAACGAGGGTAGCGCCAGCTGGCTGTCGGCCGGGACCTCCGCGGCGGCAGGCACGTCGGCGGCGGGCAGGTAGACGACGAACTCGGTGCCCTGGCCGGGGGTGGAATCGACGAGGATATGGCCGTGGTGCTTGTTGACGATGGACAGGGTGATGGCCAGGCCGAGGCCGCTGCCCTCCTGCTTGGTGGTGAAGTAGGGGTCGAAGATCCTCTCGAGGAGGTGGCGCGGGATGCCGATGCCGCTGTCGCGGATGGCGATGCGCACATAGCGCCGCCCGGGGTCGAGCACCGCCCCCTCCTCGCTGCCGGCGGCGACGTTGCTGCAATGGATGGTCACCGCGCCGCCCTCGGGCATGGCGTGGCGGGCATTGAGGACGATGTTCTGGATGACCTGGCTGATCTGGCCGCGATCGACATGGGCCGGCCACAGCTGCCCCGGAATCTCCACCCGGCAGGAGACGTTGCTGCCGCTGAGGACGAAGCCGGCCGAGTCCTCGATGAGCTCGGCGAGAGAGGTCGACTGGCGGATGGGCTCGCCTCCCTTGGCGAAGGTGAGCAGCTGCTGGGTAAGGTCGCGGGCACGCAGCGAGGCCTTTTCGGCCGCCGCCAGCAGGCCACGGCTGCTCGCCGCCAGGGCCGGGTCGTGCAGGGCCAGGTTGAGGCTGCCGAGGATGGCGGTGAGGATGTTGTTGAAGTCGTGGGCGATGCCTCCGGCGAGGACTCCGGTCGACTCGAGCTTCTTCTGCTTGATGGCCTCCTCCTCGGCGCGGAGTCGCTCGCGGGCGTCCTGCACCAGGGAGAGCGCGCCGACCACCCGGCCAGACCCGTCGCTGATCGGGGTATCGACCCAGTCACAGGGAATCGCCTCGCCGTCCTTGCGCAGGTTGCGGGTGCTGCTGCGCACCCCCTGCGGCGTTGCCAGCAGCGTGCGCCGGATCTCCGCGAAGTCCCCCCGGCGTTCCTCCGGCAACAGTGCCTCGGCCGACATGCCGAAGGCCTCGGCGGCGGAGTAGAGGAAGATACGTTCCGCCATCTTGTTCCAGCGCACCACGCGCAGGTCGTTGTCCCAGACGATGACCCCCAGGGGGGACTGCTCGATGATCATGCGCAGCCGCTCCTCGTTGACGCGCAGCAGCTGCTCGGCCTCGCGGCGCTGCTCTATCTCGCGCAGCAGGTCGGTGGTGCGCCGCGCCACTTCCTCCTCGAGGTGGTCGCGATAGCGGAGGATGTCGGCGAAGCTGTCGCGCAGGCGGGCAGTCATCTCGTTGAAGATGCGGCCGAGGGCGCCAATCTCGTCGGCCGAGGAGATGGCCACGGCGGTGTCGAGGTTGCCGGCGACGATCTCCTCGGCGGAGTGCCGCAGCTGGGCGATGGGCCGGGTGATACGTGCGGCGAGGAAGAGGGCGGCGGCGATGGCCAGCAGCAGGGCAACGAGGGAGGCGAGGACGGCCCTGTTGCGCAGCGCGACGATGTCCGCGGCGACGACCTGGTTCTCGCGGTCGACGAAGTCGTGCAGCTGTTCGGTGAGCTCTCGGCCTTTGCTAAAGAGGTGCTCGTAGCCTTTGGTGAACTGCTGCCGCTGCCGCTGGTAGTCGGCGAACACCTGGCGATAGGTGGCGGCGGCCCGGGCGATGCGGAAGAGGCGCAGCTGCCGCACCTCGTCGACTTCATGCTGCATGGCGTCGGTGACCTGGCGCTCGAGGGCCGCCGCCCCGCCGGCCACCATGTCCGCCTTGTCGTCGTCCTGGCTGAGCAGGTAGTCCTTTTCCGCCTGCAAGAGGCGCCCGACCTCATGAAAAAATGCCTGGCCGCCGTCGCCGGCTCCGCGGGGCAGTTCCCCGCTGGCCGCCAAAAGGCGCGTCCCCTCGAGACCAAGACGGCTCTTCAAGGTCTCCAGGGCCACCGTGTCGACGGAGAAACGGCGAAACTTCTCCTCATATTCGTCGAGTCCGATGGCCGGCCTGCCATCCCCGTCGCCGCCGCGGACGGCGAAACGCTGGCCGGCCTCGGCGAGGCGGGAGGCGAGCCCTTCGAGGAGCGCGGTGGTGGCGACGGCGTGCTGGATCTTCTGGGTGGAGATGAACAGGTGCTGCTGGTGTTCGATGTCATAGAGCGCCGTATAGACATCGAGACTGAAGGAGGCGATGGCCGCCTGCCGGGTCAGGGCGGTCTCCAGGCTCCACCACACGACGAGCAGGATGCTGGCCATGATGGCCACCACGGTGGCGAAGGCGATGCCGAGCCGGTTGCGAAAGGACATGCCGACTCCGCCTTCAGGGGTGATGCCGCAGGGCATCGGTTTCCTGGCTCAGGTGGCGCAGGATCTCCCGGTACTGGCCGGGAAAGGCGAGCAGCTCGGTAAAGCTGTCGAGGCCCTTCTCGGCCACCGCCGGCCTGGTGGCGAGGTCGTAGTTGAAGGCCCACTCCTCGGCTGCGGCCATCTCCTTCTGGATGCGCCGCTTGAGCGGCGAGTAGACATCCACCGGCACCCGGCTGTTGGCGGCGAAGGCGCCGGAGCCGAGGCTGAAGCGCAGCTGTGGCTCGGCCTCGGCAAAATAGCCGAGCAGCGTCTCGGCAAGGGGGTACTGCGCCGCCGCCGTGGAGAGGACGATGCCATCCACCGGCCCCAGGGCGACCTTGGGCAGGGCCGGATCCATCACCGGGAAGGGGAAGAAATCGAAGCCGCTCTCCTCCTCGAGGCCGCAGGTGGCCGAGGAGAGCAGGGGCATGGCCCAGGTGCCCATGAGGGTCATCGCCGCCTTCCCGGAACAGACGCGGTGGATAGCCTCCGACCAGTCGGCATCGTTGACGTCCTCGTTGAAGAAGCCCTCTGACAGCAGCTCGCCCCACAAGGCGTAGGCCCGCTCCACCTCGGGGTCGCCATAGGAGGCCTCGCCGGACATGAGGCGCTGGCGGTAGTCGGGCCCGGCAAGACGGAGCAGCAGGTAGTCGAACCAGAATTGCGCCGGCCAGCGCTCTTTGGCCCCGAGGGCGAAGGGCTTCACTCCCTGCTCTTTGAGGGTGGCGGCGAGGTGCAGCAGTTCTTCCCAGGTGGCCGGCGCCGTCAGGCCGTGGCGGGCGAAAACCTTGGCATTATAGAAAAAGACCACGAAGTGCTGGGTGATCGGCAGGAGATAGCGCCTGCCGTTATAAAGGCTGGCCCGGTCGGCGACGGCGGTGGCGAAGCCTTCGGCCAGGCCCGGCCGGCGCCACAGGTCGTCGAGGGGCAGCAGATGCCCCTCGTCAACCAGTTGCTGGGTCTTGGCCCCGGCCCAGTAGCTGAACATCTCCGGGGGGTTGCCGCGAGCCACGAGGGCGCGGATCATGGTCTTGAAGGCTTCGTGGTCCAGGCCCTGGGCGAGGACCTGGGCATCTCTGCGATCCCGGTTGACGGATGCCACCATCTCCTCCACCCCACCGCTCAAGGTACCGGAGAAATAATGGAAGAAGGTTATTTTCGCGGGCGACGCCGCCTGCGCCACTGCGGGAGAAAGAAGCAACAGCCAGAAGAGAACAGGCAGCAGCGGCGAGACGAGCTTCATCGGCGAACTCCCCCGGGAACAGGGTGGCACAGCCACCCGGATCGTAATCGGCCAGAGGCGGAATGCCCGTAGCCCTAGGCTTTCATGGTAGCAAAAAACCGCTGCCGAAAAAAGGTCGCCCCTATTTTTTTCCCGAGATGACGCGCTTTCACGATCAGCCAGACCATCTGCTGCCGACAGCCCCTCGGGCCACGACCATGGCGTGAAGCGCCGCCGGCGCCGCTCACTGCTCGCTGATGCGGCAGTGCGACTCGCGGGTGAAAAACAGCATGACCACCGCCAGGGCGGTGCTGACCACGAACCACAGGAAGGCCGCCTGGTAGGCGGCTGCATCGTAGATGCGCACCCCATTGTCGAGGGTGCCCTGCCAGTGGCGGTCGAGGATGAAACCGAGCATCGGCTGCATGATGGCGGCAAAGCCCAGCACCGACATGTTGACCACTCCGCCGGTGGCGCCCGAGGCGCCGGGGTGATTGACCTCGCGAGCGAAGGCGAAGCCGATGATGACCGCCCCGGAAAAAAAGCCGAGCAGGGCCAGCACCGGGTAGAGCAGGGTCACCGACAGGCCGCCCCAGAGGAAGACCGCCCACAGGGTCGCCGACACCGCCACCGCCAGCAGATAGGGCAGGCGGCGCAGGCGCACCCGGTCGGAGAGGGCGCCGAGGCAGGGCCCGCCGATGGCCCAGGCGATGAGCATCACCGAGGTCATGGTAGCCGCCTCGCTCCGCGCCAGGCCATGGACCTGGGTGAGATAGGGCACCCCCCACAGGCCGGCGAAGACCAGCACCGGGGCGATGGAAAAGCCGCCGGCAAAAAAGAGCAGCCAGGTGGCGGGGCGACTGACCACCGACTTCAAGGCCGCCATGGCCGGCAGGCCCCCGTTCTTACGGGCCGAGGCATGGGCGTGGCTGCGGTAGCCGCAGTCGCCCGGATCGTCGCGTACCACCAGCCAGATGATCCCCGCGCAGAGAAGGGTCAGTCCTCCGCTGACCGCCATGGCGACCCGCCAGCCCACCGAGGACACCGCCGCCGCCAGCGGCACCCCGGCCAGCACCCCGCCGAGATTGCCGTAGACCAGGGAGACGCCGGTCACCGTGGCGAACATGGTTGCCGGAAACCAGTGGCCGGCGAGCTTCATGCAGGTGACGAAGGCCACCGCCACCGAGGCGCCGACGAGCAGCCGCCCGACATACGCCACTTCCAGGGTCGGCGCCCAGGCGAAGATGAGCTGGCCTGCGGCGAAGACGAGACAGGCGACGGTCGCCAGGAGACGCGGGCCGATGCGGTCGGCGAGGAGTCCCGAGGGGATCTGCATCGCCGCGTAGGTGTAGAAGTAGGTGGCCGAGAGGTTGCCCATGACCGCCCCGGTGATGGCGAAGTCGCGCATCAGTTCGCCGACCATCACCGCCGGGGCCATGCGCTGAAAGAATCCGAGGAGATAGAACAGGGCCACCAGGCCCCACATCAGCCACCCCAGTCTCAGCGAGGGGTAGCCGCTCTGTGTATCGTCTGCCGTCATCATGGGTGGTGTGTCTCCGCCGCAGGGCAAAAGGGCTCGAAGTTTGTGGACCGTTAGTACTACCCGAAAAAAAGCGGCGACGAAAGCATTTGTTGGCGGATGGCCGCGGTGGCTGACGGCTCAGCCGGCGGGGATGCGATAGGGGCCGCCGACGATCCGTGCCCGCGCCGCCTTGGCCATCTGCCGCAGCATGGCCGGAAAGACCAGGGCGTGGGAAGGGGCGATCAGCCACCAGTAGAGCTTGCCCCAGCGCCCGCGCGGGCGGAAGCTGGGGATCATCCGCAGCTCGCTGCTTCCGTCGGAGAGGTCCCTGATGCGGAACTCCAGGTAGGCGTCGCCCGGGGCGAGCATCTCGGCGCGCAGCAGCAGATGGCGAGGCTCCTCCACCGCCACCACCCGCCAGAAGTCGAGATGGTCGCCGAGCATGACGTGGTCGACGCGGCGGCGTCCCCGCGACAGGCCCGGCCCGCCGAGGATCTCGTCGAGCAGGCCGCGCATCTGCCACAGGCAGGTGCCGAAGTACCAGCCGTTGTCGCCGCCGATGCGCTTGACCACGTCCCAGGCGGACTCCGGCGGGCCCTCCAGGGTGATGGAGAAGATGTCCCGGAAAAAGGGCGTCTCCGCCTCCGACTGGCTGCCCGCCCACTCCGGCAGGTGCGTCGAGCCGGCGTCGTGGCAGCTCGAGGCCACCTGCTCCAGGAAGGTTTCGCTCAAGGCCTGGACAATGGCGTCGCGGCTGCTCAGCAGCCGCTGCGGCACAATGTCGCGGATGCGGGTATCGCGACACAGCACCTCGTCGCGCATGCGCTCGATGAGCGGGCGGATGAGCGCCACCGACACCGGAGTGACGAGGTTCATCCACCAGATGGAAATGCGGTGGATGCGCAGGGGCAGCACCAGCACGAGGCGCCGCGGCAATCCGGCCTCCTCGGCATAGATATGGAAGAGCTCCCGCCAGCTGAGGATGTCGGGGCCGCCGATCTCATACACCTCGCCCGCCGTCTCCGGCTTCTCGGCGCAGGCGGCGAGGTATTCGACGACGTTGGCGATGGCGATGGGCTGGCACTTGGCATCCATCCAGCGCGGCGCAAACATCACCCGCAGATAGCCACAGAAGGCGCGGATCATCTCGAAGCTCGCCCCGCCCGAGCCGAGCACCAGGGGGGCGCGCAGCTGGGTCACCTCAGCCCCGCCGAGGGCGAGGATCTCCCCCACCTCATAGCGCGCCCGCAACTGCGCCGAGAGGTGGGCGGGGTTGCCGAGGCCGGTGAAATGGATGATGCGCTCCACCCCCGCCTGCCGCGCCGCATGCACTGTGCTGTAGGCAAGCTGACGGTCCAGGGTGGCAAAGTCCTGTTCGCCGGGGCGCAGGGAGTGGATGAGGTAGAACACCGTCTTGCAGCCGCTCATCGCCCTGGTCAGGGCTTCGCTGTCGAGGGCGTCGGCGACGACGATCTCAACGTTGGCATGCCCGGCCCAGGGGCGCGCGGCCAGCTTGCCCGCCGAGCGGCCGGCGACACGGACCTTGAAGCCGCGCTGCAAGAGGAGCGGCACCAGGCGGCCGCCGACGTAGCCGGTGGCCCCGAGGACGAGGAGCGGCGCATCGTGGAAAGTCATGGAAGAGCCTCAGGGAAGATAGGAGATGACCGGTCTCGTGGCGGAGCGGCCTGTGAAGCCCCCTTTCCTACTCACTTCCCCACCGTTCGGCAAGCCCTCCGTTGCCTTAAGGCCAAAAAAGCGCACTTGGCTTCCTCCTGCCGGACGCCTCCGCACATGGTGCCGCAGGGTGGTGCCGCCAGGCGCCCATGTGGGGCCGCCGCGGCGAGGGTGCAGCGAGAGCCCGATGGTCGCCACTGCGCCATGCCCGGACCGGGATGGGGTCCGTCGCGACCGTGACCTGGGCGATCGCCACGGGCTCCGGGTGTGAGGGAGGGGCCACCGCCCATGGCGGCGGCCCCGGCTCTCAAAGGTCGATGTTCTCCGCGGGAATGGCCTTCTTGTCGCCGGTGTGGGAGATATAGAGCTTGCCCCAGCCGCCGCCGAGCAGCACTCGCTGATGGAAGGTGACGCGGCGATAGAAGTAACTGCCGTCGTTGTCCTTGGCCGCCACCGCCGCCTCGATATGCCGCGACTCCACCGGGCTGTCGCCGCCAGAGACGCGGTCCAGCCACCAGTCCTTGTCGACGATGACCAGGCGGCGCACCGCTGGCCAGCCGGCGTCGCGCAGCAGGGCCATCATCTCCTTTTCGAGGCCGAGGTCGCTCATCCCCGGCCGGGGCATTTTCTGCTGCTTGTCACCGCCCTTCTTGATATCGTCGAGAAGGGTCCCATAGGCGGCGAAGCTGTTGCCGGCGATGGTGAACTCCCCGGCGGCATAGACATCGCCATAGGCCTTGACCTCGAGGCGGAAGGTATGGCTTCCCGGGCCGAGCTCGCTGAGGAACTTGGTGAACATCTCCGGGCCGAAGCGCAGTCCGTCCTTTTCCGGGAAGACGATGTCGCGGTCGCTGTAGTTGGTCATCGCCGCCGGGTCGGGGGCGATGTCGATGATGAAATAATCCAGGGCGAGGAGATCGGGCCGGTTGAGGTTGACCATGCGATAGATCTTCTGCTGGCCGTCGATGATGACGTAGATGATCAGGTAGTTGCTCGAGCCGAGCAGCGCCTTCCACGGCTTGGCGGCCTTGAGCATGCCATAGATGCGATCCCCGGCGGCGAAGGACGACACCCCGGCGGGCGGCGCAGCCGGGTTGATCGGCTCTTTGGAGAAGATGGTGCCGCCTTTCTTGCCGCCCCCTGCCGCAGCGGCAGCCGCCGCCGGTGCCGCGGCCGCAGCTGGCGCCGCCACGGCGGCCGCCTGACGGACCGTCCCCCCGCCGCTGGCCGGGGCCTCGTCGGCCGGGGGCGCGGCGGCCACGCTCTTTGTCGCCGTGGCAGCCTTTTTAACCGGCGCCGGGGCTGGTGCCTCTTCGTCGAAGAGCGATTTCTTGGCGATGCCCTTCTGGGCCGGGGCAGCGGCCTTTTTTACCGCCTTCTCCGGCGCCGGGACGCGCTCCTCGGCGGCAGCCCGCTTCTCTTCTTCACCGGGGACGACCTTGCGCACCCCTTCCTCCACCGCCGCCGCCCCGCTCTTCACCGCCCGGCCAACATCGTCGACCACCGCGCCAAGATCAAAAGCCAGCGCCGTCACCGGCAAAAGGAGTCCCAGCATCGCCCAAAATACGTAAAAGCTTTTCACTCTCACCGTGTTCGCGCCCATGACCGCACCCCCGTGGTTAGCTGACATCGGTGACCGGGCAGCCCCCCACCCGGCCGATTTCTTACGGCACCATACGGGCAATGGTACCAGAAAGTACGACCGCAGGCAAACCTTCCCTGACCACCGGAAAACAATGGAGGGCCTGTTACGACTACGTGATAACGCGGATCTGGGGGTAATGCTCGCCTTACCCGCGGCTCCACCGCAAGGGGATGGGAGGGCCACGGCCATAAAGCCGCAAGCCGCGCAGGGGTCGAGCCGCGCAAGGGTCGGGCGACCGGCGGGGTTTGCTCTTCCTGGTCGCCCCTCCCTCCTCGGCAAGGCGGTCGGCGAGGAACAAGGGCTCCAGGGACGCCCTGCCGGCAGGTCGACGGCAGCTGGCCGCAGTGGCGGGCCCAGCCCGATACGGGCCAGCCCCGGCAAGGGCAGTCAGACCCCTTTCGGGGGACGGAACAACCTCAGGAAAGCGGCGGGGATGGGGGTCTCGAAACGGCACAGCTGGCCACTGCGCGGGTGGTGGAAGGCGAGCACCCGCGCATGGAGGCAGAGGCGGCGCAGCGGGTTGGCGGTGGCGCCATATTTGCTGTCGCCGACCACCGGATGTCCGAGGTCCTGCATGTGGACGCGGATCTGATGCTTGCGGCCGGTGTCGAGATTGAGCTCGAGCAGGGAATAGATGCCGTTGCCGCGCAGGCGGCGGTAGTGGGTGACGCTTTTGCGGCCATGTTTGGGGTTCGGCGAGGAGTAGACGACGAGGGCGCTGCTCTCGGTGAGGTACGAGGTGACGGTGCCCTTCTCCGCCAGCACCTCCCCCTGCACCACCGCCACATAGCTGCGCTCGGCGACGGTGCTCTCCCAGGTCTCCTGGATGCGGCGCTTGATCTCCTCGCTCTTGGCGAAGAGCAGCAGGCCGGAGGTCTCGCGGTCGAGGCGGTGAACGATGAAGATCTTCGCCTCCGGGTTGGCGCTCTTCAGGTAGTCGCTGAGCATGGCGTAGGCGGTGCGGCGCTTTTCACGGTCGGTGGCCACGGTGAGCAGGCCGCCGGGCTTGTCGATGACGATGAGGTCGTCGTCCTCGTGGACAATGGTCAGCCCTGGGGCGGCAGCCGCCAGGGCCGGTCCATGCCAGCACACCTCCACCACCTGGCCGGGGGTCAGGGGATGGTCGAAGCGGGTCACCACCCGCCCGCCGACGGTGATGCCCTGGCCGCGCAGGGCGGCCTTGATGTCGTTGCGGCTCCTTTTCGGCAAGGAGGCGATGACGAAGGCGAGCAGGGTGTCCTCGCGGTCGACGAGCAGCTTCTCGCCCTGGGTGGCGGCGCCCGCCGGAGGGCGGATCGGGGGTCGTTTCATGATGGCATTTCTCGCTGTGCAATGGCGGCCTCGGGGCCGCGACGGGGAGGAGTGTCGCTTCGACGGCAATCTACCCTCTTTATGGTGAGAAGTCGTCAACATTTCTCCCCTCCCCCCGTCACCGCGTCGACGAATAGTCCTTGACCTTCGTCCCGCGATCCTGAACAATGTGGCCTGCGGCGCATGACGCTTCCGTCAGCGTCAGGACCACCGCCGCACCGCCCCCATCCATCCCACTGTCACGAGGTCTGTCATGAAAGATGTGGTCATCGTTTCCGCCTGCCGCACCGCCATCGGCGCCTTCGGCGGCACCCTGCGCGATATGAACGGCGCGGCGCTCGCCGCCGTCACCATGAAAGAGGCTGTACGTCGCGCCGGCATCGACCCGGTGCTGCTCGACGACATCCGCTACGGCTGCTGCATGGAGTCGGCCGACACCCTCAACGTCACCCGCGTGGCGGCGCTCATGGCCGGCTTGCCGGAGACGGTGCCGGCGGTGACCATCAACCGCGTCTGCATCTCCGGCATGGAGGCGGTCCTCTCCGGCATGGCGATGATCCAGGCCGGCATGGCCGAGGTCATCCTCGCCGGCGGCACCGAGCACATGTCGAGCGTGCCCTATTCGGTGCCCGGCGCCCGCTGGGGCTGCCGCCTGCAGGACCAGGTCTTCGTCGACAATATGATCCACGCCCTGCACTGCGGCTCGCACCTCATCCCCCACCCCGAAGAAGGGCCGGTGGACGCCAGCCAACCGCCCCTGTCGATGTTCGTCGGCAAGCCCTATATCATGGGCCACACCGCCGAGTTCGTCGCCCAGCACCTCGGCATCAGCCGCGAAGAGATGGACGAGGTCGCCCTGCGCAGCCACAACCAGGCGGAGCGGGCCAGCGACGATGGCTCCTTCGCCGAGGAGATCGTCGCCGTCGAGGTGCCTCAGCGCAAGAAGGCGCCGCTGTCCTTCGCCCGCGACGAGCACTTCCGCCCCGGCATGACCCTCGATATGCTGCGCCAGCTGCCACCGGCCTTCGTGCCCAAGATCGGCAAGGTCACCGCCGGCAACTCGAGCGGCATCAACGACGGCTCCAGCGCCATGGTCATCATGTCCGCCGACAAGGCGCGGGAACTCGGGGTCACGCCGCTGGCGCGCATCAAGGCGGTGGGCCGCGGCGCCTGCCACCCCTCGGTAATGGGCCTCAGCCCGGTGCCGGCAGTGCGCCACCTCCTTGCCGACTCGGGCCTGGCCATCGGCGATTTCGACCTCGTCGAGGTCAACGAGGCCTTCGCCGCCCAGTACCTCGGCTGCGAGAAGGAGCTCGGACTCAACCGCGACGTCACCAACGTCAACGGCTCCGGCATCGGCCTCGGCCACCCGGTGGGCTCCACCGGCTCGCGCATCATGGTCACCCTGCTGCACGCCATGAAGCATAGGGGCAAGAGCCTCGGCCTCGCCACCCTGTGCGGCGGCGGTGGGGTTTCCATGGCCTGCGCCCTGGAAATGCTGTAAACGGCCGCGCACCACCATGAAAGGAGCCGCAGGAGGCGCCTGACCGAGGCTCGTCCGCTGCCGACGGTAACGGGCGACGGCGTGGGCAGTGTCGCCGCCTGCCACAATGTTTTCCCGCACCAGCGGGTGATAGCCTCGGTCATGCCGCTATCGCCCGCGTTTTGGTCGCTTCCACCTCTTGGCAGGCCGGCCGGCTCGGGCCATCCTGCCCTCAACCCCCCGGGGGAAGACCCCGAAGGAGCGGTCATGCAGCAATCGACCTGGCACAAGAGCGGATGCGTGCTCTGCGCGCAGAACTGCGGCCTCGAGGTGGAGGTCGCCGACAATCGCCTGATCCGCGTCCGCCCGGACAAGGACAACCCGCGCAGCAGCGGTTACGCCTGCCGCAAGGGCATGAGCGTCGCCCACTACCAGCACCATGGCGAGCGGCTGACCACCCCCCTCAAGAAGACCGCCGCCGGTTTCGTGCCGATCAGCTGGGAACAGGCCTGCACGGAGATCGGCGAGCGCCTGCAAGGCGTCGTCGCCAGCCACGGCCCGCGCAGCTTCGCCTATATGGGCGGCGGCGGCCAGGGCTGCCACTTCGAGGCGGCCTTCGGCCTCTCCCTGTTGCGCGGCCTGGGCTCGCACTACCATTACAACGCCCTGGCCCAGGAACTGACTGGCTATTTCTGGGTCTGCGGCAGGATGCTGGGGCGGCAGAACCGCTTCCCCATCGCCGACGAGCAGGGTGCCGAGATGATCCTCGCCGTCGGCTGGAACGGCATGGTCAGCCACCAGATGGCGCGCGCCCCCCTGGTGCTGAAGGAGTTCGCCGCCAACCCCGCCAAAAAGCTGGTGGTGGTCGACCCCCGCCGCTCGGAAACGGCGGCCATCGCCAACCTCCATCTTGCGGTGCGCCCGGGTTGCGACGCCCTGCTGTGGCGTGCCGTCATCGCCCTGCTGCTGGCGAGGGGCCTCGTCGACGAGGAACGGGTGCGGAGGTCCTGCACCGGCTTCGACAAAATCAGGCCGTGGTTCACCGGGATCGATATCGATGCCGCCCTGACCCTCTGCCAGCTGCAGCGCCCGGCGGTCGACACCCTGGTGGAGGACCTGGCGACGCGCCGCTGGTGCCTGCACTTCGACCTCGGCATCCACATGAACCGCCACTCCACCCTCAGCGCCTATCTGCTCATGCTGCTTGCCGCCCTCTGCGGGCGCATCGGCGTCCCCGGCGGACAGGTCGTCCCCGGTGCGCTGATGCCCCTCGGCTCGCACAGCGACGAACGCAAGGCCGAGACCTGGCGCACGGTGGCCAGCGACTTCTTTCCCATCTGCGGCGTCTTTCCCCCCAACGTCATGCCCGAGGAGATCGAGAGCGACAGCCCGGAGCGGCTGCGCGCCGTGCTCTGCTCCTCCGCCAACCCGCTGCGCAGCTATGCCGACAGCGGCGCCTACGAGAGGGCCTTCGCCAAGCTCGACCTGCTGGTGGTCATCGA
>JANJUM010000155.1 GCA_024710585.1 Desulforhopalus sp.
GGCGACCTCGGCGAGATGGCCGATCGCCTGATCAAGATACTCAAAGAAAAAACCGCGGTTCTCGCCTAGGAGGTGGATAGGATGAAAATATTGCTTGTTGCCGAGAGCAGGGAAGGCAAGGTGCTTGGCGGCACCTACGAACTGGTGGCCTTCGCCGCCAAGATGCAGGCGGAAAGCGTCATGTTCCTGGTGGGCGACGAGGGCGCCCTGCCGAAATACGATGGCAAGCTCTATCTCGCCGAGGCCAAGGCCTGCGGGGAATATAACCCCGATGTCCACAAGCAGATGCTCCTCGAGGTGGTGGCCAAGGAGAATCCGGACATGATCGCCCTGTGCCATTCTTCCTATGGCTGGGACCTGGCCCCGCGCCTCGCTTTCGCCCTCGGCGCCGCCCAGGTGTCGGAGGTGGTCGGACTGGCCGACGGGCTGCCGGTGGTGCCGGTGTGCAACGCCAAGCTGCGCCGCGACGTCAAGGCGAAAACCGCGAGGACTGTGGTCACCCTGCAGGCCGGGGCTTTCGGCCTCAGCGAGGAGCCAGCGGGAACTCCTGCAGTGGAGAAACTCGGCGGCGCTGCTGCCGGGAGGGTGCAGTTCACCGGCTATGAGCAGGCGGCCGCCGGCGGAGTCGATCTTGGCAAAGCCGCGGTCATCGTCAGCGCCGGGCGCGGCATCGGCAAGCCGGAGAACGTGGCCATGGTCGCAGCCCTGGCCAAGGCCTTGGGCGGGGAGTACGGCGCCAGCCGGCCGGTGGTCGATGCCGAGTGGGTGGAACACAATCGCCAGGTGGGCACCACCGGGCAGACGGTGGCTCCCAAGCTCTACGTGGCCTGCGGCATCTCCGGGGCCATCCAGCATCTCGCCGGGATGAAGAAGTCGGAGTTCATCGTCGCCATCAACACCGACAAAGACGCCCCCATCGGCGATGTCGCCGATGTCCTGGTGGTGGCCGACCTCAAGCAGTTCGTGCCGCTGCTCACCGAAAAAATCCAGGCCCTCTAGGGGAAAGGGGGCTGCGATGATCGAAGAGATTTTCGCCGGGCTGCCGCAGAGCTTCCGCCCTGGCACTTTGTCCAAGCCGATCAGCTTCTACTTCTCGCTGGGCGAGATCAAGAAGACGGTGGAGGTGGACGGGCAGTCATGCCGGGTCAGCGACGGCAAAGCGGTGGAGAACGCCGACTGCGTCTGCAAGACCTCGGTTGAGTTCTTCCTGCACATCTGGCAGGACGACTACCGCCCGGGGATGAAGGACTTCCTCGGCGGTACGATCAAGTCCAACAACCCGTCGGCCCTGCAGGACTTCCTGCGCTGCTTCGGCAAGTAGCGGCAGGTCAGGGAACGGGGACGACAAGGATACAAATGACCGGGGCCGGGGGATTCTCCCCCGGCCCCTTTTTTGGGAGGCTGGCAGGACATGGAGTACAAGACGGAGATCAAGGTACGCGGCTATCATGCCGACTTCTACGGGCACGTCAACAACGCCCGTTATCTCGAGTTCTTCGAGGAGGACCGCTGGGCCCATCTCGAATCGAAGATCGACCTGCGCAAGTGGGCGGGAATGGGGCTGACCTTTCTGGTGGTCAACATCAATGTCAACTACCGCCGCGCCGTACCGGTGGGCGAGACCCTGGTGGTCACCACCAGGCTGGAGAAGATCGGCAACCGCAGCGTCGTCCTCAAACAGGAGATCCTCAGCAAGGAGAGTGGCGAAACGGCCGCTGACGCCCTCATCACTTTCGTCATCACCGACCGCAGCGGTCGGGCGGTGACCATGGAGGGGGAGATGCTGGCGGAGATCGAAAAGCTGCGCTGACTGCGGCAGTTGAGCCCAGAGCCCAGGGCTCTCGAGAATGTATGTAGGGTTTGCGCGGGCTCAAGGGGATTTATGGTTGACATTCATTGCGGTTATGTTTTATTGAGCGAACATGAGTAAACACATTGATGCTGCGGCTTTTTGTTGACATGAACGTAAAGGTCACATTGCGGACGAGAGCCCGCAGGAGAGCGGCGGCCTTGGTGGAGAAGAGGGTAAGGAACAGTCGTTGCGGAGGGTAGGGAAGAACATCAGGCGACATAGAGAGGGGAAGAGACGATGGCGTGCTGAGCCGATTGCCGCGGCGGCCAAACAACCACTGAAAAGGGAGAAAGGTATGAAAAAAGCGATTTCCGTATTGGCGTTGTCATCCATCTTCATCGCAGGTTCGGCCATGGCCTCGGGGTATCGCATCCCCGAGCAGTCCGTCGACTCGACGGCCAAAGCTGGCGCCAACGTGGCCTCGGCGCAGAGAGGTGATGCCGCCTACTTCAACCCCGCCAACATGTCGTGGATGGCCGATTCCTGGCATACCGAGGTCGACGCTACCTATATCTACCTCTCCCCCGTCGACTATGAGGATTCCCGTTCCGCCAGGTTCAACGCGGAATCGGAGGACGAGCACTTCCTCCTGCCGCAGCTGCACATGGTTTCCCCGTCCTTCGGCGGCGCCCGCATCGGCCTGTCCATCGTCGAGCCCTACGGTCTCTCCAAGCGCTGGAAAGACGCCTATCCCAAGGCTGCTGCGGAGGAATTCTCGCTGGCGGTCATCGAGGTCAACCCCACCGTCTCCTATAGCTTCGCCAAGATGGTCTCGGTGGCCGGCGGTGTGCGCATGCTCTATGCCGACGCCACGGTGAAGAGCGACGCCAGCGGTCTCGGTCGCCCGCTCTCCCGCGAGATGGAAGGGGATACGGTGGAGTGGGGCTGGAATGCCGCGGTGTCAGTAAAGCCCATGGATAAACTCAATCTCGCCGCCACGTACCGCTCCAACGTCGATCTCGATTTCGAGGACAAGGCCAAGCTCAACCTGCTCGGCAACCGAATGACTCTCGACGCCGAGGTGTCGGTGCCGGCGCCGGCGGTATTCGCCTTGTCGGCGGCCTACGACGTTCTCGAGAACCTCAATGTCGAGCTCACCTGGGACCGCACCTTCTGGTCGCAGTACGAGGACCTCGACTTCAACTTCAGCCCGGCTATTCCCGGCAATCCCTACGAGCCTGCGGTTCCCAAGGATTGGGAAGACAGCGACGCCTTCCGTATCGGCATCACCTATGGCGTGACCAAGAGCCTCGACCTGATGCTCGGTTTCGCCTACGACGAAAACCCGGTACCGGACGACAAGATCAACTTCGAGCTTCCCGATTCCGACGCCTGGATCTACTCCATCGGCGCTCAGTACAAGGTCAGCGACAAGATGGATATCGGCGTCGCCATGCTCTACGATTATAAAGAGTCGCGCAAGGTCGAAGTGGTCCGCGCCGATTCCGTTTATCCCTACGGCGAGTTCACCGACGCCTCGGCTATCCTCGTCACCGTCGGCATGAACTATCGCTTCTAAGAAGCCGCCTGGCAGTACGTACAGGAACCTCGCCCCCCGACCGCCGCCAAGGCGGCGGGGGGCGTGTCGTTACATTCACTTGCCGACGATTACAAACCGCGCAGATACTCAGGCTTGAGGCCGACCCGGCCGTCCAGAGCCTGGGCGATGAGGCGCAGGGTGGCCTCTTTGTCGCGGGGCAGCCGGGCCTTGATAGGAAGATAGTTGGAGGCGTGGTTGGCGTGGAAATAGCCGTCGCTGAGCTCAGTGGCGGCAATCATCAGGGAGAGTTCCTCGAGCATCTCCCGCGAGGAAAGGAGCGGGAACTCGCCGCGCTCATGGGCGGCGGCGAGCGGGCTGCCCGGGACGAGCATCAGGCTGAGGGCGCCGACGTACTCGGGATCGATGAGGCTCAGCACCCGCCCGGTCTCGCGGGCGTGGATGTGGGAGCGCTCGCGTCCGGCGATGCCGAGGAGAACGGTGAGCGACAGCTTGATACCGGCCTGCCGCACCTTGCGGCCCATGTCGACCATGCGGCTGGCGTCGGCGCCCTTGCCGACTGCGGTCAAGGTGACGTCGTCCCCCGACTCAAGCCCCATATAGACGATGCCCAGGCCGAGCTGGCGCAGCTGCTGCAGCTGTTCCGCGGTCTTCATGCGGATGCTCTTGGTGTTGGCATAGGTGCCGACCCTGGTCACCCAGGGTAGCTTGTTGCGGATGGCGGCGAGGATGGCGACCAGCCGCTCCTGTGGCACGATGAGGGCGTCGCCGTCACAGAGGAAGAGGCGGTCGATATGTCCGAAGTGGCGTGATGCGTAGTCGATGTCGGCGAGGATCGTCTCTTCGTCCTTGATGGAGAAGCGGCTGCGCTTGTACATGCGGCAGAAGGTGCACTTGTTGTGCGAGCAGCCGGTGGTCACCTGGAGGAGGATGGAAGAGGCCTCGCTGGGTGGTCGAAAAATATCTCCTTCGTAGTGCATGTTCGCTTTCCCTGTCGTAAGATGATCATCGTCGGCAGGCGCCGGCACCTCTTGTTTATCGCATGGCCGTGCGGTATGGCAAGCAAAAAGCCGCCATTGGCCGCCCCCGGCCGACCAAGGAGCCTTTCCCATGATTTCGCCACAGTGTCCCTACCCCAAGCTCTTCACCCCCCTGGACCTCGGTTTCGTGACCCTGAAAAACCGGGTGCTGATGGGCTCGATGCACACCGGCCTCGAGGAGGACAGCGACGGCTTTACGCGCATGGCCGCCTTCTATGCCGCCCGCGCCGCCGGTGACGTCGGTTTGATCGTCACCGGCGGTGTGGCCCCCAACCGCGCCGGCTGGGTCGCGCCCTTCTCGCTGCGTCTTGCCAAAAAGTCGCAACTGCCGGAACATCGTCTGGTGACTTCTGCGGTTCACGATAACGGTGGACGTATCTGCCTGCAGATCCTCCACTCGGGGCGCTATGGCTACCATCCCCTCTGCGTCGCCCCCTCGGCCATCCGTGCGCCGATCAACCGTTTCAAGCCGCGGGAGCTGAGCGAGCGCGCCATCCGCGCCACCATCGACGACTTCGCCGCCTGCGCCGCCCTGGCGGTGGAAGCCGGCTATGACGGGGTGGAGATCATGGGCTCGGAGGGCTACCTGATCAACGAGTTCCTGGCCAAAAAGACCAACCAGCGCAAGGACCAGTGGGGCGGCGATTTCGCCGGACGGATGCGTTTCCCTGTCGAGGTGGTGGCGGCGGTGCGCCGGGCGGTGGGCGAGCGGGTCATCATCATCTACCGCCTGTCGATGCTCGACCTGGTCAAGGGCGGCAGCACCTGGGACGAGGTGGTGACCCTGGCCCGTGCCGTCGAGAGGGCCGGGGCGACGATCATCAACACCGGCATCGGCTGACACGAGGCGCGGGTGCCGACCATTGCCACCGCCGTGCCGCGGGCCGGCTTCGCCTGGGTGACCAAGCGGCTGATGGGCGAGGTGGGTATCCCCCTGGTGGCCACCAACCGCATCAACACCCCGGCGGTTGCTGAAGGGGTGCTGGCCGAGGGCTGCGCCGACATGATCAGCATGGCCCGGCCTTTTCTCGCCGACCCTTGCTGGGTGGAGAAGGCGGCCTCTGGCCGGGCGGAGGAGATCAATACCTGCATCGCCTGCAACCAGGCCTGCCTCGATCACCTCTTTTCGCGCCGCGCGGCGACCTGCCTGGTCAACCCGCGCGCCTGCCGGGAGACGGTCGCTCCCCTGCGCATGGCAGAACGTGTCAAGACGGTGGCAGTGGTCGGGGCCGGACCGGCGGGGCTGGCCTGCGCGGTCACCGCCGCCGAGCGCGGCCACCAGGTGACGCTGTTTGAGAAAGAGGGCGATATCGGCGGGCAGTTTCGCCTTGCCCGGCTCATCCCCGGCAAGGAGGAGTTCGCCGAGACCCTGCGCTATTACCGCGTACGGCTGGCCAGGCTGGGGGTTGCGCTGCGCCTTGCGGCCAGCCCGGTGGCGGAGGAACTGCTCTCCTTCGACGAGATCGTCATCGCCTGTGGCGTGGCGCCCCGCGAGGTTCATCTGCCCGGGCGGGACAAGGCCCTGGTGCTGCGCTACCCCGAGGTCATCTCAGGGCAGCGCCCGGTTGGCAGGCGGGTGGCGATCATCGGCGCCGGCGGCATCGGTTTCGACATGGCCGCCTTTCTCCTCCATGAGCGGCGTGAGCCGCTGTCGGTGGCCGAGTTCATGGCTACCTGGGGGGTCGATATGGAGTACCGCAGCGAGGGCGGTTTGCTGGATGAGCAGGGCGGTCAGGCGGGCCGCAGCATCTACCTCCTGCAGCGCAGCAGCGGCAAGCCAGGCGCCGGTCTGGGCAAGACCACCGGCTGGATCCACCGCGCCCTGCTCAAGCGGCACGGGGTGAAGATGATGGCCGGGGTCGAGTACCTGGAGGTCGTCGACGAGGGCCTGCGCATCCGCCACGAGGGCCGCGAACAGCTGCTCGCAGTCGACAATGTCGTCCTCTGTGCCGGCCAGGTCTCCGAAACCGGCCCGGCAGCGGCCCTGGGCCGGCTTGGCCGGCCCTGCCACCTCATCGGCGGGGCGCTCAAGGCAGGCGAGATAGATGCCAAGCGGGCCATAGCCGAGGGCACCGAACTGGCCGACAGGCTGTAATTCCCTGGCAGGGGGATTCGTGCAGGGCTTCGGCGCTGCAATCGTTTCGAGGCGGCGCCGGCCCCAGCCGGCGCCATGCCTCTCCTGGCGCGGCCTGGGGGCTGCTCCGGCTATCTTTCCGAGGGGAGCGCGGCGAGAGGATAGACGGCGATCTCGCTATGGATGGCACCCCGCGGGGTCAGCTTGCTGGCATAGAGGGTGAACTCCTCCACGGCAAACGACGGGCTGCGCAGCAGGCTGTTGCCGGCGAGGAAGCTCTGCAGCCGGCCGAGGCTGGGGGCGTTGAGGCGGGCCAGGGTCAGGTGGGGGGCAAACTTCTGCTTCTCCCGGGGGATACCCACCTCGAGGAGAACCTTTTCGATGTCGCGGCGCAGGGCCGCCACTTCCTCCACCGGGTCGATGCCCGCCCACACCACCCGCGGCATGCCGCGCGGCGGGAAGACCCCGACCCCGCGCAGGGAGAGGGCGAACCGGGGGCGCGAGACCAAGCCGAGGGCCTCCTCGATGTCGAGTTGCCTGCCGCCCTCGACATCGCCCAGGAACTTGAGGGTGAGATGGATTTGCTCTATGGGCACCGGCCGCCCTCCGGGCACCGCCCTGGCGAGCTCGGCTATATCGCGGCGCAGGTCGTCGGGGGGCGAGATGGCGATAAAGAGTCGGTTCATGGCGTGAGGCCTCCCGGAGCGTGGCGGTCTGTTCCTTGTCGGTTGCTGTTTACCCTTGCGGCCTGCGCCGATCATGCTACCGTGCGCCGAGCGTTGCTCTCAAGAGAAAAAATCTGCGCCGCCCGTATTTCGTCCGCGCGAGTTTTAATCGCCCGTATGCCACCCCTGCCCCGGTGATGCCATGAAGCCTCTCACGCCACACCGCCATTGCCTTGTCCGTCCACAAGGCGGCTGCGCGTCGCACCCGCGGCTGCACGAGGGCGATGCCCCATGCGCAGCGGACGTCTTTTGGGTGCGCCCATGAAACGCCCCCCGCACTCACGCCGTTACCGCCTCACCCTCGAATACGACGGCAGCAACTTCAGCGGCTGGCAGAAGCAGACTGATGCCCGCACCGTCCAGGGCGACCTCTTCAAGGCGGCGCAGCGCGTCTTCGCCGTCCTCCCCGAGGATGTCCAGGGCTGCGGGCGCACCGATGCCGGCGTTCATGCCCTGGAGTATGTCGCCCATATCGAGGTCGCCTCCCGCCTGCCCGCCGCCGAGGCGCTGCGCCGCTTCAACCTCGAGCTGCCCAAGGACATGGCGGTGCGGGCGGTGGAACTGGTCGAGCAAAGCTTCCACGCCCGGCACAGCTGCGTCGCCCGCAGCTATCTCTACCGGCTGCGTACCGGCAAGTCGGCTTTTGGCAAGCGCTACAGCTGGTGGCTGCAGGAGGCCGTCGACGCCGTGGAGATGAGCCGGGCGGCGCTCCTCTTCGCCGGCATGCACGACTTTCGCGCCTTTGCCGAGCGCCAGGAACTCAAGAAGTCCACCCGCGTGCTGGTGCACCACGTCGGGGTTTTTCAGAACGACGACCTGCTCTCGGTGCGCGTCGTCGGCTCGCACTTCCTCTGGCATATGGTGCGCCGCATGGTCGGTGCGCTGGTCGCCGTCGGCCGCGGCGAGCTGACGCCAGCGGACATCCACGGCCTGCTCGGTCCGGACGCGGTGCTGCCTGCGGGGCTGACCGCCCCGGCCGCCGGGCTCTTCTTCGAGAAGGCCTTCTACAGCGACGAGGAACTGCGCCGCTTCCTCGCCCAGCCGCCGCTCAAGGCCGTGACAATCGCATGATGGCCATGTTGGCGATGGTGAGGCCGAAAATGCCGGTGATGGTGGGCAGGCTGCCGAGGACGTTGCGCTTGCGGCCGCGGTCGGCGAAAGGGTTGCCCTGGCCTTCGTCCTCCTCGGGGGGCTGATAGTCGAAGTCGATCTCCTCTTCCGACCAGACGCAGTCGATGCCTTCGCCCACCCCGCGGCGGCGCAGGCGCTTGCGCAGGTGGCGGGCCAGCGGGCAGCGACGGGTGGCGAAGAGGTCGCCGCTGCGGATCAGCGTGGGGTCGGTGCGCAAGGCCGCGCCCATGGAGCTGATGGTGGCGATGCCGGCCGCATGGGCGCCGTGCAGCAGCTGCGTTTTCGGGTTGAGCGAGTCGATGGCGTCGATGAGCAGGTCGGGCCGCGGGGCGAGGATGACGTCGAGGGTCTCCTCGGCGGCGAAGAGCTGCAGGGCCTCCACCTGGCAGGCGGGGTTGATGAGGTGGATGCGCTCCTCCGCCACGGTCGCCTTGGGCCGCCCCAGCGTGCTCTCCAGGGCGAGGATCTGGCGGTTGAGGTTGCTCGGCTGCACCGTGTCGTAGTCGACGATGCGCAGCCGCGTGATGCCGGCCCGTACCAGCCCCTCGACGACATGACCGCCGACGGCGCCAAGGCCGACCACCGTCACCAACCGGGACTGCAGTCGCTGGAAAGCTTCTTCCCCGAGCAGGCGCCGGGTGCGGATGAATCTCTCGTCGTCCATGGGTCTGACCATTGTCTTTTTTCCTGGCGCCGTCGGCGGCGGGGTGGTAAAACCCCGGCGCCCGTCACCACCGTTTATCTCTCTTCGTGCCGCACTTCATGTCCGATCTTCCCCGCCACGACGCCGATCCCGACAACACCCTCACCTGGGTCAAGTACCGCGCCAGGCTGTGCCGCCACTGCGACGCCGTCTGCTGCACCCTGCCGGTGGAGGTCAAGGTCTGCGACCTCATCGGCATGGGCCTTGTAAACGACTTCAGCCGCGACGAGGAGCCGCGCCTGCTCGCCAGACAGCTGGCGAAGCGCGGCCTCATCGAGCATTTCCATGCCCGCAGCGCCACCTTCACCCTGTCCCGCCGTGCCGACGGCTCGTGCATCTTCCTCGATCAGGTCGAAAGGCGCTGCACCATCTATGCCGGCCGCCCCGCCACCTGCCGCAACCACCCGACCATCGGTCCCCGTCCCGGCTACTGCCCCTTCCGCCACCGCCGCCAGCGCTGATTGCCAGGGGCAGGAGCGGCCTACCTTCCTCGCCCCGGTAACGAAGCTTCCGCCAAGGTCACGCAGCCTGCGGCGAGTTCTCGTGCGGGACAGGTCATTCCCGCGCCGCCGTCTCAGGCCAGGGTCCGCCTTGCCGGGAGGATGTAATAGCGGAAATAGCCGACTACGTTGCTGGCGATAAAGATGGCCTCCATGAGCACCGCGCCGGGGGAGCCGGCGAGGGCGTTGTGGATGATCCACAGACTGGTGCCGACGAGCATCAGCTGGCGCAGCCGCTTGTCTTCCCTGCAGAAGGAGGCCATGGTGCCGAAACAGCCGCCGCTGCCGGCGAGCAGGCTGAGCAGGCCGTTATAGGTCAGGGCGGTGAGGACGAGGGTCATGAAAACGAAGAATAGCATGAACTTCTTCGAAGTGGAAAAGAGCGACGTGGCGAAGCGCAGGGCGGCGAGGATGCCGAGGCAGACGGCGGTCCAGTGGCCGAGGAGCATGAAGTGCACGGCGATGAGGATGCACGATACGAGCAGGCAGGCGACGATCTTCGTCCGCTCCTTGAACTGGAAGGAGAGGATGTCGAAGCAGATGGCGATGCCGACGAGGACTTGCGACAGGACGAAGGAGGACATGGGGATCGGGGACGAAAAGGGTGGCATCAGCGGGGTGATGTGGGCCAACTATACCGCCTCCTCCCGGCCCCGTCCACGCTTATCGCCCCGCCTCCCGCAAAAGGGGGTAGCAACATGCGGGCTTGGGCGGGGCTCAAGGCAACGCTGGCGAAGCGGCTCCGGGCAAGGTGGCGGACCTGCCCTTGCCCGCCCTGCCCTCAGGCCGGCCGGTAGATGACCACCAGGGTGGTGGCCGGGCCGTCGAGGCCGCGATAGCCGTGGGGGACGAGGGCGTCGAAGTAGAGGCTGTCGCCCTCCTCAAGGACGACCGTGGCGTCGCCGCGGCGAAACTCCAGCCGGCCTGCGAGGACATAGAGGAACTCCTCGCCGCGGTGGTTGTTGTAGACGATGGCTTCGGCTGGCCGCTCCTCCATGTGCACGATGAAAGGCTCCATGGTCTTGTCGAGCTTGGGGTAGGCGAGGGGCTCGTACTGGTAGCCGATGCGCGAGATGTGCGGCCCTTTGGCGACACCGTAGCGGTCAGCCCGGCGCACCACCACCATGCTGCTGTCGGGGCCGCTCTCCTGAAAGAACCAGCCGATCGACACCCCCAGGGCGGTGGCGATCTTGAGCAGGGTGGCGATGGGCGGAGTGACCAGATTGTTTTCGATCTGCGACAAGTTGGGCTTGGACAGCCCGGTGAGGTCGGCGAGATCCTGCAGGGTGAGATTTCTGCGATTGCGCAGGGTGCGCACCTGATTGCCGATATCGAGGGTGGCGAGGTCGTCTTTCATGTTCAGTGGCGGCGTTCCGCCGCTCTGCTGTCGGAGGTGGGCATGAAGGGGCGGGCCTCAGCGGGGGTCATTGAAGGAGCATTCCCTGAGCGAGGCGATAGCCGTTTCCCCCCTGGCCATGGCGACAAGCCGCTGCCACTCCTCTTGGCCAAAAAGCGGCCGCAGCGGCTGCGGCAGCGTCGGCACGAGCGGCAGCACCTGGCGCAGCGCCTCGTCCCAGCGATCGCTGTAACGCAGGAGGTCGTCGGGGTAGACGACGTCGCGGTCGCCGCCCTCGCTGTCCACGGCGAAGGGGGCGATGATGTTGAACGTGCCGTAATCGTTGGTCAGTTCCTCGCCGATGGCGATGTCGGCGATGGCCACCTCGAAGCGATAGGGGGTGAGGCAGCAGTTGGGGAAGAAGCTGTGGTTGATATAGCGTTCGTTGTCCCAGCAGAAGATCAGGTTGCCATGACGGTTGCGGTAGCTGTAGGTGAGCACCGCCTCCTGGCAGGGCTCGGACATGGCGGCCAGGGACGCCATGGGGATCTCGCGGTCGAGGTCGTCGAAGACCCAGGTGATGGTGCCTCGGGGGATGAAGGCGGTGGCGACGACGCCGTTGCCTTTGACGCTGTCGATATGGGTGACCCTGGTGTCGGGGTGAATCATGGCTCGGGGACCTCGGCGAGGGGTTTCTTCATGAGGATGGCATGGCCGCCGTCCTCGTAGTAGTGAAGGCGAAAGCCGTACTGGATGAAGCCGTGCCTGCGGTAGAAGGAGAGGGCGGCGAGGTTGCCGTCGCCGACCTCGAGGGTCAGGGTGTGCTTTCCGGCAGTGCGCGCCATCTGTTCGAGGCGGTGAAGGAGGATCGTCGCCAGGCCCTGCCGCCGCGCTTCTTCAACGATGCCGAAGGAGTAGAGGCGCATCTTGCCGCTGTTGCGGCGCGTGAGGAGAATGGCATAGCCGAGGATGGCGCCGGCGTCGCTCCCGCGGAGGACAATCACCGCCTGCCGGCGGATGAGATGCCGAAAGCTGCGCCGCGAGCAGCGGTCGGTGAAGAACAGCCGGGTCTCGAGGCTGGCCAGGGCATCGACGTCGGCCAGGGCGGCGAGACCTATATGGGCCGCCTGCCCGTTCATTTGTGCTGCTTGCTGTTGAGGCGGTTGGTGAACTCGCGCAGGATGATGCGGTACAGCTCGTTGCCCATGATCTTGTCTTCGATGCCGTGTTCGATGGAGGGATTGTCGTTGATCTCGATGATCACCGGCTGTTCGTCGATGATCTTGATGTCGACGCCGTACAGCCCCTTGCCGATGAGCGAGGTGGCCTTGACTGCCAGCTTGCGCACCTTGGCGGGGATGCTGTTGGTGGGCACCGTCTCGAAACCGCCGGCGTTGAGCAGGCCGTTGGCGCGGTGCTTGATGATCTGCCAGTGGCCCCGCGCCATATAGTATTTGCAGCCGTAGACGATCTCGCCGCCGATGACGCCGATGCGCCAGTCGAAGTCGGTGGGCAGGAACTCCTGCACGAGGAGGATCGAGGAGCGCGGAAAGAGCTCGGTGAGGGTGCGCCGGTACTCCTCCTCGCTGGTTACCTTGGTGACGCCGATGGAAAACGAGCCGTCCGGCACCTTGACCACCATGGTGGCGCCGAGCTGCCGGCTCATCTCCTCGTAGGGGGCGGGGTTGGTCTTGAACACCAGGCGTGAGCGCGGGCAGGGGATCTTCTCGCGGTCGAGCAACTCCTTGAGATAAACCTTGTTGGTGCAGAGGATGATCGAGCGCGGGTCGTCGATGACCACCATGTCGGCCTGCTGCGCCTTTTGCGCCAACTGGTAGGTGAAATGGTTGACGGCGGTGGTGGTGCGGATGAAGAGGGCGTCGAACTCCATCAGCCGGGCCGAATCGTCGGCGGTAATCAGCTCGGCGTTGATGTTCATCTTCTTCGCCTCGGAGACGAAGAGGTGCAGAGCCGAGGCGTTGCTCGGCGGGATCTTCTCCTTGGGGTCGTGGAGGATGGCGAGGTCGTAGCCGTAGGACTTGCGGCTCTTCGGGTAGTTCCAGATCTTCCTGCTGAAGCGGTCGATGGCGTTGGCGAACAGCGTCTGCTGGGCGTCGTCGAGTTCGGCAAGCGACATGGTGCGGAAGTGGCTGAGCTGGGTGAAGCGGCTGTCGGCGAAGGTTGCCTTGAGCATCGGGAAGGGGAACTGGTCGAAGATGAACTTGGCCAGCCGCTTCAGCGACGGCTCCTCGCAGTGGCCGAAGAAGATGTCGATGGAGCAGGGCCCCTCCTGCTCGAGGTGGGCCGCGCCGGGGCTCACCCAGCTGTGGCAGGTCTTTTTGAGCAGCCCCTGGAGTTTGATGGTGCGGTCGCAGTCGAGGCTGTTGATGGCGTCCACGGAGGGGATTACCCGGTGCTTGCGGGCCTGGGCGAGCAGGGAGCAGTAGTACCCCTCCGAGTTGTAGCTGAGGTCGCCGGCGAGGTTGATGACGAGGAGCTTCTCGCGGCTCAGTTCCTCGTTCTTGAGATACTCGCCGGCGGTGATGATGCTCTCCGTCTCGTAATAGGGTTTCCAGTCGGCGACGCTGTCGAGGATGATCAGGGTGGTGTTCATGGCGAAACCTCGTGTGGACTGGTGGAACTCCCCGGGCTGCCCCGAGCCCGGCTAGCCGCGCACCCTCTCCTTGATGGGGATGTAACAATAGGACGTCGGCCCGATATATTCGGCGCGGGGCCGGATGAGCTTGTTGTTGCTCCACTGCTCGAGGATGTGCGAGGTCCAGCCGACGGTGCGGCTGATGGCGAAGATGGGGGTGAAGAGTTCCATGGGCAGGCCGATGGCGTTGTACAGGGAGGCGGTGTAGAGGTCGACGTTGGGGAAGACGCTGGTCTTCTCCACCACCACTTTCTCGATCTCGCGGGTGATCTCCACCAGGGTGGTGTCGCCGGCTTTTTCCGCCAGCTTCTGGGCGAAGCAGCGCAGCAGGTCAACGCGCGGGTCCTCGCAGCGGTAGACGCGGTGGCCGAAGCCGGGGATCTTCTCCTTTGCGGCCAGCTTGGCCTCGATGAACGCCCGCGCCCGGCCTGGCTCGCCGATCTCCTTGAGGAGCAGCATGACCTCCATGTTGGCGCCGCCGTGCAGCGGGCCCTTGAGGGTGCCGATGGCCGAGGTCACCGAGGAGTAGATGTCGGCCATGGTCGAGGCGGTGACCCGGGCGGAGAAGGTCGAGGCGTTCAGTTCGTGGTCGGCGTGGAG
>JANJUM010000205.1 GCA_024710585.1 Desulforhopalus sp.
GTGTCGCCGGGTGGGAGGCGATCGCCTCTCTGCCCGGGTATCGACTCTATGGACAGTATCGGCCATTGATGCGCTTTTCCGCGTAAAGTTTTGGTAAAGATAGGTCAAGAACGGTTAAGCTCGCCGGCATCTACCTGGCGCGCGCCCTGCCGGGGTTGCGTCCGGGGCAAGGCTGCCGGTGGCCTGGCGAGGGCTTCTTTACAAATCTTTACAGCGGTCGGCGTCGAGCGGCGGTAGGCTGACTGGTGGCCTTGGGCTGGTCTTGCGAATACGTGGGGGAGTGGCGATGATTACAGTGCTGGTGATCGATGACGATGACGAGCTGCGCGAGCTGCTGAGCGAATATCTCCAGACGGAAGGGTTCTCGGTGCATGGCACCGGCGAGTGGCGCGAGGGGCTGGCCGCGGCCCTGTCGGGCAACCACCAGCTGGTGGTGCTCGATGTCATGCTGCCCGGCATCAGCGGGTTCGAGGTGCTCCAGCGGCTGCGCCTCTCCTCGGCCATTCCCGTGCTCATGCTAACTGCGCGCGGCGAGGACGTCGACCGCATCGTCGGGCTGGAGATGGGGGCCGACGACTACCTCCCCAAACCCTTCAACCCGCGCGAACTGGTGGCGAGGCTGCGCGCCATCGCCCGCCGCGCCAGCCAGACGGCGGCCAGCGGGGAGCGCCTGTCGGCGTTGAGCCTGGCGGTCGGCGATGTGCGGTTGTGCCGCCTCACCCGCAACGTCTCCTGCGGCGGACGGGCCATCGCCCTTACCGCCGCCGAGTTCGCCCTGCTCGCCATGCTGCTCGGCGAGGCTGGCGAGGTGGTCAGCCGGGAACGACTGACGGACAAGGTCCTGGGGCGCAGGATGGCCATGTTCGACCGCAGCGTCGACGTCCATGTCTCCAGCCTGCGACGCAAGCTCGGCCCCTGTTCCGACGGCGGCGAGCGCATCCGCGCGGTGCGGGGGGTCGGTTACATGTATGTCGCCGGCGTGCAGCCGGGGCCGCGGCGGGCATAGGGGAAGGCCATGGGCAGCATCTTCTGGCGCGTGTTTTGCGGTTTTCTTCTCACTATGGTGCTCGGCGGACTGATGAGCGGACTGGGGATGGCCACCCTGCACCATCTCTCCACCGACTGGCGCCATGGCGACATGGAGCGCCGCATGGAGGAGAATATCGGCAAGCTCATCCGCCTCTCCGGGGAGGCGGGGCTGGGAATCCATCGCTGCGGCGGGGACGCCGCCTATGACGCGTTCCTTCATTCGCTGCGCCAGGGCTTCGGGCTGGAACTCAAGGTGGTCAGCGGCGACGGGGTGCTGGGCACTGCCGACCGCCTCTCCGCTGACGAATTGCGCCGCACCGGGCAGGCCCGCCAGCAGGAGGCGGCGGTGGTGGAGAAGACTCCCGAGGGCTTGCGCTTTGCCAGCGCTCTCGGCGGCGAGGCGGGGGTGGTGGTGCTGGGCAGCCATCTTTACGGGCCGCCGCCGGCCCTGCGGCCGCCGGGGCCGCCCTTTCCGCGACCGCTCTTGCCGCCCTTCTTCGGCCCGGGGGAGGTGCTCCGCACCCTGGTCACCCTGGCGGTGCTCTCCCTGGTCTGTTTCTTTCTGGCACGGTCGCTGGCCGAGCCGGTGAAACGGTTGCAGAAGGCGGCGCAGCGTTTTGCCGGCGGCGATTACAGCGCCCGCGCCGGCGGCGGCTTCTGGCTGCCTGGCAAGGAACTCGTCGAGCTGGCGCGGGACTTCGACATCATGGCCGAGCGCACCGAGGCGGTTATCAGCTCCCGCAAGCGGCTGCTCCGCGATATCTCCCATGAGCTCCGCTCGCCCCTGGCGCGGCTGTCGGTGGCGCTGGAGCTGGCGAGAACGCGCGGGGGGGCCGAGGGCGAGGCGGCGCTGGACAAGATTGGCCGTGAGGCGACGCGGCTCGACGAACTGATCGGCAACCTGCTGGCCTTGAGCCGCCTCGAACATGGCGGGCAGGAACAGCGGGTCGTCGCGGTCGACCGCCTCCTCGAGGAGGTGGCGGCAGATGCCCTGTTCGAGGCCAGGGCGGCGGGGCGCGGGGTGCAGGTCTCCTGCAGCCGCCCGGCCAGGGTCCTCGGCTGCCGCGAATCACTGCGCCGTGCCCTGGAAAATATTGTCCGCAATGCCGTCACCTACACGGCGGCGGGCACCGACGTCGAGATCGGCCTCGACGTCGTCGACGGCCGGGTGGAGATACGCGTCGAGGACCGCGGACCGGGCGTGCCCGAGGCAGACTTGCCCCATCTCTTCGCGCCCTTCTATCGCGTGGCCGAGGGGCGCGAGCGCAGCAGCGGCGGCGCCGGCATCGGCCTGGCCATCGCCATGCAGGCGGTCAAGGCCCATGGCGGCAGCCTGGCCGTGGCCAACCGTCAGGGGGCAAGCGGCCTGACGGTAACCATGACCCTGCCTTTAGCCGATTAGGCCGGTTGCCTGGGCTTGTTCCTTTTCAAGACGAGGATGTTGCCGGCGAAGATGAGCAGGATGCCGAGGCTTGCCGCCCAGGTCCAGCGGTAGCCCTCGAAGGCGGTGGACAGGCTGAGCGCCACCACCGGGAAAAGCACCGTCGCATAGGCTGCCCGCTCCGCCTCGATGCGCGCCAGCAGGGCAAAATAGGCGGCGAAGGCGGCCACCGAGCCGAAAAGCGAGAGGTAGGCCAGGGAGAGGGTATAGGGCAGGGTCCACTCGAAGCGCCAGGGGCTGTCGCGCAGAGTGGCGAACAGGGTCAGAAAGAGAAAGCCGTAGAGCATCGCCCAGGCGGTGCTGCCACACAGGGGCAGGCCGGCGCGGTGGTTGCGGGCGGTGATGACGCTGCCGCAGCAGAAGCAGAGGGTGCCGGCGAAGGTCTGCAGCAGGCCCATGCCGGCGCCGGAGGCAAAGTTGAAGGCGGCCAGTTCGGGGCGGAAGACGATGGCGATGCCGATCACCCCCAGGGTGGCGCCGGCGACCACCGCGCCCTGCGGCCAGCGCCGCATGAGCAGGGCGTTGATGATCACCGTCAGCGCCGAGGCGGTGGAGAAGAGGACGGCGATGAGCCCGGTGGTGAGGTGGGTCGCCGCCAGGTAGAAAAAGATGAAGTTGCAGGAAAAGATCGCCATGCCCCGCAGCGCCAGGTAGCGGTGCTGGGCGGGGGCGAAGCCCAGCGGCAGGCCCTTCAGCCAGGCCCAGGCGAACATGCACAGTGCGGCGATGCCGATACGGTAGGCGACGGAGATTTCCGGCGGCACCACCCCGAGCTGGAACTTGACCGCCAGCCAGGCCGAGCCCCAGATGAGAACGACGGCGATATAAAGCAGGGCGGTGGTCATGGCAGTGGTGCTTGTGTGCTTATGGCATCGTTGTCTGCGGCAGGCGTGGGCGGCCTAGGGTCTGGCCTGCCCTGGGCATCCCAGCCTCGTTCACGGTGGCCCGGGACCGCCCACTGCGTGCGAAAAGCAGTATGTGTGACGGCATATGGGGTGCCCCTCGCCCTTGTCCGCCATGGGCGCCTTCCTCAGGACGGGTGTCAAGGCAGGTGCAATCCCGGTCCCCTGCAGGCTACCCCGTGAAGGGCTTCTTGGCCAGGGTTTTCAGGCCTCGTCCCCGCTTCCCCGCTTCGCCCTCTTGCGCCCTGCGGAGTTCCGCACCTTCCTCGCACCCTCCCGGCTGTTGCCCGATGGTTTCCCTGCATCCTCAAACCTCCCCGGTCAGGCAAAGCCCCACCTGCCGCGTGCGGAGAGGCGGGCGTGCTCCCGGCCGCTCCTGTCGCCTCGGGCGTGCCGGCGTCTTTTGGCCCCCGTCGCGGAAGCCGCTAAACTTCGCCCGCACCTCTCGGCGCCCCCAAACCATGTGCTCGGCAAGGTCTTTTCCCTCACTATTCACATCGTTAGCATCTTTTTCTGGCCTCTCCTGAGTGGTTTCTTGTGCAAAGAAAAAATGATGTTTTACGAAGAAAACGGTTTTTATTTTGACATTATCATAAATGTACTATAATAAAAATGCGGTTATCGTGAATTCGTCAGTGTTGTTCAAAGATCGCCAGCCTCCCCTCGCCCCGGCCCCATGGAAATCGACGATACCAATATCCGCATCCTCCGCCACCTCAAGGACGGCCGCAAGTCCTTCAAACTCATCGCCGACGACCTGGCGATTACCGAGAATACCGTGCGCAGCCGCGTCAACCGGCTGATCGACGAGGGCATCCTCAAGTTTTCCGGGATGGTGCAGGTCGATGTCCTCGACGGCCACAACCTCCTCTACCTCGGGGTCAAGCTGAAAAGCATGGAACTGCAGAAAAAGGCCGAGGAGTTCAGCCGCCTGCGCGGCGTGGTTTCGGCGGCCATCGTCACCGGCCGCTACGACATCATCCTCCAGGTGCTGCTCGGCCCCGGCTACAGCCTGCTGGAGTTCATCACCGAGCAGGTGGCGCGGGTACAGGATGTGCAGACGGTGGAGAGCTACATCGTCTACAAAGGCTATAATCTCAAGGTTCCCTATATCTTGTAGTGCCAGAACACCCTTCTGCCGGGCCCCTCTCCCCCTGGGCGCGGCAGAAGGCATAGCCCCCGGCAACGGGGATGCGGTGTCGCCGCCCGCCCTTCGCCCCTGCCCCCGCGGCCTTTGGCAAGAGGGGTGGCGGGACCATGAAAACCAACAGCCCACCCACAGGAGATCGTCATGATTGTCGGAATTCTTAAAGAAATCAAAGTTTTGGAAAACAGGGTGTGCATGACCCCGGCCGGCGTCGAGGTCATGGCCCAGCATGGCCACCAGATGCTGGTGGAGACCAATGCCGGGCGCGGCAGCGGTTTCTCCGACGAGGAGTATGTCGCCGCCGGGGCGACCATCGTCGCCACCCCGGCCGAGATCTACGCCAAGGCCGACATGGTCATGCACGTCAAGGAGCCGCAGCCCCAGGAATACGGCATGATCCGCAAGGGCCAGATCGTCTTCACCTATCTCCATCTCGCCGCCGACGAGCAGCAGACCCGGGCCCTCATCGACGCCGGGTCGGTCAATATCGCCTACGAGACCATCCAGAAGGCCGACGGTTCCCTGCCCCTGCTGACGCCGATGAGCGAGGTCGCCGGGCGCATGGCCACCCAGGAGGGTGCCAGCTACCTGCAGATGACCAAGGGCGGCCGCGGCATTCTCCTCGGCGGCGTGCCGGGCGTCGAGCCGGGCAATGTCGTCGTCATCGGCGGCGGCGTCGTCGGTATCAACGCCGCTCTCATGGCCTGCGGCCTCGGCGCCCGCGTCTACCTGCTCGACACCAACCTCGACCGCCTGCGCTACCTGCGCGAGGTCATGCCCAGCAACTGCTTCCCCATCATGAGCTCCAAGCCGAAGCTGCGCGAACTGCTGCGCGAGGCCGACCTGGTCGTCGGCGCGGTGCTCATCCCCGGCGCCAAGGCGCCCAAGCTGGTCACCCGCGACATGCTCAAGGTGATGAAGCCGGGCTCGGTGATGGTCGACGTGGCCATCGATCAGGGCGGCTGCTTCGAGACCTCGAAGGCCACCACCCATGCCGACCCGGTGTTCACCGTCGACGGCGTCATCCACTACTGCGTCGCCAACATGCCCGGCGCCGTGGCCAAGACCTCGACCCTCGCCCTGACCAACGCCACTCTGCCCTATGCCCTGCAGATCGCCGACAAGGGCTGGAAGAAGGCCTGCCAGGAAAACCCCGAGATCGCCGTCGGCGTCAACATCCTTGACGGCAAGGTCACCTACAAGGCGGTGGCCGAGGCCTTCGATCTGCCCTATACGCCGCTCAGCGAGATGATCTGAGCCGATGTGCCTCCCGCCAGGCGCTGAAACGACCAAAGGCCGACCCGCATGGGTCGGCCTTTGGTCGTTTTACGGTGTCGCCGCCGTTATTTGCCCCACAAGAGGTAGGCCTTGATGAAGGGATCGAGGTTGCCGTCGAGGACCGCGTCGACGTTGCCGACCTCGTACTCGGTGCGGTGGTCCTTGATCAGCCGGTAAGGCTGGAGGACATAGGAGCGGATCTGGCTGCCCCAGGAGATGCCTTTCTTGTCGCCGGCCAGGCCTTCCTGGCGCTCGGCGTTCTTCTGCCGCTCGAGCTCGTAGAGCTGGGCGGCGAGCATCTTCATCGCCGTCTCCTTGTTGGAGTGCTGCGAGCGCTCGTTCTGGCACTGCACGACGATGCCGGTGGGCAGGTGGGTGATGCGGATGGCCGAGTCGGTCTTGTTGACGTGCTGGCCGCCGGCGCCGCTGGAGCGGTAGGTGTCGATGCGCAGGTCCTTGTCGTCGATCTCCACCTTGATCGACTCGTCGAGCTCGGGCAGCACCATCACCGAGGCGAAAGAGGTGTGGCGCCGGCCGCTGGCGTCGAAGGGCGAGATGCGCACCAGGCGGTGGATGCCGAGCTCCGAGCGCAGGTAGCCGTAGGCGAAGCGACCCTTGACCATGATGGTGACGCTCTTGGTGCCGGCCTCGTCGCCGGCGAGGTAGTCGAGGATGTCGGTCTTCAGGCCGTGGGTCTCGGCCCAGCGCAGGTACATGCGCATGAGGATGGCCACCCAGTCCTGGGCCTCGGTGCCGCCGGCTCCGGCATGGATGGCGATGATGGCGTTGTTGCCGTCGTGCTCGCCATTGAACATGCACTCCAGTTCCGCCTGGTCGAGGGTGCTCTCCATGTGGTCGATGGTGTGGGCGACCTCCTGCTCGAGCTCGGGGTCGCGTTCCTCCATGACCATGTCGAGGAAGAGCTCGGTGTCCTCCATCTGCTTCCAGCGCTCCTGCCAGGAGTTGATGATCTCCTGCAGCTGGCCGTGCTCCTTCTGCACCGCCTGGGCGGTCTCCGCCTCGTTCCAGAATCCGGGGGCCAGGGTCTGCCGCTCCAGGGCCTCGAGTTTTTCTCTCTTCCTGTCGACGTCAAAGATGCTCCTTGAGCACCAGGAGGCGGGATTTGATGTCGCCGAGTCGTTGTTTCGATACAGCTGCGCCGGTGTCGATAGCCATGGTTGTCTTCCTTGCAGAGTGTTGAGGTTGGGAGGATGAGACGGCCGGGGCCGTCCGCAGGTGCCGAGAGTATAGTCACTCTTTGCGTCGGCGTCGAAGGGTCGATGCCAGGGCCACCGCGAAAAAGCCGGCGGCGAGGCTCAAAGGGGCGAAGAGATGGCCGAAACGCATCCAGACGGTCTTTTCGTCGAGCAGGGCGACACCGCGCTTCTCCGCCCAGGGGACGAAGATCTCGGAGCGGGCGGAGATGGCCCCGCTCGGCTCGATATAGGCGGAGATGCCGGTGTTGGCCGAGCGTACCAGGCTGCGCCGCGTCTCCACCGCGCGCAGTACCGCCATGGCCAGGCTGTGCTGGGGGGCGCTGCTGCGGCCGTACCAGGCGTCGTTGGTCAGGTTGACGAGGAGGTTGGCCCCGGCCGCGACCCAGCGCCGCGACAACTCGGGGAAGACCGACTCGAAACAGATGAGCACCCCCAGCCGGGCGTCGCCCAGGGGCAGCGGGCTCTCTATGGTGCCGGCGCTGAAATCGCCCACCGCCTGCACCAGTGGGGCGATGAAGGGCAGCAGTTCCTGCAGCGGCACGTATTCGCCGAAGGGCACGAGGTGCGACTTGTGGTAGAGGCCGGCGACCTTCCCCCGCCGATCGAGCAGCAGGGCGCTGTTGTAGAGCGGCGGCTTGCCGGTTGGCCGCGCGCTCATCTCGAGCCACGGCACGCCGCTGAGCAGGGCGACCTGGTGGCGGAGAAGGAGCGTCTCGAGGCGCCTCATCAGCATTTCATCGAGGGGGTAGTGGGGCAGGGCGGTCTCCGGCCAGACCAGCAACTGCGGCGCAGGGTCGACGGCGAGCTTCTCGCTCAGTTGCAGGTGGCTGTCCACCGTCTTCTGCAACTGTTGCGGCGACCACTTGACCGCCTGGTCGATATTGCCTTGGACGACGCCAAGCGTTATCCGTGGCGCCTCCTCCGTCAAGGTCTTCACCTCGGCGAGGCGCTGCCGGGTGTAAAGGCCGGCGCAGAGCAGCAGGAGGCAGGCCGGCAGAAACAGGGCCGCCAGGGTGGGGCGGTGACGGCGATGGCGCAGGAGGAGAACGACCAGGAGGTTGACGAGGACGATGACATAGGTCAGCCCGTAGTGGCCGACGAGGTCGGCGGTCTGGATGAGCAGGGGTTGGCCAGCCAGGGCATAGCCGAGGTCCATCCACGGGAAGCCGGAAAAGAGCAGGGAACGCAGCCAGTCGAGGCCCACCCACAGGGCTGGCAGGAGCCACAGGCATGCCCAGGGGGGCAGGGTGTCGAGGGCGAGACGCGCGCCCAGGGCGAACAGGGCCCAGTAGAGGCTCATGTAGAGGGCGAGCAGCAGCAGCGCCGGCCCGGAAAGAAACCACGGCAGGCCGCCATAGGTGGAAAGGACGATGGTGATCCAGTAGAGCAGGAGGAGGTGGTGGACGAGGCCGGCGGAAAGCCCGGCCAGGGCCGCCATGCGCGGCATGCCCAGGCGCAGGGTGGCGAACAGCGGCGCCAGGGCCACAGCGAGCAGGGCCGGCATGGCCCCGCCCCCGGGAAAGGCGAGCCACAGCAGGAGGCCGCTTGCCGCGGCCTGGAGCAGTGGGTGCAGCAGGGCGGTCACGGGTTGTCCGGGGTATCGAGGATTCTCGTTATGCGCAGGGTCTTGAGCTGGCGGGGGTCGGCGTTCTTGACCTCGAAGCGGAAACCGCTGATGTCGACCACATCACCGATCACCGCCAGCCGGCCGAGGACATGGATGACCAGGCCGCCCACCGATTCGTAGGGGCCTTCGGGAAACTCCACCAGGAAGTGTTCCTCGAGCACCTCGATGTCGACCCGCGCCGCCACCAGCACGGTGTTCTCGTCGATGACTTCCAGCTGTTTCTCGTCGTCGTCGTACTCGTCGTCGATTTCTCCGACGATCTCCTCGAGGATGTCCTCGAGGGTGATCAGGCCGCGCACCGTACCGAACTCGTCGACGACCATGGCCATGTGCAGCTTGCGCTTCTGGAACTCGCGCAGCAGGTCGACGATGGGTTTGGATTCGGAGATGAAATACACCGGCCGCAGGTAGGACTCGAGGTTGACCGGCCCTGGCTGGTGATTGGCACGGGCGCACAGCTTGAGCAGGTCCTTGGCGTGGATGGCGCCGATGACGTGGTCGGGGTTGTCGCGGTAGATGGGAATGCGGGTGAAGCCGCTCTCGATGACCATGTCGATCAACTCGGCCATCGGCGCCGCCTCGTTGAAGGAGACGATCTCCGCCGCCGGGGTCATGATCTCCGAGGCGTAGGTCTCGCGGAACTCGAGGATCGAGTTGATCATCTTCTCCTCGAGGGAGGAGATCAGGCCATGCTCCTCGCCCTCTTCGAGGAGTTCCTGGATCTCGTGCTCAAGATCTTCCTTGGTGCCTGGCTTGGTGAAATTAAGAAGGGATTTGAGGCGTTTGAGGACTCCACCGGATTGGTCGGCCTCCTGTTGCTCGCGCGTGTTGTCGTCGCTCATCGTGTGAGATGGTTTGGCGCCCGCTGCCCTCTGCGGCGCTCTGTGGATGGCGGTCCACTCGGCCTTTGCCCCGGGGCCGTCCGCCTCCCGCGGGGGCGGCAAAAGGGCACCCCGTCCGCGGGGTGGAGCCGAGTGGTGGTGATCATGACGGTCATACTTACCATTATGGCCACAAAAAGCAATGGTCGCCTGGCGCGGAGATGCTCCCGGTGGTGGTCGGCGAGCCTCGCGATTGGCTCTTGAAAAGGTGCTATGATGCTGATACTCTATGAATATTTTCACAAGAGGGGGCTGCCGCCGATAATTTCCTTTTCTCTTCGCCTCCTGATGACTATAGTAGCGCCGATTCCCGGGGCCGGCCAGCGGTCGCACCTCCGCCAAGGGCGGCTCTGTCCGCCATGCTGTACATCTTCGGCCGTTTGTGGTAGTAAAGGGTCGAGCTTCAGCCCCTTCTTTCTCCCCCCACTTCAGAAACGAGGAACGGTTTGCAAGGAAAGGTTCTCATCGCCAATCGCGGCGAAATCGCCATCCGCATCATGAACGCCTGCCGGGATCTCGGCCTCGATCATGTCGTCGTCTACACCGATGCCGACCGCGATTCCGAGCATGTGCGGCGCAACGTCACCAGCGGCCCGGAGCAGAACGCCTGGCGTATCACCAGCTACACCGAGCCCAACGACATCTTCGCCGTCGCCGACCACACCGGCTGCACTGCCATCCACCCCGGCTACGGCTTCTTCTCCGAGGACTTCCGCTTCGCGCGGCGCGCCACCAAACGCGACCGGCCGCTGGTGTTCATCGGCCCCAGCTGGGAGGTCATCCGCGACCTCGGCGACAAGATCAACACCAAGCGCGTCGCCAACCAGCTCGGCATTCCCACCATTCCCGGCACCGACGCCCCGATCTACAACGAGATGGAGGCCGAGGAGATCGCCGCCGGGCTGCTCGAGGAGCAGCGCCGCAACGGCGTCGACCAGCCCTCGGTGCTCGTCAAGGCGGCCGCCGGTGGTGGCGGTATGGGCATCGAGGAAGTCACCGAGATCGAGCGGTTCCGCCGCGTCTATCGCCAGTTGCAGAACTACGCCAAGCGCCAGTTCGGCGACGGCGGGGTGCTCATCGAGCAGTGCCTGCGCGACTACAACCATCTCGAGGTGCAGCTGGTATGCTCGAAATACGGCGAGCGTGTGCACTTCAGCTCGCGCAACTGCACCATCCAGTCCACCGGGCGGCAGAAGCGGGTGGAGGCGTCGCCGGGCTTCGACCGCGCCGCCTTCGACTACGACTTCGACGAAAAGAAGGTCCTCGAGCAGATCGTCAACTACTCGCTGAAACTGGCGGGGCACGTCAAATACGATAATGTCGGCACCTGGGAGTGGATCGTCACCCGCTCCGGGCAGCCCTACCTCCTCGAGGTCAACACGCGCATCCAGGTGGAGAACGACATTTCGGCGCGGATCAGCTATATCGGCGGCGAGCAGCCCAACCTCATCCGCGAGCAGATCCGCCTCGGGCTCGGAGAGCGGCTCGGCTACAAGCAGAGCGCCATCAAGTTCAGGGGCACGGCCATCGAGCTGCGCATCGTCGCCGAGGACACCCGGCGCGGCTTCGCCCCGTGGATCGGCACCATCACCGAGTTCAGCTTTCCCAGCCACCCCTGGTCGGCGGTTTATACCCATGTGCCCTTCGACCGCCCCTACCCCATCCCCAGCGACTTCGACCCCAATCTCGCCCTGGCCCTGGTGTGGGGCGAGTCGGTGCAGGACGCCAAGGACAAGGCGGTGCAGTTCCTGAAAGAAACGACCATAGGCGGCGTCGACAGCGGCGGCAGCCCGATCGTCACCAACCTCCAGTACCTGCACGACAATCTCGACCGGCTCTTCGCCTTCTGAAATCGCTCCCGTCATCTACGGCCAAGGAATATGAAAGAACTTTTCAAGCAGCTGCTCAAGATAGAAGAACGGATCAACTACCTTCTGCAGATCAAGGATTACGCCGCCTGGGGCAACCTCGACGGCTTCAAGAAAACCTGCGAGCAGCTCAAGCAGACGGTCTACGACCACACCGAGGAACAATTGCGCGCCGAGATCCGCAAGCTCGACGAGTCGATCAGCTTTCTCGAGGAGAGGGCGGAGGAGAACCTCACGCCGATGGAGAGGGTGCGCATCGTCCGCTCCATCCAGCGTTTCACCCTGAAGGACATCCTCGAGAACGTCTACGAAGACTATACCGAACTCGGCGGTGAAGGCGACGCCAACGTCGACCCGGCGATGATCTGCGCCAAAGCGACCATCACGCGGCGCATCAAGAACAAGCCCTACACCGCTTCGGTGATGGTCATCGGCCAGGAGACCGGCCATGGCGAGGAGTTCCGCAACGGCGGCTCCTGCCACCCCCAGGGCAACGAGAAGGCCCTGCGCTATATGCGCGTCGCCGAGACCGAGGGCATCCCCATCCATTTCTATGTCTTCACCCCCGGGTCCTACCCGGTGGAGGAGGGCTCCGGGGCGGCGCAGCAGATCGCGCGCAACATCTACGCCATGACCAAGCTGCGCGTGCCGATGGTGTCGATGATCTCCGAAGGCGGCTCCGGCGGCGCCGAGGCCATCGGCCTCTCCGACTACCGCCTCATGGCCTCCCACGGCTACTACTCGGTCATCTCGCCGGAGGGTGCGGCGGCCATCGAGGGCAAGATCCGCGAGGGCGCCAAGGTGCCGCGGGAGCTGATCGAGGTCTGCGCCGACCGGCTGCGCCTGACCGCCAAGGACAACCTCGAAAAAGGCACCATCGACCGCATCGTTTACGAGCCGATGCTGGGGGCGCGCCGCGACGACTTCGCCTTCTTCGCCAAGCTGCGCGCCGAGATGCTGCGCGCCACCGACAAGGTGGTGCTGTCAGCCAAGAGCTTCTCTGCCCTGCGCACCTACGAGATCCGCCGCAAGAAGCATCAGCCGGCCTCCGAGGAGCACCAGCTGGAGCTGCCCTGGGACCTCAGCGAGGTTGAGATCGACAAGCTGCTCCTCCTGCGTTCGAAGAAATACCTGGAGATGGCGCGCAACGGCTTCGTCGGCAGGATCGACACCGAGGAGGGCGCCCTCACCTCGATGAAAGTGCGGATGGAGAAGGCCTACTACGCCATCCGCTACGACGTCATGAAGAATCACAAGCGCCAGGTGCGCAAGGTGCTGAGCGACGTCTCCGGCGAGGGCTCGGTAATGATCCGCCGCATCAAGGAGCCGCTGCAGGCCATCGCCGACCTGTGGGGCAAGAAAAAGGAGGACAAGCCGCAGCGCCTCCTGCCCATGAACAGCGCGGCGGCGCCGGACGCCCAGTCGCCGCGTGTCGACCCCCTGGAGCTGACCGACACCTACACCAGCCCCCTGGCCAACGAGGACCGCACCATCAGCTGCCCCAACGCCGACAAGCACGGCTGCAAGGATCTCTGGGTCCCCGATCTCTACGGCGAGTTCGCCGGGGTCTGCGAGACCTGCGGCCACCACTTTCCCCTCGAGTATACCTGGTACCTGAAGAACATCTTCGACCCCGGCTCGATCCGGCCGTTCAATATCGGCATCGGCGCCGGCAACCCCCAGCACTACACCGGCTTCGACGAGCGGCTGCAGCGCTCCAAGGACAAGACCGGCCGGCTCTCCGGCAACATGACCTTCCACGCCATGGTCAACGGCATCAAGATCGTCGTCACCATGCTCTACTCCGATTTCCGTAACGGTACGGTGGGCTCGGCCGAGGGCGAGAAGTTCGTCCAGGCCTGCCTCCTCGCCAAGCGCAAGAAGCGGCCGCTGCTCGCCTATATCCACACCACCGGCGGCATCCGCATCCAGGAGGGCACCCTGGGGGTGGTGCAGATGCCCAAGTGCACCATGGCGGTGCGCGAGTATATCGACGCCGGCGGGCTCTATCTGGTGGTCTACGATAACAACTCCTACGCCGGGCCGGTGGCCTCCTTCCTCGGCTGCTCCCCCTATCAGTTCGCCATTCGCTCGAGCCGTGTCGGCTTCGCCGGGCCGCGGGTCATCCGCGAGACCACCGGCACCGACATCCCGCCCGACTACCACTCGGCCCGCAACGCCTTGAAACGCGGGCATATTCAGGGTATCTGGGACCGGCGCGAGTTCCGCCGCAACCTCCATAAGTCCCTGCTCACCATGGGCAGCCCGAGCCTCTATTATCGTTAGGCTGTAATGGTCGCCCGCCGCCTCGCCGTAACGGCGTGGCGCGGTGAGGAAAACTTGGCAATTTCTTCCTGGATTTGCTAGTGTTGCCGAGAAAAACGATGGGTTGGCGCAGGCGCGGCCTTAAATGTCGCGCCCGGCTGCCCGTCGCCACCAGGGGCACGCCATGACCACGGATATCGCGACGAATACCGAGTACTGCGAGATCGTCACCCTGCTGCAGCGTCTGGGCTGGGTGGGCGAGGAACAGTTGCGCCACGCCCAGCGGGTGCGCAGCAAGCTCGCCACGTCGACCACCCTGCTCAATGTCCTCAAGGAGCTGGGGGTTGTCAACGACGAGATGGTGCGCAAGGCCCTCGCCGAGAGCAACCTCAACCCGCGCATCGGCGAGTTGCTGGTGGAACTGGGCTACCTCTCGGGAGACGACCTGCGCGCCGCCTTCGCTATCCAGCAGGAGCGTGAAAAGGGACAGAAGCTCGGCGAGATTCTCGTCAAGTACAACTTCATCGAGGAGAAGGTCTTCAACCGCGTGCTGTCGATGCAGCTCGGCTACCCGCTGGTCGATGTCAACATGGCCCTGGTGGACCGCGCCAAGGTGGCCGCGGTACCCTTCAAGAACCTCATCGACCACCGCTTCCTGCCCCTCAAGTCGCCTGACGGGCAGACCATGGTCGCCTTTGCCGACCCCCTCGACAAGAAGAGCCAGGAGATTGCCAAGCGCCTGCTCGGCAACGACATCATCCCGGCCATCGCCGAGAAGAAGAGCATCGTCGAGACGCAGAAGCTCCTCGCCGGCCTGGCCTCGGGCAAGACGCTGAGCGTCGACAACAAGACCGTGGTCGGCGTGGTCAACGCCATCATCATCGCCGCCATCGACAACAACGCCTCGGACATCCATATCGAGCCCTTTGCCGACCGCCTGCAGGTGCGCTTCCGCGAGGACGGGGTTCTGCGCCATCACCGCGACTTCGAGCGGGAGATCATCGCCCCGCTGACCAGCCGCCTGAAGATCATGTGCAGCGCCGACATCGCCGAGAAACGTCGCCACCAGGGCGGGCGCATCCTCTTCGAGCACGAGGAGGGCCATGTCGATATCCGCGTCTCCTTCTACGTCACCGTGCACGGCGAAAAGGTGGTGCTGCGCCTCCTCAAGCAAAAGCGCGAGCTCATCGACATCCGTACCGTCGGCATGGCCCCGAAGATGCTCAATCGCTTCCTCGAGGATGCCGTCTACCCGCCCACCGGGGTGCTCCTTGTCACCGGGCCCACCGGCTCCGGCAAGACCTCCACCGTCTACAGCTGCATCAACCACATCAAAAACCCGCAAATCAGCATCGTCACCGCCGAGGAGCCGGTGGAATACTTCATCGACGGCGTCGCCCAGTGCTCCATCGAGCCGTCCATCAACCTGACCTTCGAGGAGACCCTGCGCCATATCGTCCGCCAGGACCCGGATGTCATCGTCATCGGCGAGATCCGCGACCACGGCTCGGCGGAGATGGCCATGCAGGCGGCCTTGACCGGCCATAAAGTGCTGAGCACCTTTCACACCGAAGACAGCATCGGCGGCCTCATCCGCCTGCTCAATATGGATATCGCCCCGTTCCTGGTCTCGTCGACGGTGGTCTGCGTCCTGGCGCAGCGCCTGCTGCGGCGGGTGTGCCCGGACTGCGCCATGGAGACGGCCATTGCCCCGGTGCAGCTGAAGCGGCTGGGCGCCTCGGCGGAGGACTTCGCCGGCGCCCATTTCGTCAAGGGTCGCGGCTGCAGCAGCTGCAAGCAGACTGGTTATCGTGGCCGGGTGGGGGTCTTCGAACTGCTGGTGCTCGACGAACTGGTGCGCACCGCCATCCTCGAGCAGCGCACCAGCTACGAGATTCGCCAGACCAGCATCGAGCATTCCGGCCTGGTGACCCTGCTCGAAGATGGCCTGGTCAAGGCCGCCAGCGGCATCACCAGCGTCGATGAGGTGCTGCGCTGCCTACCCAAACTCGACCGTCCGCGGCCCTTGGCCGAACTCAAGCGATTACTTGGAGAATAGACCTATGGAGAACAGCTCTTCCTTTCTCGACAGCATCAACAGGGCCATGGCCGAAGGCACGGTGGTCCTGCCGGTGTTCAGCGCCTCGGCCCTCAAGGTGCAGCGCGAGCTGGTCAAGAAGGATGCCGACACGCGGGTGGTGGAAAGCATCCTCGCCGGCGACCAGTCCCTGTCGAGCCAGGTGCTGCAGATGGCCAACTCCGCCTTCTACAAGGGCCTTGTCGAGGTCAAGACGGTGCGCGCGGCGATCATCCGCCTCGGCCTCCAGGAAGTGGGGCGCATCGCCCTGCTCGCCTCGGCCCGCAACCAGTTCCGCAGCCGCGACCGCGAACTCAACGTGGTGATGAAAAAGCTCTGGCAGCACTCGGTGGGCTGTGCCATGGGTGCCCGCTGGCTGGCCAACCGCTGCCAGTTCGCCGACCTCGAGACCAACGCCTTCTTCGCCGGGCTGCTGCACGACATCGGCAAGCTCTTCGTGCTCATGGTGGTCGATCGCCTGCGGGAAAAGGACGGCAACCTGCCGGTCACCCACTCGCTGCTCCTCGAGACCATGGACTCGCTGCACTGCCTGCAGGGGGAGCAGCTGATGCGCCAGTGGAACATGCCCGAGGATTACTGCCTTGTCGCCCGCGACCACCATCAGCTCGAGGCCGATCATCGCAACCATTTGCTGCTGCTCGTCCGTCTCGCCAATAGCGCCTGCCATAAGCTCGGCATCGGCCTCAAGAAGGATGAGCGCATCCTGCTTTCCGGCCGCGAGGAGGCCCAGGCGCTCACCCTGCGTGACATCGACCTGGCCGAGCTGGAGATCCATCTCGAGGATATCCCCGCCCTGAGCAGCTGAGCGGCCGGCTGAGCCCCCCAAAAACGAGGCCCCGACCATTTCCCTGGGAAATGGTCGGGGCCTTTTTCGTTCTACCTTGTTGTGGCGGGCCTACATCAGGCTCGGCAGGAAAGTGGAGACCTGCGGCAGGGCGATGAGTACCGCCACCTGCAGAACGTCGGCGACGAGAAAGGGACCGATGCCTTTGAAGATGGTCGGCATCGGCACTTTGGTGATGCCGTGGATGACGTAGACGTTCATGCCCACCGGCGGGGTGATCATGCCCATCTCGGTAACCCTGGTGACGATGACCCCGAACCAGATGGGGTCGAAGCCGAGCTGGACGACCAGAGGGAAGAAGACCGGCACGGTGAGCAGGACGATGGCCAGGGAGTCCATCAGGCAGCCGAGGATCATGTAGACGACGATGATGCACAGGATGATGACATAGCGGTTCACCGGCAGGGAGGAGACGAAGCCGGCGAACTCCACCGGCAGCCGGGTGACCGAGAAGAAGTAGCCGAGGATCATCGCCCCGAGGACAATGGTGAAGAGCATGCCGGCGGTGGCCACGGTGGTGCCGAGGCTCTCGGTGAAGCTGGTCCAGCTCATGCGGCGACGCAGCAGGGCGAAGCAGAAGGCCCCGAAGGCGCCCACCCCGGCCGCCTCGGTGGGGGTGAAGATGCCGGCGTAGAGCCCGCCGATGACCATCAGGAAGAGGGCGATGACATCCCAGGTGCGCAGGAAGGAGACCATCTTCTCTTTGGAGGTCGAGCTTGGGCCCGGGGGGCCGAGGTTGGGGTTGCGGCGGGTGAGGATGTAAATGGTGACGATATAGAAGGCGGCCTGCATGATGCCGGGGATGAGGCCGGCGGCAAAGAGCTTGCCGATGGACTGCTCGGTGAGGATGCCGTAGATGAGCAGGATGACGCTCGGCGGGATGAGGATGCCGATGCAGCCGCCGGCGGCGATGGCGCCGCAGGCCAGGGACTCGGCGTAGTTGTATTTGCGCATCTCCGGCATGGCCACCTTGCCGAGGGTGGCTGCGGTGGCGATGCTCGAGCCGCTGATCGCCGCGAAGCAGGCGCAGGCGGCCACCGTGGCCATGGCCAGGCCGCCGCGGAGGTTGGCGAAGATGGTGCGCACCGCGGCGTAGAGGTCCTCGCTCATGCCGCAGGAGAAGGCGAAGGCCCCCATGAGCACGAAGAGCGGGATGACGCTCAGCGAGTCGCTGGCGAAGGTGGTGTAGGGCACGGTGGTCAGCACGCCGAGGGCGGCGTCCCAGCCGGCGACATAGGCGAACCCGGCGAAGCCGACCATGCCCATGGCCAGGCCGATATGCATGCGCGAAAGAAGCAGGACGATGAGGACGATGATGCCGATCAGGCCGATGGTAGTGGGTTCCATGGCTCAGCTCCTTTTGCCGAAGAAATAGTGGAGGACCAGGAACAGGGCATAGCAGGACATGCCCAGGGCCACGGGGATGGTGAAGGGGTAGGCCGGGATTTTCAACACCGCCGAGGTGATGTTGGACTGGTAGCTGTCGATGATGTTGAGAAAGCTCTGTCTGCTGAGGATGACCAGAAAGGCCACCATCAACACGGTGACGACGAAGGATATGGCCGCCTGCAGCGGCGTGGGCAGCTTCTCGACGATCATCTCGACGCTGACATGGGAGCGGATCGCCGTGCAGAAGGCGATGCTCAGGGGGATGGAAATGGCCATCATGTATTCGACCAGTTCCAGGGCGCCGGGAATGGGGGCGTTGAAGAGGTAGCGGCAGACGACATCGGCGGCCATGAGGAACATCATCACGGCCAGGGCGGTGCCGGCTATTATCGACAGCACTTTGCCGACCCTGTTGATGGCTTTTTCGATTCGGTTGGGTTCCATGGGCTGTTCTCCTCGGTGACCCGGTGCCGCCTCATCGACGGTGCGGCCCGGGGCGGCGGATTGCAGAAGCGGGGAGGCCGGCGGACACCGCCGTCGGCCTCCTGTGTTCAGGGTTTTGCCAGGGGCAGGCTATTTGCCCAGTTCGAGGGCCTTGTCGAGGATCTTGCGGGCGTTGGCGACACCCTGCTTCTCCATGCTCGCCACCCACTTGTCCCACACCGGCTTGGCGCCGACATCGATCCACTTCTGCCGTTCTTCCGCCGACAGCTCGTAGACGTTGCCGGTCTGCTTGTTCTCCTCGAGTTTCTTCATCGCCTCGCTCTTCATGATATCGAAGAAGTTTTTACCCCAGAACTTGGACCCGGCTTCGCCGCCAACCTTCATGAAGGCGTCCTGAACGTCCTTGGGCAGGCTGTTCCACTTGTTCTTGTTCATGATGATGGAGAAGTACACCGCCGGGAAAGGCACCTCGGTGTAGTGGTTGACGACTTCATAAAAACGCCACACGTGCACCGCTTCCCAGGGGGCGCCCATGCCGTCGATGACGCCTTTCTGCAGGGAGAGGTAGCTGTCGGGCATGGGGATGAGCATCGGTACGCCGCCGAGAGCGGTGACCATCTCGGTGGGGGGGCCGCCGGTCATGCGCACTTTCATGCCCTTGAGGTCATCGAGGGTCTTCACCGGCTTCTTGGTGGTGATCAGGGTATAGGGGGCGCTGGTGTAGAAGAGCAGCACCTTGACGTCCTTGAATTCGTTCTGAATCTCCGGGGTCTGCTCGTAGAGTTTCCACAGGGCCTCGCTGCCTTTTTCGGCAGAGTTGAAGGACATCGCCGGCAGGCTGATGACGTCGGTCACCGGGGTCATGTTGGGCCAGTAGCCATGGAAGGCCCAGCCCATGTCGGTGATGCCCATCTTGGTGGCGTTCCACATGTCCTTGCCCTTGGCCAGGGTCTCGCCATAGAAGGGCTGAATCTTGACTTTGCCGCCGGTGGCCTCCTCGATCTGCTTGAACCAGGGCTCGATGCAGGTCTTGGTGCTCAGCCCGGTATCCGGGTTCTGATGGGCGAAGCGCAGGGTGATGGTTTCGGCGCCGGCGGCCACGGCGAAACTCATGGTCATCGCTGCGGCGACAATTGCGGTGGTGATGCGGTTTTTCATCTGTGCCTCCATGGAGAGTGACTGTGGGGCGCGTCCTTCTGCGACCTCTCCGGGTATCGGAGCAGTCCGAGCGCGCTGGACATTGCCTGTAAGCCGGCATGGGCCGGCGCGGCGGCCGCCATGGTCCGCAACACTTTCAGACTCTTTGCGGCGCCAAGTATTGCATGCAATATCCCACGCACTGCCTTTCTCTGTCAAGCCGAGATGCGCGTGTGTCAGGCATAACGGAAATATGCAGTGTTTCTGGAGGTCTTATCTGTAGGCAATGGAAACGGTGTTTCGAAACGAAGCAGGATGGGGGCTGTGGAAGCAGGTCCGGTGCTTTGCCGGAGAGTGGGAGTGAGGCGGAGTGGATGAACTTGATATAGTGTTAAATTACAATGCGTTATTTTTTTCGTGGCGCTCTGCTGGGGAGATTCTCTGGGTGAGTGTTTCGCTGGATATTACATGTAATGTGCCTGCTTTTCTTTGCAACATTTTTTTTTCCTCCAGCGGATGCCGAGGGCCTGACGGATTTCGGCCAGGCGGAAGGATGCTCAGCTTTCGCGCAACGCTTGGCGCACCACCTGCAGCAGGCCCTCGCGGGTATAGGGCTTGGGGGCGATGCCCCGAAAGCCGTGGCGTCGATAGTCGGCGAGTACCGGGTCTTCGGCGTAGCCGCTGGAGACGATGACCCGCGCCTGCGGATCGAGGTCGAGGAGTCTTGTCACAGCCTCACGACCGCCCATGCCGCCGGGGATGGTCAGGTCCATGATGACCAGATCGAAGGGCTGGCCGCGTTCCATGGCGCGGCGGTAGCTGACGATGGCCTCGCGGCCCTCGTGGGTGATCTCGGTGAGAAAGCCTTCCTTGGCGAGGAAACGGGCGGCGACCTTGCAGATCATCTCTTCGTCGTCCATGATGAGAACGCGGCGTGGGCGGCTGTCATCCTGGCTGGGGAGGGGGGCGGCCGCCGGAGGCGAGGCAATCCTCTCGTCAGCGGGGTCCGGTGCCGGCAGGTAGAGGGTGAAGGTCGAGCCGATGTCGGGGGTCGAGTCGACGACGATGCCGCCGCCATGCTTCTTGACGATGGTGTAGGTGATGGCCAGGCCGAGGCCGCGGCCGAAGCGCTTGGTGGTGTAATAGGGGTCGAAGATTCGCGCCACATGGCGATGTTCGATGCCGACACCCTCGTCGCGGAAGGTGGCGCGGACATAGCGGCCGGGCTTCAGCCCGGCGATCTCCCCCTCGCCGACGACGCGGTTGACGAGGGTGATGAAGAGGTGGCCGCCTTCGGGCATGGCCTGCTTGGCGTTGATGGTCAGGTTGGAGAAGACCTGCTGCATCTGGCTCTTATCGACCTCGGTCACCCACAGGTCGGGGGCGATGTCGAAGATCGGTTTGACATTGCTGCCGGAGAGGTCGAAGCGCACCACTTCCTCGACGAGGCTGGAGATGCTCACCCCCTCGCGCACCGGCACGCCGCCCTTGGCGAAGATGAGCAACTGCTGGGTGAGGTGCGTGGCCCGCTCCATGGAGCGCTGGGCGTCGCGCAGGTGCTCCATGGCCGGGTGGTCGGGCTGCAGCTCGGCGGTGGCGATGGCCAGGCTGCCGAACAGCCCGGTGAGGATGTTGTTGAAGTCGTGGGCGATGCCACCGGCCAGGGTGCCGATGCTTTCCAGCTTGTGGATCTTCTGCTGGTCTTCCTCAGTGCGCTTGGCGGCGCTGATGTCCTCGCAGGAGACGACGATACTGGTGACCCGCTCGCGATTCTTGAGGGGGTAGATGTGCACGCTCAGCCAGCGGTCCTTGGCTGTCGCGCCCTCGCCCTCGCCGGGCAGCAGGTACTCAGGGATGAAGACCGCCTCGCCCTGGTAGGCGCGGCGGACAGAGGGCAGCAGGTTGGCGCGCGCCGGGTCGGCGTGGAGGAGGATGTTGAAGCGGTTGATCATCGCCGGGGCGCTGTCACCCCAGAGCTTTTCACAGGCGTGGTTGGCGCCGACGAGCAGGCCGTCGAGGTCGTAGATCTCCACCGCCGCCGGCGACTGCTCGATGACCATCTTCAGCCGCTCCTCGCTCTCCTGCAGCTTCTCCTCGGCCCACTTGCGCTCGGTGCTGTCGTGGATGATGGCCAGTACGCCGATGATGTGGCCGTTGCGGTCGCGCAGAGGGGAATAGCGCCCTTCGAAAAAACCCTCCCGCCCCAGCTGGCGGTGGACGTAGGGCTGGTTGGCGACGATGGCCGGCTCCCCCCGCAGTACGGCACGCAAAACCTCTTCCTGCCCGTTGGCGCGGAGGAAGGGGAAGAGCTCGAGCAGCGAGCCGTTGAGACAGTCTTCGCGCTTGACGCCCCACATGCGCTCCATGGCCGGGTTCCAGATCTTGATCTGCAGGCTGCTGTCGCAGGTGAGGATGCCGTCCATGCTGCCGTTGATGGTGCTCTCGCTGAAGGCGCTGGCTTCGGTGAGCTCGATGTTCTTGAGGTGCAGCTCCTCGTTCAGGGCGATGAGCTCCTCGTTGCTCGATTCGAGTTCCTCCTTGGCTGCCTCGAGTTCCTCGTTGACGCTCTGCAGCTCTTCGTTGGTGGACTGCACCTCCTCGTTGGCCGACCACAGCTCCTGGTTGACCTCGTCCTTCTCCTCGATGATGGTCTGCAGGTACTCCTTGGTGGCCATGAGCTCGCGGCGCAGCTCGTGCAGTTCCTGCTCGCTGCGACCGTCGTCGTCGCCCTCGGCCAGGGGGGTGCCGGCTGGCGCTGCCTCCTGCTCCCGCTCTCCCTCGAAGAGGATGAGGAAGAACATCTCGCCGTCCCCGGCGTTGGCGAAGGGGTGGACGGAGACGTCGACGGTGTACTGCCCCTCGTCACGTGTGAAGGGGATATTGCGCTTACGCACCGTTCTGCCGGTGCGCTTGACCTCCTCGACGGCCACATAGAGGTCGGGCATGAGGCTGTTGCCGGCCATTTTCGAGAGCTTGAGGCTGGCTTCGCCGGACGCCGGTTCGAGGTATCTGGCGGTGCGGCCATGGAAGCGGCGGATGTGCATGTCGGCGTCGACCAGCACCCCGGGCGGGGTGTGGCGCTGCAGCAGCAGTCGCTCGATCTGCCGGTCGAGTTCCTCCAGCTCCGGGCCCTTGAGGGGCTGCGGCGCTTCGCCTTGGCTTCGTATTTTGTTGTTGAAGGCCGGCTGGTTCACCGGGAAGCGGTAGGGGGACCTGCTGCCGACAAAGCGCTTGCAGTAGATGTTGCCATGGGAGTCGAAGGGGGTGAACAGCTCGGGGAAACGGCCGAGGCTCTCGGAGGTGCCGAGGAGCAGGAAGCCGCTCGGCTTGAGGGCGAAATGGAAGAGGGGGATGACGGTGGCCTGGAAGGTGGCGTCGAAGTAGATGAGCAGGTTGCGGCAGCTGAGCAAGTCGATGCTCGGGAAGGGCGGGTCCTGGGTGATGTCCTGGGTGGCGAAGACGCACATCTCGCGGATGCGCTTGATGACCCGGTAGCCCTGGGCGGTCTTGTCGAAAAAGCGCTCGAGCCGCTCGGCGGAGATGTTCTTGATGCTCTTCTCCCCATAGATGGCGGCGCGGGCCACGCCGATGTGGCGGTCGACGAGGTCGGTGCCGAAGAACTGCGCTCCCACCTCGAGGCGGTGCGCCTCGAGAAACTCATAGAGGCAGATGGCGAGTGAGTAGACTTCCTCGCCGGTGGAGCAGCCTGGCACCCAGATGCGGATCGGGCTCTTGACGGTACGGTTTTCGACGAGGCGCGGGAAAATGTCATCCTTTAAGGTGTCGAAGACCTGGGGATCGCGAAAGAACTCGGTGAAAAAGAGCAGCAGGTCGCGATAGAGCTGCCGAAGTTCCTGATCGTCCCTCTCGAGGGCGGCTGCGTACTCGGCGAAGGTGGCGACCTTGCTCAGGGCCATGCGCCGCTGGCAGCGCCGCAGCACCGTGGACTGGCGGTAGTGGGAGAAGTCGACGCCGCTGCTGTCGAGGAGCAGGCGGAGGATGCGGCTGAAGGCCTCCGCCTCTTCCGCGGAGGCGGTGGGCTGCCATGGTGCGGGGTCGATGTCGTCGCCGATGTCGTCGTTGTTATCCGCACAAGGCGGGGTGGTCAGGTCCATGGGGCTCCGGTTGGAGAGAGGGTAGCCGGGCGGCGCCAGGCGTCCGCCGTTATGGAAATGAATGTACCGTATTCAGGCCTTGGGCCTGGCGGGTGTGACGTCGAGCAGTTTAGCAGCATCGGCGAAGGTTTTCCAGCCATGGATGACGCCGGCAGGGAGGAAATAGCCGTCGTGGGCTTGCAGCAGGCGGCGTTCGTCGCCGACGAACATCTCGATGCTCCCCGAGAGGACCATGCCGCACTGGTCGAAGGGGTGCTGGTGACCGGTGTCCTCCTGGCCGGGGCCGATCTCCATGACCACCATGGTCAGGCTGGCGCCGAGCTCGGCGTGGCTGGCGATGTTGGGACGGAAGGGTTGCAGGGCGAGGCTGTCAAGATGAGCGAAGGTCATAATGGTCCTCCGTTGCCGGTGGGGGTGGGGGGCTTCGTGGAAATACCTTGGCCGAACGGTGGCGGCGCGGTATAGTCGCGGCGAAGCTGCCCCATTTTCGCGCGGGGAGGTGTTTCCCGCCCCCGCGCGGCTTCTTTCTCACAAAGGCCGCAAATATGTTGATCGATTCGCCAACACCGCGTCCGGACCAGGTGGCGGTGCCTCAGTACCCGCTGGCGACGGAAGTCACCCTCGCGCACCGGCCGCTCCTCCACCCGATGTTCCAGCGGCTCGCCGAGGGCATCTCCGAGTTCACCTTCGCCAATATCTACCTCTTCCGCGCCGGCCACAACTACCGCCTGTCGCGGCTTGACGACGGCTTTCTCGTGCTGCTTGGCCGTGATGACGGGCAGCCCTTCTTCATGTCGCCCTTTGGCCTGCCCGACAAGGCCCGGCTCGACACCCTGATGGCCGAACACAGCCGCATGAAGTGCGTCTCGCAGAGTCAGAAGAGCGAGCTCGAGGCCATGGGCTACCATGTCAGCGCCGATCGCGACAACTTCGACTACCTCTACCTGCGCCACGAGCTGGCCGAGCTGAGCGGACGCAAGTTTCAGAAAAAACGCAATCTCATCAAGGCTTTCGTCAACAACTACCACTACGAGGGGCGGCCGCTTCTGGAGGACTATCTCGGCGACGCCCTGTCCATTCTCGAGCAGTGGCGGGACGAGCACGACTCCCTCGGCGACTACCACGCCGCCCGCGAGGCCCTCGAAAAAGGGGAGGAACTGCAGCTCTGCGGCGGCATCTACTATGCCGACGGCCAGCCCGCCGCCTATACCCTGGGCGAGGAACTGGCCTGCGGCAGCAGCTTCGTCATCCACTTCGAAAAGGCGCTGAACCGCTACAAGGGCCTCTACCAGTTCGTCAATCAGGCCTTCGCCTCGATCATCGGCGACAACTACGCCACCATCAACCGCGAGCAGGACCTCGGCCAGGAAGGCCTGCGCCATGCCAAACTCAGCTACCGGCCGGTGGGCTTCGTCGAGAAGTTCCTCGCCATGCCAATGTCTTCCTGCCCGGCCGAGGCCACCCCGCAGGCTGACAGCGGCGGCGCCCCTCAGCGGGCGCAGTAGCCGCCGTCCACCGGCAGCACCGTGCCGGTGACGAAGGCCGCTTCTTGCGAGGCCAGCCACAAAACTGCCCTGGCGATCTCCCCCGCCTCGGCGATGCGCCCCAGCGGGTGGCGTTCGTTCCACACCGCTTCCATTCCCCCGTCCAGCACCAGCATGGCGGTGCGCGTGGCGCTCGGGCAGACCGCGTTGACGCGGATGCCGCGCCCGCCGTACTCCACCGCCGCCGCCCTGGTCAGGCCGATCACCCCGTGCTTGGCGGCGACATAGGCGGCCACCCCCGGCGCCCCCACCAGCCCGTAGGTGGAGGCGGTGTTGATGATGACCCCGCCGCCGGCGGCGAGCATGTGGCGGGCTTCGTACTTCATCGCCAGCCAGACCCCCTTGAGGTCGGTGTCGATGACCCGGTCCCAGTCCTCCTCGCGGTGCTCCTCGAGGGGCGCCTTATGGGTCACCCCGGCGTTGTTGAAGGCCACATGCAGCCGGCCGCAGCGCTGTACGACCTTCTCGATGGCATTGCGTACCGAGTCCTCGACCCTGACGTCCACCGTTAGCGGGAAGGCGCGTCCGCCATCTGCGGCAATCTGTTCGGCTGTTTTGCGGGCCGCCTCCTCGTCGCAGTCGGCTGCCGCCACCCAGGCCCCCTCGCCTGCGAAAAGCAGGGAGGCGGCCCGGCCGATGCCGGAGCCGGCGCCGGTAATATAGACCACCTGGCCGGTGAAACGCCTGGTGTCGCCGCGGCCAGTCCCGGCGGGGCCCCCCTCACTGTTCTCGTTCATGGCTCTCGTCCCTGTGGGGTGAAAGGTCAGGCGTGCGCGCATCGCCAGGGGCCGGAGCTTCTTGTCCAGCGAAGACCGGCCTCATGAAGCTGCGCTCGTAGCTGACGATGCAACGGCTTTTCTCGGCGAAGGCGAAGGCGGCGCGGCACTCTTCGTCGATGCGGATCTTGTCGCGGTACTCTTCGTAGGCGGCCAGCGATGGAAAGGAGAACAGGGCGATGGCGATGGTATTGGCCCCCTCATGGGGCAGAAAATACCCATGATGGATGCCGCCGAAGCGGTTGACCAGGGGGATCCACATTCTCGCGTAGCACTCGAAGTCATCGACCTTGTACGGGTCGATGGTATAGCGCAGATAGCAGGTGATCATAGTCTCTTAGTAAGGTGGGTGTCTTCAGGCTCCCGGCGCCTGCATGCCTGATTTCTTCCGGTCATCGGCCCCGCCTGGACGAGCTATCCTTTCTGCAAAGCATAAATCGGCGGATATTGCAAGGCTGCTTGCCGTAAGGAGGTGGTTCGAGCGCCATTCCGGGGCAAGGCTCGGCGTTGTCGGGTGAAAATACTGCTTGCGCTCCTTGAAAATCTCGGGCCTTTAGTTATGAGTAGAACTACCCTTGCCGTCAGGCGGTACCTGGCGCAGACACTACCTGTTCGAGGAGTCGAGAGCCTATGGAGACGCAATATCCCTATGAAAAGCTGGGCCTCTTCTATCTGGGGCGCGAGCTTGATCCGGTCACCGGGAAGACCGGCGCCGCCCCGCTGCTCTTCAAGAACAAGGACCTCACCACCCATGGCATGATCATCGGCATGACCGGGAGCGGCAAGACCGGCCTCGGCATCGGGCTGATCGAAGAGGCCATCATGGACAACGTGCCGTCCCTGATCATCGACCCCAAGGGCGATATGGCCAACCTCCTGCTGACCTTTCCCGAGCTTTCCCCCGGTGATTTCCAGCCCTGGCTCGACCCGGCGGAGGCCGAGAAGAAAGGGGTCAGCCTGCAGCAGCTGGCCAGCGACACCGCCCGGCAATGGCGTGACGGCCTGGCTTCCTGGGAGCAGGGGCCGGAGCGCATCGCCGCCCTGCGCGGCCGCATGGAGGTGGCCATCTATACCCCCGGCGCCTCCGTCGCCCCGGTCTCGGTGCTGGGCAGCTTCGCCGCCCCGGCGGCGGAGGCGGTGGCCGATATCGACACCATCAACGGCATGGTCAGCACCACCGTCACCAGCCTGCTCGCCCTGGTGAACATCTCCGGCGACCCCTTGCAGAGTCGCGAGCACCTTCTGCTCAGCTCGCTCTTCCTTCATTTCTGGCGCCTTGGCGAGGATCTCAGCCTCGAGGGGCTGATCGGCGCCATCGTCAGCCCGCCCTTTGCCAAGATCGGCGTCTTCCCCCTGGAGACCTTCTATCCCCAGGCGCAGCGCATGCAGTTGGCGATGAGTTTCAACACCCTCCTTGCCGGTCCGACCTTCGCCGCCTGGACCCAGGGGGAGCCCCTCGACATCCAGCGGCTGCTCTACGGCGGGGACGGCCGGCCGCGCACAGCCATCTTCTCTCTCGCCCACCTCGGCGAGGGCGAGCGCATGTTCTTCGTCACCATGCTGCTCAACCGCGTCATCGGCTGGCTGCGCCGGCAGGAGGGCAGCGGCTCGCTCAAGGCGCTGCTCTATATGGACGAGATCTTCGGCTACTTCCCGCCCACCGCCGAGCCGCCGTCGAAGAAGCCGATGCTGCTGCTGCTCAAACAGGCCCGCGCCTATGGCCTGGGGGTGGTGCTCGCCACCCAGAACCCGGTGGACCTCGATTACAAGGGTTTGTCGAATATCGGCACCTGGTTCGTTGGCCGCCTGCAGACCCGGGGCGATCAGGACCGCGTGGTCAGCGGCATCGCCGGTGCCGGTGGCGCGACCAGCGACGAGCAGGAGGTGCGCCGTCTGCTCAGCGGCCTCAAGGGGCGACAGTTCATCCTCCACTCGGCCCACCTCGAGCGGCCGCTGCTCTTCGAGACGCGCTGGGCGATGTCTTTCCTTAAAGGGCCGATTTCCCTCGACGACATCAAAAAGCTCGCCTCAGCCCCGGCCGGACCGGGGGGCGGGCAGGCTGTTGCCGCCCCGGTCGCGGCGCCGTCGCCCCAGCCGCCGGCCGCCGCCGGCGCCGCTCCCGCTGCCGCAGCCGCAGCCGGCGGCGCCAGCACCATGCCGCCGCCGCTCTCGCCGGCCATCGAGCAACGCTATCGCCTGCAGAACGTGGTCAGCGAGCGGCCGCTGCTCCAGCCGTGGCTGGTGGCCTGCGGCGCGGTGCGTTTTTACAACGGCCCGCGCAACATCGACCAGACTGTTGACGTCTGCCTGCGCCTCTATCTCGACGAACGGCTGACGCGCCTCGACTGGGCCGAGGCCGAGGCCATGGACGGCGAGCTTGACGCCTGCCTGACCCAGGCGCCCACCGGCTGCGGCTACTTCCCTCTGCCAGGGGTGGTGGCGGGCCTCAAAGATGACCGCGAGCCGCTCAAGGCCTTTGGCGATTTCCTCTACCGTCAGCAGCGTCTTCAGCTGATGCGCATCAGGGGGCTGGCCTTCGAGTCGCGGCCAGGGGAATCAGCGGCCGACTTCCGCGTGCGTTTTGCCGACCATCTGCGCCGTCAGAAGGACGAGGCGATGGAGAAGCTGCGCGGCAAATACGCCCAGCAGCAGCAGGCGCTGGAGCAGAAGCTGCAGCGCCTCATGGCCCGGCTCGACAAGGAGGCGGTGGATGTCCAGGCGAAGACCACCGACTCGCTCATCTCCATCGGCGCGGCGGTGGTCGGGGCCTTTCTCGGGCGCAAGACCTTTTCCGCCGCCACCCTCGGCCGGGCGGCCACCGGGGTGCGCAGCGTCGGCCGGGTGGTTAAGGAGAAGAGCGACGTCAAGCGCGTTGAGGAAGAGATCGAGCTGCTGCGCGGCGCTTTGGAAGGCCTGGCCAGGGAGCTGGAAGCGAAGGCGGCCGAGCTCGCCAAGGCCTATGATCCCACGTTGTGCGAGGTCGAGACCGTCACCCTTTCGCCGCGGCGCAGCGACATCTTCAACCTGCGCCTGGCATTGCTGTGGGAGATGGTCGGCTGAGCGAGGTGGCGAGCGGGCCTCGTCATGATTCAGGAACGAGTTAAGCACCTGGCCGTTTCGGCCGGGACCGTAGTGTATATCATCCACAAAACGAGGTGCATCATGTCGAAGAAAAAGAACAAGCCAGGCAAGATTTACCAGATTCTCGAGAAAAGCTACCCCAAGGTCTTCGAGGGGGTGGAGTCCCTCGGCAAGGCGGTGCGTGGCGCAGGGCCGCTGGACGAGAAGACCGGGCAGCTGATCCAGCTGGCGGCAGCTGCCGCCACCGGCTCGGAGGGTGCGGTTCATTCCCACATCCGCCGCGCCAGCAAGGCCGGGGCGAGCGCGGAGGAGATCCAGCACACCCTGTTGCTGCTCATCTCCACCATCGGCTTTCCACAGACCATGGCTGCCCTGTCGTGGAGCCGCGACATCCTCGATGCCGACAAGGAATAGCAGCGCCGGCGGGGGCGGGCGGTGGCGGTGAAACGGAGGGCGGCCGGAAGACCCGGGCCGGTGCGTGCCGGCACGGTGGCCGTGGCCGTCCTCGTCTCGCTCGCCGCCGCCTGCTGGCTGGCCGCCCGCCACCTTGGAGCCGAGATCCGCGAGCGCTTCGACGGCCAGCGCTGGGCGCTGCCGACCCTCGTCTATGCCCGGCCGCTGGAGCTTTATGCGGGGCTGCCCCTTAGTCAACGGGACTTCGAGGAGGAACTGCAGCTGGCCGGCTACCGTCGCGGCGCCACCGCCGAGGGGGCTGGCAGCTACATGGTCAACGGCAGCACCATCCGCCTGGTGAGCCGCGACTTTCACTACCCCGGCGGACTCGAGCCGGGGCGGGCGATGGCGGTACGCTTTGCCGGCGACCGGCTCGCCGCCCTGCAGGACGGGGACGGCAGGCCGCTGGCGCTGGCGCGCCTCGACCCGCCGCGCATCGGCAGCTTTCATCCCCTGGTCCATGAAGACCGCATCGTCCTCAGCCGCGCCGAAATCCCCCCGCTGCTCATCGACACCCTGCTGGCGGTGGAGGATCGCCAGTTCTATGCCCATCATGGGGTGGCGCCGCTCTCCCTGCTGCGCGCCCTCGTCGCCAACCTCCGTGCCGGGCGCACCGTGCAGGGGGGCTCGACCCTCACCCAGCAGCTGGTCAAGAACCTCTTCCTGAGCAGCGAACGGACCATCGGCCGCAAGGTGCGCGAGGCGGTCATGGCCCTGCTCCTCGAACGCCATGTCGGCAAGGAGGAGATCCTCGCCACCTATGTCAACGAGGTCTTCCTCGGCCAGGACGACAACCGCGCCGTGCACGGCTTCGCCCTCGCCAGCCAGTTCTATTTCCGCACCGAGCTGGCCGACCTGCGCCCGGAACAGGTGGCGCTGCTCGTCGGCCTGGTCAAGGGACCGAGCCTCTACGACCCGCGTCGCCACCCCGAGGCCAGCCGCGAGCGCCGCAACCTGGTGCTGGCGACGATGCGCGAGCGCGGCCTCCTCGACGAGGCGGCCTATCGCGCCGCCCAGGCCAGGCCGCTGCTCGAGTCGGAGGTGCACCGCAACGGCTTCAACCGCTATCCGGCCTTCCTGCAGCTGGTGCGTCGCCAGCTGGCCGGCGAATACCAGGAGAGCGATCTCAAGAGCGGCGGCTTGCGCATCCTCACCACCCTCGACCCGCGCCTGCAGCGGGGGGTGGAGGGCAACCTCGGCGAGCAGCTGCTGCTCCTCGGCAAGTCCCGTGGCGATGGCCTCCTCGAAGGGGCGGTGGTGCTCACCAGGCGCGAGACCGGTGAGGTGCTGGCCATGGTCGGTGGCCGCGACCCGCTGCTGCCCGGCTTCAACCGGGCGCTGGAGGCCCGGCGGCAGATCGGCTCCCTGGTCAAGCCGGCGGTGTATCTCGCCGCCCTGCAAGAGGGCCGTGGCCTGGCCGACGTACTCGACGACAGCCCCGTCGAGCTGCCCGGAGAACATGGCACGAAATGGCAGCCCCAGAACTACGACCGGCGCCAGCATGGCCGGGTGCCCCTCTACCTCGCCCTGGCGCGCTCCTACAATCTGGCGACGGTGCGTCTCGGCCTCGAGGTGGGCCTGCCGCGGGTGGTCGAGACCCTCGCCGCCCTCGGCCACCAGGAGGCAATCGAGCCTTATCCCTCGCTGCTTCTCGGCGCAGTGGAGATGACGCCCTTCGAGGTTTGCCAGCTCTACCAGACCATCGCCGCCGGCGGCTTCTTCACCGGCCTGCGTGCCATCGACAGCGTCATGGCCGGCGACGGCAGGCTGCTCACCCGCTATGGCCTGGCGGTGGCGCAGCGCATCGCCCCAGAGCCGGCCTATCTGCTCACCCACGCCCTGCAGCGGGCGGTCAGCGAGGGCACCGCCGCGTCGCTGCTCTCCTCTCCCCTGAGGCGGCTGCAGGTCGCCGGCAAGACCGGGACCACCAACGAGATGCGCGACAGCTGGTTCGCCGGCTTCAGCGGCGATCACCTGGCGGTGGTTTGGGTCGGCCGTGACGACAACACCCCCACCGGCCTCTCCGGGGCGAGCGGCGCCCTGCGTGTCTGGCGGGCGATCATGGAGGATATCCCCACCTCGCCGCTTGCGCCGATGCCGCCGCAGACCATCGCCTGGGCCGAAGTCGACACCGCCGGTTACGACACCCTCCCCTCGGCCGGCGGCGCCCTGCGCCTGCCGGTGCTTGCCTCCTCCCTCGCCGAACGACCAGCCGCCGGAGCGGTGCAGGGAGAGGAAAAGACCCTTCTCGACACCATCGGCGGCTGGCTCCCGTGGCGACCATGACTCGTTCCCTTTCCGCCCTTCGCAGCTCAGGCCCGGTGCCGCAGGCCTTGCGCCGGCTGCTCCTCCTCCTGCTCGTCGTCGCCCTGGCCGGTTGCGCCAGCTCGGCGAAGAGGCCCGCCCAGACGGCGACCCCCGCCTCGGAACCGTCCCGCCAGCGGGTGGAGAGCCAGGAGAAGGCGCCCGCTCCCGGCCCGGCGGCGGGCATTCATGCCGAGGCGGAAAAGGCCCTCGATCACGGGCGGGCCGCCGAGGCGGAGATCCTCCTCGAGCGCGCCCTGCGCATCGAGCCGCGCAACCCGCTCTATTGGCACACCCTGGCCCGGGCCAAGTTCAATCAGCACCGCTATGCCGAGGCGGTCCAGCTCACCCGCAAGGCCGAGAGCATGCTTGGCCGCGGTCAGGAAGACCTCGCCGAGCGCAACCGCCTGCTGATGGCCCGGGCGCGGATTGCCGGGCGGATGCCCTAGCCATGGCGGGGAACTCGCCGGGGCAGGTGCATCTTGACAAGAGGGCTGGCACGGTCTAGATTGTTGACTCGTTAAATATTGAGGAGGAAATCAATGACCCGGAGCGACGACCTGTTCCTCCGCCAGATCGCCGTTACCGGCCAGCTGATACGCACCATCGCCGACCAGCGTCTCAAGGCTTTCGACCTCACCGTCGAGCAGCTCCATCTGCTCAAGCAGCTGGCCGTCGACCAGGGCAGGCCGCAGAGCGTCCTCGGCGCGGCGGCCGCCAAGAGTCCGGCCAACATCACCAGAATCCTCGACCGCCTCGAGCGCAAGGGGCGCGTCGTCCGCCGCCCCAACCCGGAGGACCGCCGCTCCAGCCTGGTCTTTCTCACCGCGGAGGGGGCGCGCCTCTGCGACGAGGTCATCAGCCTCTTCCAGGGCCTGCGTCATCATCTCATGCACGGAATCGGCGAGACGGAGCGCGATACCGCCGTCATGGTCCTCGAAAGAATCACCACCAATATCGGCCGCATGTCCGCCCAAGGCGGACCGCAACCCCAACCCAGCCAGTTTGACCCCCAAAAGGAGTACACTCGATGAAACTGTGCAGCCTGACCGTTGCCCTTCTTCTCACCGCCAGCACCGCCCAGGCGGTCAATCTCGCCGATTTGCAGACCACGGCCCTGGGCAGCAGGGCGGTGGTCGAACAGTATACGGCCAACCTGCAGGTGAGCGAGGAGGAGATTCGCCGCACCCGCGCGGCCCTCTACCCGGCGGCGGACCTCTCCTACACCGCCAATCTCCTCGACGAGGAGGCGATGTTCGAGGCCCGCGAGAACTCCATCGCCCAGGCCAGGGTGAGTTGGAACCTCTTCGCCGGCTTCCGTGACAAATACGGGGTGCGCTCGGCGGAGATGCTGCGGCAGATCGAGGAGCACAAGCTGCGCGGGCTGCGCCAGGATATCCAGCTCAACGTCGCCCTGGCCTACCTGACGGTCTTCGAGCGTCGCGCCGCCAAGGAAGTGGCCAACTCGGCCTACCAGACCCTGGCCAAGGTCTATCGCGATGGCGAGAGCCGCTATCAGGTCGGCCTGATCGGCAAGAACGAGCTGCTCAAGTTCCGCGTCGACTACGATAACGCCGATATCACCGCCAAGTCCGCCGAAGCCGCCTTGAAGAAGAGCGTCAACGACCTGGCGCGGCAGGTAGGGGCCGCGGTGGACTACGCCAGCCTCGATTTCGCCGATTTCGACAAAGAGGCGCCGTTCGGCGACCGCGAGGCCTATGCCGCCAAGATGCTCGCCGAGCGCAGCGAGATCAAGGCGCTGGAGGCGGCCATCGCCGCCACCACGGCGCAGATCGAGGCGGCCCGCAGCGGCTATTACCCGCGCCTCGACGCCGTCGGCAGCTATCGCCGCGTCGACGACGCCCTGCTCGGCGACTCCTCGGAGACCGACGACGAGTGGCGCGCGCAGATGGTCATGACGCTCAACCTCTACCAGGGCGGGGCCACCGAGGCGACCCTGGCCAAGACCCGGCTGCAGCTGCGGGCCCAGCAGGAGGAGCTCAAGGAGCTCAAGGAGAGCCTGACCAACGACCTCGACAACCTCCTCATCGACCTCAAAGTCAGCCTTGACAACATCCCCGTGGCCAAGCGTTCCATCGAACAGGCCGAGGAGAACCTGCGTATCACCGAGCTGAAATACCAGGAAGGGCTGCAGCGCGAGTCCGACCTGCTCGACGCCATCACCAGCCTGTCGCGGGCCCGCTACAACTCCGTGGCGGTGGTGCGCACCATGTTCACCAACCATTTCCGCCTGTTGCGCATGGTCAGCGGGTTCTGAGAGGACCGCGTCGCGTCCTGCGAGACTCGCCCCGCCATGAATCAAGGCGGGGCTGATGGCGGTTTCCGGCCAGGGGCGATCTTCTCCGGCAGCACCGACGGCAGGGCGGTCACAGGGGCGGCAGCCGCCGTACGCCGCAAGGGGTCGCTCCTGGGTGCGCCCCATCCTTTTGCGGCAATGTCGCCGACTGCGAAGTTTGGTGCATGTCTGGCGGCGAAATGGTAAATAGGCGCGACATTGGGGGACTTCTCAACCTTCTTGCGCACGGACAGTTATGGAACGATTGTTGACCATCGCCGCGGCGGCGGCCATAGGCACCGGATTCTACCTGTGGTTTTCGGCGATGCTGCGCCGCCCCGCCTTTCGCCAGTTCATCGCCGACCACCAGTGGCTGCTGCACCCGAACTCCATCTGCTACTGGCGCACGGCCATGGCCCTGGTGGGCTTCGTGCTCTATTTTGGCGTCGGCTGGCAATCCATCGCCATTTATATCTTCACCTTCGCCGCCATCCTCGACGGCGTCGACGGCATCGTCGCCAGGAGCTGCAACATGGCGACCAAGCTCGGCGAGTGGCTCGACCCCCTGTGCGACAAGCTCACCTATCTGCCGCCGCTCATCGCCTTTGCCTATCTCGGTATCATGTCGGTGGAGCTGGTCTGGGCCCTGGTGGCGGTGGAAGTGGTGGGGCAGTTTTTCGCGCGGCATATCCTTGCCAGGCTGAAGATCTCCGGCGCGGCCAATAACTTCGGCAAGATCAAGGCGATCATCTGCTTCGCCCTGGTCATCTACTGCGCCCTGCTCCATGGCCAGTCCGGGGTCATTGACATGGGCAACGAGGTGCTCATCGCCTGCCTCGTCCTCGCCGCCGCCTCGGTGGCATGCAAGTTCATCCCCAACCGCCTCTATGCCGACAGCCTGTCGACGCTCAACTTCATCTGCGGTGTGGCCAGCCTGGTGCTGACCTACAACCACCGCTTCGCCTGGGCGATCTTCGCCATCATCGTCGGCCAGCTCTTCGACCTCTTCGACGGGCGCATGGCCGAGAAGCATGGCGGCACCAAGTACGGGCCTTATCTCGACGACGTCGCCGACTTCGTCAGCTTCGGCCTCTCGCCGGCCTATGTGGTCACCCTCAAGGGCGGTTCCTGGGCGTGGATCTTCGGGCTGATCTATATCGCCGGGGTCGCCTACCGCTTGATCCGCTTCGTCCAGGTCGACAAGAAGCGCACCGATCTCCCCTACGGCATCTTCAACGGCCTGCCCAGCCCGGCGGGCGCCCTGGTGGTGCTGGGCGCCGCCCTGGTAGTGCCCCCCCAGTACCTGTGGCTGGTGGCCCTCATCTCGGTGGGGCTGATGGTCAGCACGGTGCGCTTCGCCCACTTCGGCCGGGTCATCCTCAAGGAGATCCCCAAGCCGCTCTTCTTCGTCGCCTGCGCGGCGATGGTCCTGGTCATCTCCTACATCCTCAAGACGAGGAACGTCGAGATGTTCGGCTCGCTGATCCTCTTTACCGTCCTCACCTATATGGTCGCCGGGCGGAGATATCTCAAGAAATAGGGGGTAGCCCCTCAGTTACGGCGCAGATCCCAGAACTCCGGGCAGAGCATGGCCAGAAAGGGGATCAATTCAAGGCGGCCGACGATCATGTCGGCGGTGAAGATAGCCTTGGTCAGCCAGTGCAGGGTACCGAAGCTGGCCATGGGGCCGATGTCGCCAAAGCCGGGGCCGACGTTGCCGATGGTGGCGGCGGTGCCGACGAAGCCGATGGTGGGGTTTTGTTCGATCATCGTCACCGCCAGTCCGGAAAAGAGCATCAGCACCAGGTAGAAAAGGACGAAGCCGAGCATCTGACGCTGCACGTCGTCCGCTACCGTCACCCTGTCGATCTTGATGGGCAGCACCGCCTTAGGGTGTACCAGCTGGTCGATCTCCCGCTTGAGAAAGCGTCCCACGAAGAGGACGCGAATCACCTTGACCCCGCCGCCCGCCGACCCGGCGCAGCCGCCGATGAGCATCATGGCGAAGATAACCGCCTGGGCCGGTACCGTCCACAAGGCGAAGTCGGCCGAGGCGAAGCCGGTGGTGGTGACGATCGACACCACCTGGAAGGTGCCGTTGCGCAGGCTCGCCGCCAGTTCCCCGCCGGGAGCGGTGTAGACGAAGAAGGCCAGCAGCAGCGAAGCGGCGACGGTGATCGACAGGTAGAGGCGGAACTCCTCGTTGCCGAGCAGGGCCTGCGCCTTGCCCTTGAAAAAGCACTTGTACTGCAGGGCGAAGTTGGCCCCGGCAAGGGTCATGAACAGGGTGACTATCCAGGTGATCGTCGGGCTCTGGTAGCCCATGATCGACTGCGGGTGGGGGGAGAAACCGCCGGCGGCCATGGTTGACAGGGAATTGCAGACGGCATCGAAGAGTGGCATGCCGGCCAGGGCGAGCAGGGCGATTTCCAGGAGGGTCAGCACCAGGTAGATCAGCCACAGGGCTTTGGCGGTGTGGGCAACCCGCGGGGTGAGTTTGTCCTCGGTCGGTCCCGGGGCTTCGGCGAAGAAGATGCGTCGCCCGGCTACGCCGAGCTGTGGCAGGATGGCGACGAAGAGCACGATGATGCCCATGCCGCCCAGCCACTGGGTGAGGCTGCGCCAGAAGAAGAAGGCCTTGGGGTAGAGGTTGAAGTCGAGGAGGATGGTGGCCCCGGTGGTGGTAAAGCCCGACACCGACTCGAAATAGGCGTCGAGGGGGGAAAGCCCGAAGAAGACGAAGGGCACGGCGCCGATGGCGGCGACGAGGATCCAGCACAGGGTGACGATGAGCAGCCCTTCGCTGCGCTTGATATTATCGAAGTTATGGCCGAAGTGGCCATAGCGGCTGCACAGCAGGCCCAGGCCGAGGGAGAGCGCCGCGGCGACGAGGAAGGGGGCGACCGCCTGCTTTTCGCCATAGAGCAGGGCGACGACGACTGGGGTGGGGACGATGGCCCCGAAGGCGATGAGGATGATGCCGAGCGCGGCGGCGATGGTCCGGGGGCTCATGCGAAGAAGAAGGTTTTGATTTTCTCCGAGTCTTCCTTCATGCTGAAGATCTTCAGCCGGTCGCGCGGGGAGAGGACGGTGTCGCCGTGGGGGATGATCACCCGGTGGCCGCGGATGACCACGCCGATGATGGCCTTGGCCGGCAGCTGCAGGTCGCGGATGCGTTTTTCCTCGAAGTTGTCGGGCAGGGTGAGGCTGAGCATCTCCCCCTTGCCGCCTTCGATGAGGGCGACCACGTCGACCTTCTGCGCCTGGACGCGGTTGAGCACTTCGGTGAGCGCCGAGGCCTTGGGCGAGACCACCACGTCTATGCCGACATGCTCGAAGAGCTCGTAGTTCTGGATGTTGCCCACTCTGGTGACGATGCGCTTGGCGCCGAGCTGCTTGAGCAGGAGGGAGCAGAGCAGGTTCTTCTCGTCGTTGTTGGTGGTGCAGATGCAGGCGTCGGCCTGGGCGATGGACTCGCTCTCGAGGAGTTCGAGGTCGGTGCCGTCGCCCTGCAGGACCAGCGTCTTTTTCAGGGAGTCGGCAAGGAACAGGCAGCGCTGCTGGGAGTGCTCGATGAGCTTGACCTTGATGCCGCTCTTCTCGAGGCGCTCGGCGAGCATGAAGCCGACGGCGCCGCCGCCGACGATGGACACCGTCCTGATCTTGCGTTCGTGGTTGAAGATATCGGCGGCGAGGGCGTCGAGGGCCACACCGGAGCCGATGAAGAACACCTTGTCGTTGTGGGTGATGACCGTGTCGCCGTTGGGGATGAAGAGCTTGCCCTCGCGGGTGATGCCGGGGATGAGGACATGCTGAGGGAAGCGGCAGTCCCTGATGGCGCGGTCGACGAGAGTCGAGTCCTTCTTGATGCGATATTCGAAGAGCTTGGCCTTGCCGCCGGCGAGGAATTCGACGTCCAGGGCCTCGGGCACGGAGATGATGCGGTAGATGTCCTGGGTGAGCAGCTGCTCCGGCCAGATGACCGAATCGATATCGTAGCGGGTCTGGTACTGGTTGTTGCTCATCGAGGAGAAGTTGCGGTACAAGGAGGCTTTGCCGACAAAGCAGATGGTTTCGGTGTCGGCGAGCTTCTTGATCGTCCAGCAGGCGACGATGTTGGCCTCGTCGATGGCGGCGCAGGCGATGAAGAGGTCGGCCTTCTGCGCCTCGATGCGCTGCAGCGCGGCGATGTCGCCGCCGCTGCCCTCGACGAGGCTGACGTCGAGGTTGTGGAACTTTTCGCTCAGCTCGCCGCTCTCATGAAGGATGGTGATATTGTGCTGCTGGTGCAACCTGGTGGCGACGAGGTAGCTGATATCGGTGGTGCCGTAGATGATGATGTTCATGGGGGAGTGGAAGAGGGGGCGGCGGTTGTGGCGGCTCGTTGACTGATTTCGGCCGGGAAGGAGCGGCAGTATACCATGGCCGGCGTCGCGGCGCATCGCCCTTTTTTTCCCGACTCGGGGCGGGCCGCAGCTTGCCCCTTGCCGAAGGGGCGCGGCGGGGGTAGGCTTAAGGACGTCTCGGCCTGGCACAGCCGCAGATACCGAAAAACTCGCCTGGCCAGCCCTCGCCCTCCTAATCTTCTCCCGCTATGGATCTCGTCAGTCTGCTCGTCGCCCTCGGCACCCTCCTCGGCCTGGCCCTGTGCTGGTTCGGCTTCCATTATTTCGGCAACCGCCCGCTCGCCGACCCCGACGGCAGCGCCACGGTCACCGGCAACTGCGGCGACACCATGGAGATCTCCCTCAAGTTTCGCGATGGCCGGGTGATCGACACCATGGCCTGGACCAACGGCTGCTCGGTGAGCCGCAACTGCGTCGAGGCGGCGGCCCTCATCGCCCGCGGCAAAACGGTGGAGGAACTGGGCAGGATCACCATGATGAGTGTCATGGACGAGGTCGGCCAGCTCCCCGACACCCATCTGCACTGCGCCCAGCTCGCCGAGACCACCCTGCGCCTGGCCACCGAGAGCTACCTCGGCCACAAGGGGCCGATCGTCGTCTCCGGTCTCTAGGGGCGGCGGGCGCCGGCCGGAATCGCGGCCATGGCCACCCGCCGCAGGGGAGGGGCGCCGCTCAGCTGAAGTCGTGGCGCAACTGCTTCTTGTTGATCTTGCCGACGCTGGTCTTGGCGATTTGCTCGACGATCACCACCCGCTCGGGGATGCCGTATTTGGGCAGGCTGCCGTCATCGACCCGGCGGCGCACCATGCCCAGGATCTCCTCGGCGTCGATCTTGCCCTCGCTCCCCGGCTTGGGCACCACCAGGGCCAGGGGACGTTCGCCCCACTTGGCGTCGCGCACGCCGATCACCGCCACCTCGCCCACCATCGGGTGCTGGCTGATGATGTCTTCCAGTTCGAGGGAAGAGATCCACTCGCCGCCGGTCTTGATGACGTCCTTGAGGCGGTCGGTGATCTGCAGGTAGCCCTCCTCGTCGATATAGCCGATGTCGCCGGTATGCAGCCAGCCGCCCTGCCACAGCTCGCGGCTCTTCTCCTCGTCCTTGAAATAGCCCTGGGTGAGCCACGGGGCGCGCACCACCACCTCGCCGGTGCTCCTGCCGTCGTGGGGCACGGCGCGTCCCTCCGGGTCGAAGAGCTGCAGTTCCACGTGGTTGATGGGCAGGCCGGTGCGGCAGCGCAGGGTGAGTTTCTCCTCGTCGGACAGGTTTTCCATGCCCGGTTTGAAGAGGGCGAGGCTGAGCACCGGGCAGGTCTCGGACATGCCGTAGCCGGTGTAGATGTTGATGCCATGGTTGAGGGCCTGCTTGCACAGCCCCTTGGGCAGCGCCGAGCCGCCGATGATCACCTTCCAGCGGCTGAGGTCGTACTCGGCGCAGGAGGGGTGCGACAGCAGCATATGGAGGATGGTCGGCACGCAGTGCGAGAAGGTCACCTTTTCGGTGGCCACCAGCTTGAGGAGCATGGCCGGCTCGTAGCGACCAGGGTAGACCTGGCGGCAACCGAGCAGGGTGGCGAGATAGGGCATGCCCCAGGCGTGGACATGGAACATCGGCGTCATCGGCATGTAGATATCGCCCGAGCCGACCCGGGCGCTGGTGTCGTTGGCGCACAGGGCGGCAAGGATGCCGTGGGTGTGCAGCACAAGCTGGCGGTGGGTGAAGTAAACGCCCTTGGGCAGGCCGGTGGTGCCGGTGGTATAGAAGGTGGTGGCGACGCTGTTCTCGTCGAAGTCGGGGAAATCGTAGCTGTCCGGCTCGGCAGCGAGGAGCTGCTCGTACTCTCCGTCCCCGTAGGGTGCGGCGCTGTCGTCGTCGCGGAGCAGCACCACCTTCTTGACCGTGGTCAGCTTGTCGCGGATGGCGTCGAGCATCGGCAGGAAGTCGTGGTGGATGAGGATGACGTCGTCCTCGGCATGGTTGATGGTATAGAGCAGCTGCTCGCTGCTCAGGCGGATGTTGACGGTATGCAGCACGGCGCCGATCATCGGCACGGCGAAATAGCACTCGAGGTAGCGCGGCGAATCCCAGTCCATCACCGCCACGGTGTCGCCGGCGGATATGCCGAGTCGCCCCAGGGCGTGGGCGAGACGGCAGACGCGCTGGCCGAATTCGCGGTAGGTGTAGCCGCCCCGGTCGCGGTAAAGGATTTTCTGCTGCGGAGCGTAGACCAGCGAGGTCGACAGCAGGGTTTTGATGAGCAGGGGGTAGCGGTAGGCCTCGGCGGTGGGGGGAAGGATCTTGGTCGGCATCTCGGTCTCCTTGATAAGGGGTTGGTGCCAGGGCGGCGGGCCGTGGCGGCAGGGTTGGGGATGGTTATCCATTGCCATGGTATAGCAAAAACGATGCCGGGACGAGGGCTTCGGCCTTATCGCCCTGATGGCGGGGGGATGCGCCGGGTCGCTGGGCATGGGGCGATGGGAGGGGTGGGGAAGAAATGACTCAGGGTGGCGGGTGTCAGGTCCTTAGCCTGTTGAAATAAAATAGCAAATGGGGTTCGTTGCGACTTTACCCGAATTGGGTAAAAAATTTCTCATGTTGCGGGGGCGGAGGTGGCGTGACGGCGCTCAGTCGGCCTGCTGCAACAGGCCGAGCTCGCGCATCTTCAGGTAGAGGGTCTTGCGTTCGATGCCCAGCTGCCGCGCCGCCTGGGTGCGGTTCCAGCGGCAGCGGCCGAGCACCTGGAGGAGGTAGTCGCGCTCGAAGCGCTTGCCGGCCTGGCGCAGGGGCAGTATCGGCCCTTCCGGCGGCGGGGCCTCGTCGCCGGCGCTTTCTGGAAACTCCAGCACCTGCAGGTTGACGTAGCGCTGGATGGTGTTTTCCAACTCGCGCACGTTGCCCGGCCAGTGGTGGGCGAGGAGGGCGTCCATGTCGCGACCGCTCAGGCGCGGCGGCTGCCCGGCGGCGGCATGCTTGGCGAGGAAGTGCTCGACGAGCAGGGGGATGTCCTGGCGGCGCTGGCGCAACGGCGGCAGGGTGATGGGGATGACATGGACGCGGTAGAAGAAGTCCTCGCGCATGCGCCCCTCCTCGAGGAGGCGGCGCAGGTTGCGGTTGGTGGCGGCGATGATGCGCACGTCGGCGTTGCGGCCGCTGACTCCGCCCAAGGGGGTGTAGCCATTGCTCTCCAAAACGCGCAGCAGCTTGGCCTGCATGGCCTCGTCGATCTCCCCCAGTTCGTCGAGGAAGAGGGTGCCGCCGGCGGCGCGGTCGAAGAGGCCGGGTTTGTCCTTGTCGGCGCCGGTGAAGGCGCCGCGGCAGTAGCCGAAGAACTCGCTTTCCATCAGCGAGGGGGGGATGGCGGCGCAGTTGACGGCGACGAAGAGGTGGCGGCCGCGGTCGCTCATCTCGTGGATGGCCCGGGCGACCAGTTCCTTGCCGGTGCCTGACTCGCCGTAGAGGATGACGTTGGCGTCGCTGGCGGCGGCGCGCAGGATGAGCTCGTAGACCTTCTGCATCGCCGGGCTGCGACCGATGATCCTGCCGAAGCGGAAGCGGTCTCCGATGTTCTCGCGCAGGCGCAGATTCTCCTTGGCGAGGTAGCTCTCGCGCTCGCGCAGGGCATCTTCGGCGAGCTTGCGCTCGTGGATGTCGAGCAGCACGGTCTGCTTGGCGCCGATCTCATTCTCCGCCCAGTAGACCGGCGAGCCGACCGCGTAATACCAGCGCCCGTTGTGGGGGTTGCGGAACTCGTACTTGACGGTTTCACCGGCGAAGACGCGCTGGTCGTCGCACCACGGGCAGGGGGCGTCGAGGCCGTAGAGGCGGCGGTGGCAGGGGGCGTCCTCGGCGCTGTCGGCCTGGCTCTGCTGCTGCTGGCCGTTCATGTAGACGAGGCGCCGTTCGGCGGTGGAGATATAGAGAAAGCCGTCGAAGGCCTCGAGGATGCCGCTGAGGCGCGACGAGCTCTCCATGTGGTAGCGGCGGGCGGCCTTGAGCGAGGTGATGTCGAGCAGCGAGGCGACGCTGGCGCTCGAGCCGGCGATCATGTCGACGCGCAGGAAGACGTCCTTGAGGTTGCCGCTCTTGTCGCGCAGGGTGAATTCGTACTCGATGGGCACGCCTGGATGGCTGTTGCGCCGCGCCTGATGGTAGCGCAGCATGCGGTCGAGGTCGTCGCTCCTGGCGATGAAGGCCGGCCAGTGGATGCGTCCCTCGATCTCTTCCTTGCTGTAGCCGGTGAGCAGGGCGAAGCTCTCGTTGGCCAGGGAGACGGTGGTGTCCGGCTCGATGATGATCGTCGCCGTGCCGGTGTTCTCGAAGACGCTGCGGTAGCGGTCGACGCTCCGCGCCAGGGCCTGCTCGGCGAGATGGCGCGGGGTGACGTCCTCGACGAAGGACTCGAGGTGGAGCATCTCCCCGGCGGGGGAGCGGGCGATGCGCACATGGAGGCGGCAGTGGCAGAGGCTGCCATCTTTCTTTTGCCAGCAGATTTCCTCGGGCTGCGGCCGCTCGCCGGCGGCCAGCCTGGCGAGGAGGTCGTGGCGCTGCTCGGGCTGGTGGTAGAGGGGAAGGACCGAGTTGCCGGTGGCGGCACACAGCTCGTCGAAGTCGTCGTAGCCGAGCATGCGCGCGAAGGCCTCGTTGCCGTCCAGGATGCGGCCGGCGGGCGAGGTGCGCACGATGCCGATGGGCGCGAGGCGAAAGAGGTCGCGGTACTGGCGCAGCTCCTCGGCGCAGCGAAAGGTGGCCTCGGCAAGGTCCTCGCTGGCGGGCGGGCGCGGCTCACTCATTCCTTTTTCCCCCGGGAGAGGAAGTCTTCGATGAGCAGCCGCGAGATGGAGATCGGCGACGGCAGGGCCGGCATGTTGTCGCGGCTGAACCAGCGCGCGTCTTCGAGCTCGCCACGGTCGACGACCAGCTCACCGCCCAGGTAGCGGCTGGTGAAGCCGATCATCAGCGAATGCGGGAAGGGCCAGGGCTGGCTGGCGAGGTAGCGGATGTCGCCGACCTCCACCCCCGCCTCTTCCATGATCTCGCGCTTCACCGCCTCCTCGAGGGTTTCGCCCGGCTCGACG
>JANJUM010000220.1 GCA_024710585.1 Desulforhopalus sp.
ATGAGCGGCTCGATGATCTCGCGGGTGTAGTAGAGCGACTCGCTGATCTTGAACAGCCGCCCGTCGCGCAGGAGCAAGTCGAGCACCTCCTTGACCAGCTGCGGCGGGTACTGGGCGAACTGCTCCATGGTCTCCTTGATGGTCGGGGTGGAGAGCCCGCGCGAGCGATACCACTCGCTCAGTTCATGGCGCAGCTGCTCCTCGTCGGCCTTGAGGGCGACGCTGTGCCCGGCGAGGCGCACCACCGACTCCTCCTGCACCACGGCCCCCTTGCGGATAAGCTCGTTGACGCAGTACTGAAAGACCTTGGCATCGACCCGGCGCCCCAGGCCGGTGCGCAGCTCCTCCTTGGCCATGCCCTGCTGAAGCGGGTTATGGCGATGGTAGGCGGCGAGGCTGGCCAGCAGCATCTCCTTCATGCGCTCGGCGATCTCCACCGCCACATAGCGCTGCGAGGCGGAATCCACCACCACCATCTTCTTGGTGGAGATGGGGTCGTTGAGTGCCTTCTTGAGATGCTTGCCGAAGAGGCCGAGGCGGATGGCGAGGTCGTCGGCGGTCAGGCCCTGCTCGCCGCTCTCGCGAAGCAGGAAGAGGGTCTTCTCCTCCACCGTGCCGTCCTTGAGCACCGAGAGAATCTGCCGGTTGTAGAGGCGGTCCGTCTCGCTGAGCCTCTTGCGCTTGCGCGGGGCAACGTTGCCGACGACCATGCCGCCGCCGATGGTCGCCACCGGGGAATAGCTGCGCACCACATAACGGTCGCCGGCCCACACCGAGGCGGTCTCCTCGAGCAGCAGTTGCACCGGGGCTTCGTCACCGGGTTGGAGTTCGTCGCGGTCAAGCAGGGAGATGCGCCCGAGGATCTCGGCGGTGCCGAGGTGGACGCGCACCCGGGTGCGGTGCTTGAGTGGCTTCCCGCTCGCGGCGAGATAGAGGAAATGGCAATCGAGCACGTAGTTGGCCTGCAGGCTGCCCGGCGGGGCGAGCACCATGCCCCTGGCGATGTCGTTATGGTCGACACCCTGGAGGTTGATGGCGGTGCGGTGCCCGGCTTCAACCTCCTGCACCGCGTGGGAATGCACCTGAATACCGCGCACCTTGCTGACCAACTCGGTGGGGTAGATGCGCAGATCCTCGCCGACGGCGACGCGGCCGGAAATGGAGGTGCCGGTGACCACCGCCCCGAAGCCCTTCATGGCGAAGACGCGATCCACCGAGAGTCGGAACGGCCCGAAGACCTCGCGAAAATCGTGCCGGGAGACGATGGCGTCGAGCGTCTTGCGCACCTCCTCGATGCCTTCGCCGGATACCGACGACACCGGCAGGATCGGCGCACCTTCGAGGAAGCTGCCGGCACAAAAGTCGCTGATCTCCTCGGAGACCATCTCCAGCCACTCCGGCTCGACGAGATCCTTCTTGGTGACCACCACCACGCCTTGCTTGACCCCCATGAGGCGGCAGATCTCGAAGTGTTCGATGGTCTGCGGCATGATGCCCTCGTCCGCGGCGACGATAAAGGCCACCAGATCGATCCCCGACACCCCGGAAACCATCGTCTTGACGAACTTCTCGTGGCCGGGCACGTCGACGATGCCGACACGGTGGCCACAGGGCAGGTCGAGGTAGGCGAAGCCGAGCTCGATGGTGATGCCACGCTCCTTCTCCTCCTTGAGGCGGTCGGTCTCGAAGCCGGTCAAGGCCCGGATGAAGCTGGTCTTGCCGTGATCCACATGGCCGGCGGTACCGAGGACAATCTCACGCATGTCGTCTTATCGAGTCAGAGGGGGGTGGGGAGGCTGGTGCTGGTTTCAGAAATAGGGGTTGCCTTCTTTCTCGCGGCCGATGGTCGAGCGGCTGCCGCCATAGCCGTGTCCCGGCCAGACTACCGTCTCCTCCGGCAAAACGAAGAGCCGGTTGGCGATCGAGGCGAAGAGCTGCTCGGCAGAACCCCCGGGGAAATCGGTGCGTCCGACGCCGCCGACGAAGAGGGTGTCGCCGGTGATGAGGTCGGGGGCGCAGTAGAGGCACATCCCGCCAGGGGTGTGGCCGGGGGTGTGAATGACCTTCAGCTGCACCTCGCCGACGGTAATGATGTCGCCGTCCTCGACCTCCTCGTCCACCGGCGGGGAGGGCTCCATGCCGAGCATGGAGAAATACTCGCCCACTTCCGGCCTTCCGAAAAAGCGCGAGTCCTCGCGGTGCATGACGATCCTCGCCCCGGTGGCCTCCTTGATGCGGCGGTTGCCGCAGACATGATCGGGGTGGCCGTGGGTGGCAATGATCGCATCGACGGTAAACTTGTTGGCGGCGATTTCCTTGAGAATCTTGTTCTCGTCGCCGCCGGGGTCGATCACCGCCGCCTTGCCGGTGCGCTCGCAGGCGACGATATAGCAGCACACCCCCATCGACCCGACGATCATCTGTTTCAGTATCATGGCTTTCGCTCTCTGGTTGTGCTTGATGGGAGGCGCCGTCGATCGCCGGCGGCGCCTCGGCGGGCGGCGTCCATCTCTGCCACCCGCCGAAGGGAAGGTTCACCGCCCCCCGGCCTCTCTTTCGACCGGATCAGGAGGCGCAGCCGCCGCTGCCGCAGGAGCAGCCGCCGGTCGGCGCCACCTTGAGGCCTATGGGCGGTGCCATCACCGGCGGCAGACGCCGTTCGATGGAATCGATGACCTTGGCGAAGGCCTGCCCGGCGGGGCTGTCGACCTCGGCGGTGAGATACGGCGCTCCCTCGTCACCGGCCATGACCACCTTGGGATCCATGGGGATTTTGCCGAGGAAGGGCAGGTCGAGTTCCCGCGCCAGAGCCTCGCCGCCGCCGGTGCTGAAGATGTCGACTGTCTCGTTGCAGTGCGGGCAGACGAAGCCGGACATGTTCTCGATCACCCCGGCGATCTCCACCTTGACCGTCTTGCAGAAGTTGATCGACTTGCGCACGTCGGCCAGGGCCACCTTCTGCGGGGTGGTGACCACTACCGCCTTGACGTGGGGGATGGTCTGGGCCACCGACAGCGGCTCGTCGCCGGTGCCGGGAGGGGCGTCGATGATCAGGTAGTCGAGGTCGCCCCAGTCCATGTCGGAGACAAACTGGCGGATGGCCTGGATCTTCAGCGGCCCGCGCCAGATGATGGCCTCGTCGCGGTCGCGCATCATATATTCCAGGGAGACCACCTTGAGGTTGTCGTTGTACTTGAGCGGCGGGACCAGGCCGTCGGGGCTGTCCGGGGGCTGGATGGTGCCTTTGAGGTTGAGCATGCGCACCACGTCGGGACCGTGGATGTCGACGTCCATAAGGCCGACCTGATAGCCCTTCTGGGCCAGTCCCAGGGCGAGATTGACGGAAACGGTGGATTTGCCCACCCCGCCCTTGCCGCTCATGACGAGAATTTTATTCTTGATCTTACCCAGCGAACGGGAAATCGCCAGCTCCGCC
>JANJUM010000018.1 GCA_024710585.1 Desulforhopalus sp.
GGCGACCACAAGCCCGACGAGGACGGTGGCCGCGAGCAGCAGCGTGCCCTTCCAGGTGGCGGCGGCGAAGCTGCCCATCAGCCAGAAGATGATCACCGCCACCTGCTCGTCGGCGAGGTACTTGAGAAAGCTGATGCCGGCGGCGAGGATGGCGCCGACGATGACCCCGGAGAGGATCAGCGTCTGCGCCGACACCTGGCCATCGAAGGTCGACAGGCGGAGCACCACCGCCAGGGTGGCCACGGCGCCGACGAAGGCAAACAGCGGGGTGGAAAAGTGCGCCGCCAGGCTGAGGTTGGCGACCAGCGACAGGGCGGCGCCAAAGGCGGCGCCGCTGGAGATGCCCAGGGTGTACGGGTCGGCCAGGGGGTTGCGCAGGATGCCCTGGTAGAGCACCCCCGCGGTGGCCAGGCCGGCGCCGACCAGGGCGGCGCTGAGGATGCGCGGCAGCCGCACCTCGATGACCACATAGGAGAGGTTATTCTCAAGGCCGGCGATCAGCGTCGGCGCGTCGAAGAGGCGCGCCAGGAGGATGCGCACGATTTTGCCGCTGTCGATGGCCATATAGCCCATGCCGGTGGCGAGGATAACGGCGAGGGCGAGAGCGATTCCCAGGACGAGGATAACGAGGCTGATGTTTCGCGCGCGCCGTGGCACCGATTCGTCCTCCTCGTCGCCCTAGGCGAAAAAATACCAGCACCAGGCGACCACCGCCACGCACAGGGTGCGTACCCCCTGGCCGGCGAGAACCAGCTGCAAGGCCAGCCCCGGGGCGTAGATCCCCGAGTAGTAGGGGAGCTGGTGGCGGACGGCGCGGATTGGCGTGGCGAGGATATTGCCGACGAGCAGGGCCAGCACCACCTCCTGCACGGTGAGGCTGTCGGCAGCCAGCAGGGCGCTGGCTGCCGCTACCCCCGCCGAGAATTCGGTGGTGACCATGAAGACGATGATGCCGAAGCTCTTCGGGTTGAGCCAGGAGAGAAATGAGACATGATCGGCGAGAAAGGTTTCGAGGCGCGTGAAGAACCCGTAGGTGTTGAGCAGGTAGAAGAGCAGGTAGATCGGCACCATGAACAGCAGCACCTTGCCGAGCCGCTTCTTGAGGCGGCGCAGGCCTTTCTCCACCGCCTCTTTCAGGCTGGGCCGGCCGCGCTTGACGGGGAGTGGCGTGGCCGCAGCCTGGGGGGCGGCGAGCAGCAGGCGGCCGCCGACCACCACCAGCAGGGTCTGCAGGATCGACGCGGCCAGAGTCAGAAGGACATAGAACACGGCGCCGATCTTGATCATCGGCACGGTGAGGAAGAACACCGTCGGCAGATGGAGAAAGAAGCGCGGCACGGCATTGAAGAGGTTGGCGAGAAAGAGCTCGCGGCGGTCCATGCGCCCCTGGTCGTAGGCTTCGGCGAGCAGGGTGTTGGCGGAGACCCCGGAGACGAAGGCCAGGGAGAAGCTGGCCCCGGCGGTGGTCGACAGTCGTCCTGCCCTGAGGAGCGGTCGCACCAGCAGGGCCAGCTTGTCGCTCCAGTTGAGGCTTTCGATGACATTGGCGACAAACAGGCCGAGGGCGATGAAGCAGCACAGGCGCAGCAGCGGCAGCAGCACGTGAACAAAGATGGAGGTGATGTCGCTGAGGTGATGTTCCATGGGAGCGCCAACTGTGCCGCAGGGGTGCTGAGGGTTGGATCCCGCCGCCCGGACCTTCAAGAGGGAGAGACCCGCGGCAAGATTTCCGGCGATACTACACCCCATGCGGGAGAAAGAAAACAGTTATTGTCGCGTTGGCGGTGGGCCCGGCAGAGGGTCCGGAGGCGTGGTGGTCGGCCGTCACGGCGGGGAGAAATGAGTTGCTTTCCCTCTCCTCTATTGGTAACGTGGGGGCCTGTTTCAGGTGCTTTCCCCGAACCTTAGGGAGTTTGAAAGCTGAAAAGGGAACCTCGTGCGATTCGAGGACGGGCCCGCCGCTGTAACCGGGTACAGATTCCACCATATGCCACTGGGCGCGAAGCCCGGGAAGGCGTGGAAGATGGTTGATCCGGGAGTCAGAAGACCTGCCTGAAACCGTCGACGCCACCCCGTGGAAAAGGGTGAGCCAACAGATACGAGGAACACAGGGCATCCCCGGATCATCCCATGATTCGGGGATTTTTCGTCTCCGCATCGCAACATGAAAAGGAGAGACCATGCCTGTTACCCGTGTCGCCATGCTGTTGTTCGCCCTCTTCCTGCTCTGCTCCGCCCGGCCGGCCCAAGCCTCCGGCAACGCCCCCGCGGAGGCCAGGACCGCCATCCTCCTCGCCAGCTTCGGCACCACCGTGCCGGAGGCGGTACAGGCCCTCGACAACATCAGCCGGGCGGTGCGCGCCGCCTATCCGCACACCGAGGTGCGCATCACCTTCACCTCCAACATGGTGCGCGCGGCATGGAAGAAACGCCGCGCCGAGCGCGAGAAGTGGCTCGCTCAGGGGGTCCCGGAGGAGGTCCTCGACGTCAAGAATATCATCCAGGCCATGGGCGATCTGCAGGAGGACGGCTATCGCCACATCATCGTCCAGCCGACGCACATGTTCTTCATGGAGCAGTCCCATGATCTCAACAGCCATATCGCCGCGCTGGCGGGCATCCGCACCCTGAAGAGCAAGTGGCGCCCCTTCGAGACGGTGGTCATGGGCCGTCCCGCCCTGGGCATGCCCGGCGACCTTTATTCCTACCACGAAGACATCGACCGCCTCGTCAAGGCCCTGAAAGAAGACGTCGAGATGGCGCGTGCCTCCGGGGCGAGCCTGGTCTACATGGGCCATGGCAATGAAAACTGGTCCACCGGGGTCTATGCCGAGACGGAGAAGAAGCTGCGCCAGGCCTATCCCGGCGTGGAGATCTTCATCGGCGTGGTCGAGGGCACGCCCTCCCTGGAGGATATCATGCCGCGCCTTGCCAAGGCCCCCTCGAAAAAGGTGGTGCTCAAGCCGTTCATGATCACCGCAGGAGACCACGCGCAAAACGATATGGCCGGAGAGGAGAAAGACTCCTGGAAGAGCCAGCTTGCCGCCGCCGGCTACTCCGTGCAGCCGGTGCTGGAGGGGCTCGGCGCGAGCGCCGCCTTTGCCACGATCTTCGTCGAGCATATCGCCGATGCGGCTCGGGAGCGGGGGCTGACCCTGAAGTAACCATCACAATTGCAACACTATGGAGGTGGCGGGCTCCTTTCTGGCCCGTCGCCGCATCATGGCATCATCAGGTTTTGAGGAAGACTATGCAGGGAACGTTTCATGTCGTCGGGGTTGGACCGGGAGATCCGCAGCTGTTGACGCTCAAGGCGGTACAGCTGCTCAATAGGTGTCGGACCTGGTTCGTCCCTTCGGCCTTCGAAAACGGTGGCAGCATGGCGCTGAAGATCGTCTCCGGCGTGGTTTCCCGCGAAGGCAAGACCATCCTCAGCCACCGCTTTCCGATGAAACCCGTGCACCGAGGCCAGGAGGTCGACCCCGAGGTGGCCGACGCCTGGCGGCAGGCCGCCGAAACCATCACTTCCTGCCTGGCCAGGGGCGAGGATGTCATCTTTCCCACCCTTGGCGACCCGGCCATTTACTCCACCGGGTTCTATGTCTGCGAGACCCTGCTCACCCATGACCCGGAAACGAAGATCGCCATTGTCCCCGGGGTCTCGGCCATCGGCGCCAGCGCCGCCAGCGCCGCCATGCCCCTCTGTCTCGGCGACGAGCGGCTGGTGGTCATCCCGGCCACCTTCGCCGACGAGCGCATCCGCGAGATGCTGCGTCTGGCCGATGTCGCCGTGTTTATGAAGGTGCATAAGGTCATGGACCGTCTCGTCGCCCTGCTCGAATCCGAAGGGCTGCTTGACCAGGCGGTGCTGGTGGAGCGCTCCAGCCTTGAGGATCAGATTGTCTGGAAGGATATCCGTCAGGCCTGCGGCCGTGAGATCCATTATTTCTCGACCATGGTGGTGCGCCGCGGCTAACGGCCTGTTTCGGGCACTCTTCCCTCGGGTCCCGTTTTGCCGGCCTTCTCGCCGAAAAAAACTTTGCATGTTTTTTCAGAACGCTATTTGATAGATGAGGATCTTCCTCGTCCGCCGCGGCAGGCGCACAGGGCGGGGGTGGCGCGAGGCGGGAGAAGATGGCGGGAAACGGACTGACAGGCCGGCTGATGGCCACCATCGTCATCATGCTCGGGCTGGCCATGGCCCTGCAGAGCATGGCTCTTATATATTATGGGGTTCGCGCCGCCATCCGCGAGGAGGTGAGTGACGCCAAAGGGGCCCTGATGACCGTCGCCACCACGGCCAGAGGACTGCCTCACGACGAACTGGTCAGGCGACTGGCGCCTCCAGGCGCAGCCGAGAGCGGCGGTCCATCCTTTGGCTGCGTGGCGGTGACACCTCCGCCGACGGTGGCGGCGACCAAACCGGGCTGTCGCCATGGCGAACAGCATCTGCTGCAGGCGGAAGCGGCCATGGCCGAGGGCAGGGCCATGGCCGGCTATGCCGGGCATAGTTGGAATATCTTTTTTCTTGGCCGCGAGGCGGCCATCATTGCCGTACCCCTTTTTGATGACGGCCGCCTCGTCGGGGCGCTCTCCGCGGAACGGCCGCTCTCCCACATTTATGACCGCTATCGCGGCGAGTTGCGCCTCGCCGCCGTCTACCTCGTGGTCAATCTGGCCGTCTTCGGCCTGCTGGTCTTTTTCCGTCTCGACCGCTCGCTTTTTCGTCCCCTCGACCTGCTGCTGCGCAAGACCGAGGAGTACGGGCCCGAACAGCAGGGCTTTTTCCCCATCCGCGAAGGCGACAGCGCCTTTCGCCGTCTCTCCCTCAGCTTTCACGGGCTGCTCGAGCGCATCGAGAGCGATAACCGAACCTTGCGGACCACGGTAAGAAAACTCGAGGAGGTCAACCGCGAGCTGCGCCAGAGAAACGACATGGTCATCCGCTCCGAAAAACTGGCCACCGCCGGGCGTCTCTCGGCCGGTCTCGCCCATGAGATCGGCAACCCCCTGTCGATCATCCAGGGCTATGTCGAACTGCTGGCGCGGGATGACCTTTCGGCGGAGGAGCGGGTGCGTTTCTCCGACAAGGCCCAGCAGGAGCTGGACCGCATCAAGGGGCTGATCCGCAGCCTGCTCGACTTCGCCCGGCCGGGAGAGAGACAGCCGGAGGTGGTAGCGGCCCATGGCCTTCTCGACGATGTCCTCTCCTTCCTCTCGGTGCAGAAGAGCTTTGCCGGCTGCCATGTGGTGACGGAGTATCGCGCCGCCGATGACCATGTGCTGGTCGATCGCGATGCCCTGCGCCAGGTGCTGCTCAACTGCCTGCTCAACGCCCTCGATGCCATCGCCGGCCTCGGCGACAGGGAGGCGGAGATCGTCATCGCCACCGACAATGGAGGGGGGAGCGGAGGCAATGGCGGCGTGAGAACCGGCACTGCTCTTTGGACCGGGGCAGACCAGGGGAATGGCGACCAAGGCGCTCGGCGCCGTGAGGAGGTAAGCGAAGACGGCGCTGGCTCCCCCTCACCGCTTCCGCAGAGCCCCGATGGCACCCTGGTGGTGCGCATCGCCGACAACGGTCTTGGCATACGCGGCGAGGACCTGCCCAATATCTTCGACCCCTTTTTTACGACCAAGGAAGCTGGCCGGGGAACGGGCCTCGGCCTCTTCGTCTGCCATACCATCATGGAGCGGCTCGGTGGCAGCATCGACGTAACCCCACGGTCCCAGGCCGAGGGGGTCGAAGTGACGCTGTCGCTGCCCCTCTACAGCACCTTGGCCGCAAGGCCGCCACGCAGAGACGGGCATTACCATGCAGATCGCTAACCGTATCCTGATCATCGATGACGAAGTCAATCTGGTGGAGATGCTGTCCGTCTCCCTGGAGAAGGAAGGCTACGAGGTGGTCGTCGCCGGCAACGGACGGCAGGGGCTGGAGATAGCCACCAGCGGGCGGTTCTTCTGCATCCTCTGCGACGTGAAGATGCCGGTGATGGATGGCATGCAGTTCCTCGAGGCGGCGCGGGCCGCCGGTGTCGAGGCCATGGTGATCATGATGTCGGCCTTCGCCACCATCGACACGGCGGTCAAGGCGATGAAGGTCGGCGCCTACGATTTCATCACCAAGCCGTTCAAGGTCGCCGAGGTTCTCTGCGTGCTGGAAAAGGCCCGCGAGCGGCTCGAACTGCGCGAAGAAAACCGCCAGCTGCGCCATAAAGTGGAGAAATTGCAGCGGCAGAGGGGCTTTACCGATATCCTCGGCGAAAGTGCGGCCATTGCCGAGATGGTGGCGCTGGCGCAGCGCGTCGCCGCATACGACACTACCGTGCTCATCACCGGAGAGAGCGGCACCGGCAAGGAGCTCTTCGCCCGCGGCATTCACCAGCGCAGCGGCCGTTCCGCAGGGCCCTTCGTGTCCGTCAACTGTGGTGCAATTCCTGAGAACCTCCTCGAGAGCGAGTTTTTCGGCTTCGTCAAGGGGGCCTTCACCGGGGCCCATGCCGACCACCCCGGCCTCTTCGTCGCCGCCCAGGGGGGCACTTTGCTGCTCGACGAGGTCGGGGAGCTGCCGCTGGGGCTGCAGGTCAAGCTGCTGCGGGTCTTGCAGGAGCGCGAGGTGCGTCCCATCGGCTCGGGGAAGATAAAGAAGATCGATGTTCGCGTACTCGCGGCTACCGCCAGGGACCTCGGCGAAGAGGTGCGCGCCGGCCGCTTTCGCCAGGATCTCCTCTTTCGCATCAATGTCGTCGAGCTGAAGATTCCCCCGCTGCGTCAGCGCCAGGGGGATATTCCCCTTCTGGTGCGGGCGTTCCTCGCCGAGATCGAGACGGCCATGGGCATCGCCATCAAAGGGATCAGTGGCGGAGCTCTGGCGCGTCTCGGCGCCTACTCGTGGCCGGGAAACGTGCGCGAGCTCAAGAACGTCATCGAACACGCCGCCATTTATGCCGAGGACGGCTACATCACCGATCGCTGCCTGCCCGAACACCTTAGAGGGCAGTCCTCCTGCGATGTCCATGAGTTGCTTGCCGAGACCGTGTCGATCAAGGAGGGCAAGGTCAAGACCGAGCGCTACCTCATCGACAAGGCGCTGAAAATGACCGGTGGCAACAAATCCCAGGCAGCCGACCTGCTGGAGATCAGCTACCCCTCTCTGCTCAGCAAGATCAAGGAGTATCGCATCCATGCCGGTCGGGATGACGGGGGGCAGGCACCCCAGCCAGACCGGAACGGCAACGGCGAATTGCCCTGACCTCCGGCCCCATGCCGCCTTGCCGGGTGGGCATCTTTCTCTACGCGAGCTTGAACTGGGCCACCAGGGAGTTGAGGTTATTGGCCAGGTTTGCCAGTTTGAGGGAACTTTCACGTACCGAGCCCGAGTTTCTCTCGAGTTGCCGGGCGGCCTGATTCACTTCGGTTATGTCCGTGGTGATGGCCTGCGATACCGTTGAACTCTGGCTGACGTTTTCGTTAACTTCCTGAATTCCCTGCGAGGCCTGATTGATGTTGCTGGTGATTTCCGAGGTCGCGCTGGCCTGCTCGGAAACAGCGGTGGCGATGGCGGTGACGGTGCTGTTGATCTCACCGATTACCTTGCTCACCTCTTCGATCTGTTCGACGGTCAGCGAGGTGGTTTTCTGTACTTCTTCGATCTTGCCTTTGATATCCATGGTGGCGGTGGCGGTCTGCTTGGCAAGTTCCTTGATCTCGTTGGCAACAACGGCGAACCCTTTGCCGGCTTCTCCGGCACGGGCTGCCTCGATGGTGGCGTTAAGGGCGAGGAGGTTGGTCTGCTCGCTGATCTCGGTAATGGTTTCGGTGACATGGCTGATGTCCTTGGCTGCCTTGCCCAGCTCGGCCATGGAGGTCGAAGCCATGGAGGCCTGACTCACCGCTTTGCCGGCTATCCCTCTGGCCTTGTCAGCATTGGCGGCGATCTCGCTGATGGTGGCCGACATCTCCTCGGTGGCCGCGGCGACCATCGAGGCGTTGGTAGCCGACTCCTCCATGGCGGCGGCAACCGCGGCGAGGTTGCTGTTCATTTCTTCGGCGGCGGTGGCGACGAGATTGGCTTTTTGCGAGGTGGTGACCGCATCGTGATTCATGTTCTCGGCGATCCCGGTGAGGTCGCTGGACTGCTGGTTGAGAGTGCCAATACTGTGCACCATTTCTTTGAGGGTATGCTGCAACTTTGTCGCCATGGTGTTGAGGGCATCCAGCAAATGGCCGATTTCATCGCTGCGATTATGCTCGATCTTGCTGCTGAAATCGCCGTTGGCGATGGTGGCGGCGAACGCGAAGGCTTCGCCCATAGGTTTGGTAATCATCCTGGTGATCAGTAAACCGAGCATGATGCTGACCACTACCCCGAGAAACAGAAATGAAAGAATGATGTTGCGGGCGACGACTCCGTCGTCATGGATCGTTTTGGCAACGTTTTCGGCCATCTGCCGAGAGAGGTTGAGAATCTCTGACAGCCCCTTCTCGAAGGCGTAGATAGGTTCCTTGTAGGGCGACATCAGCGCGTTGGCTTTTTGCGGATCGAGGCTGCTGTCCTCCAGCACCTGGTTGGCAACTTTTCTAAAACCTTCCGCATAGGCGCGGTAAGAGGCAACGGTGGAGTCTATGGTGCTTTTGAGTGCAGGGGGAGCTTGTGGCAGGAATTTGACTTGCTCCGCGACCTGCTGCAGCAGCGAAGTCGTTTCGGTACTGGTTTTTTCGAATTTGTCGACATACTCCCGCTGCAGTTTGGCATTGCCGATGTTGAGGAAGAGATCCTTTTCAAAGCGGCGGTGGGTCAAGCCGAGGGAATTGAGCTTCTCCGCGTTGAGGAGGAGCTGAACGTCATTTTTGATGACTGCATCGAAGACGGACGTGGTGTTCGAAATGGTTGTGAAACCTTGCGCACCGACGACCAGTGTCATCAGTGAGGTCAAAAGGAAGCCGAGCACAAGTTTGCTTTTCAATGAGATTTTTTTCAACATCGTTACCTCCTTGGTTTTTGGGACGATGGAATTTTGCTTCATGATATCTTCTTTGCAGCTCGGCCCCTGTTCGTTATTCTACGGCGGGGGGGAGGGATAAAACACTCATGAAAGTTTATTGCTTGGAGCGGGAAAGACGCCAGGGCAGGATTCTCGACTCATAGTGAGATTAAAGGTTGTCACCAGGTGAAAGTCAATGCCTTGCTTGTGAATAATTCTCTGTATTCTTAAAACTCAAAGTCTCTGTAGGCTGAAAGCTATGCCCTTTCAACGAGTTGTTTTTCAAAAAACGTATGATTCGGCGTTTACAAGGTTATCGAAACCCATACGTGGAACGGTAAAATGGTACAAACGATACGATCCTCCGTTCGGGCGTTTGAACCTGGAGAGGAAGAGAAAGAAGCGGCCCCAGCCTCTTCTGCCTTCACAGCCACCAAAAAGGGAGAGCAATTATGAAAAGATTTCTGCATTGTAGCAAAAGCATGTCTGGAAGAGTCGTCGTCCTGACGATTTTCCTCGTTCTTGCCGTGGGCGCTGTCGCTTCCGCCGGAAATCCGGGGGAAGCACGGAAAGCTCTAGCCCAGATGAATATCGAGTATGGCGAGCAGCAGTTCGCCAAGGCGGCAGGCGCCGGCGATATGACGGCGGTGCAGCTTTTTGTCGATGCTGGCATGGATGTCAACTCCGGTGGCGGCGCCGCTATCGGTCTTGCGGCAGGAAGAGGCCAGACGGAGATGGTCAAATGGCTCCTCGGCAAAGGCGCCAAACCGACCGCCAACGCCTTGCAATTCGCCAGGACCAGAGGCCATAAGGACATTGAGAACATCCTCGTCGCCGCCGGGGCCAAAGAGTAGCCAGGGCGGCAGAATAGCGCACATTATATAAAGGCACGCAGGGTATGGAGAAGGTATCGGCAGCCAGGGTGGAGTTCTTGCGCGAGGATTTTCGCCGGGGCTTCGTCAGGTTTTGCGGTTTTCGGGCAGTGGAGGTTGGCTACGGTGTTTTCAAATCGGCCTTGACGGTGACCGACGACCACAAGACCCAGGACAATTTCATTCATGCCGGGGTGATCGCGACGATGTCGGACCACACGGCCGGCTATGCCGCCTACACGGTGGTACGCGAAGACAAGAGAATCCTCACCATCGAGTTCAAGATTAACTTCATGCGTCCCGCCCATGGCCAGGCGCTCATCTGCCGCGCCGAACTGCTCAGCCAGGGCAGCCGGGTCATCGTCGCCCAATCGACGGTCTACGATGTGCGCGGCCAGGAGGAGAAGATGGTGTCGAGGAGCACCATCACCCTGATGGTGATCGAGGCGGAAAAGATCACCGACGGGTCGCGGCGGCCTTCTGCCGGGCAGGCGGGCCCAGGCCAGGAGGTGAAGGCGGAGGGGCTATGAGCAGAACAGGTCGAGCGAAAAGCGGCAAAGCCATCTCACGAAGGGGCAAGGCGGGGCTGCCTCCCGGCACCCCGGTCTTTGTCGGGGAACAGAAGCAGGAGGTCGTCAAGATCGATATCATCAGCTTCTCGGGGGACAACCTTGAAGAGGTCAAAGACGCGTCCCTCGAGGATTGCCGACGGCTGAGGGAGAGCAACGACACCACATGGGTCAATGTCATCGGCATCCACGATGTCGGCGCCATCCAGAGGCTGGCCGGGATCTTCGCTCTGCACCCGCTGACCACCGAGGATATCTCCAATACCAGCCAGCGCCCCAAGGTCGAAGACTTTGGCGACTATATCTTTTTCGCCATGAAGATGCTCAGCTTCGATAAAGGCGCCAAGGCCATCGCCCATGAGAACGTCAGTGTCATCCTCGGCGATAAATTCGTCATTTCATTCCTCGAGGGGGAGAGCCACCTGCTCGACGCCTTGCGGGAGCGCATCCATTCCAACAAAGGGCGGATTCGCAAGGAGGGCTTCGACTATCTGGCCTATGCCATTCTTGACCGCGTCGTTGACGAGTATTTTGTCACCCTGGAAGAGTTCGGCGACCACCTCGAAAATATCGACGATGAGATCCTGTCCTCGCCGAAATCGACGCACCTGCGCGATATCCACCGTCTGAAGCGGGAAATCGTCTCGTTGCGAAAGGTGGTCTGGCCGCTCCGCGATGAGATCTCCACCATCGCCAAGAGCAACTCGCCGCTCATCGGCGCCACCACCAAGACGTTTTTACGCGATCTCCATGATCATGCGGTGCAGATCATCGATATGGTCGAGACCTATCGTGACATTATCGGCGGCATGCACGACACCCTCTTGTCGAGCAACAGCAACAAGATGAATGAGATCATGAAGGTCTTGACCATCATCGGCACCATCTTCATCCCGCTCACCTTTATCGCCGGCGTCTACGGCATGAACTTCGAAAATATGCCGGAATTGCACTGGAAATGGGGTTACTTTCTGGTCCTGGCGGGCATGGCGAGCCTGGGCCTTGCCATGCTGGTGGTGTTCAAGAAGCGAAAGTGGCTGTGAGGGAAGACTGGCTGAGGTGTCGCCCCGCAGAGGGGTGAATTTCCTCTAAGCCTTGCATGGCAAAATATTCATCGGCCGGCCAAAGCTGTGTGAAAGATGTGCATGAACCCGCAAGCCGCAACGCTCCCGCGGGCCGGGCCGTAAAGGCGAGACGGTATAAAAGCTTTTGCTCTCGTCTCCCGGGGTGGGCTCTGGCTACGGTTAGCCCAGGCAGAGTCCCTTGCCACCATGGGATTCAGGCTGATAGTTTGCCGTCAAGGCCCCTGCGAGGGCCTCGCCAGGAGATGCCTCCTTAGCCTCCTTATTAAGGAGGTTCTTCGATTTTGCCATCTTCACGACAGCACCTTGCAGGCAGGACTCCAAAAAAGAGTAGGGGACGGAAGGCATGTGCCTTCGCGTCCCCCATGCAACCTTGCTTTCCAGGACAGAAACGTTTTACGGCCGTCCTCACTCAGAGGACAGCTTCACGTGGCCATGGGCAAGTCGCACCGCGTGGGCATTGCTCTTCGGCGCTTAAGGTTTCGTTTTCCTGTCGGGCGAATTTTCGCACGCGCGTAATGGCCGGCGAGAGTGCCACCTGCCAGGCCAGCAGGAGCGGCAGACAGAAGACCGTGTAGAATGTTAACAGGCAATAATCCCAAGGGGTGAAGTGGAACTTGAAATCAAAATCGAAGTCGAAACTGTAGCTTGAAGGGCCGTAATCCACAGGTTTTCTGTCGTCGATCATTACACTACCTCCGTCAGCTGTTGGATAAGAATTCGCAAAAGGGGCCACGAGGGCTCGCCAGTTTCTCCAAAGAAAAGACGTTCCGTAGACCCTTTGGCAGGAAAAATCTCCAAGGGCACTTGTCGATTTGCGTTGGTCTTTCTCTTGGGGAATGGGGCCAATATACCACGGCGTGACACAATGTCAAGCGCGCCTTATGGTGTTTGTGGCACTGGCAGACGTAATTGTGTCGCGTAGTTCCTTGTCGAGTGGGAACGAAGGAACGATGCGCGTGGAGGACCAGGTTATTGACTGGGGAAACGGCTGCGCGCTGTTGGTTTATTATCCCATTGCCTTGCTGATGGTACCGGACCGAGGGCTGGTGTCGCTTCTCCATCCAACTGCGGCAGAGCGTATCGAGGGGCTGGTGAACCTTGAGTGTCGTTGGCTGGAGGATGTTCCGGCAGGAACTCGGCGCAAGAAGCATGGCTTCTGCCGCGCAAGGCGACGACCTGCTTCAGGCAGCCGCCAGCCGCCTTCGGCGGAGCTCTGGGCAAAGTGCTTGCAACAAACAAAAAAACCGCCTGGAATTTCTTCCAGACGGTTGATTTGGCTTGGTGACCCCAAGGGGACTCGAACCCCTGTT
>JANJUM010000025.1 GCA_024710585.1 Desulforhopalus sp.
AACATGGGCTCGGTCAACCTCAAAAACGCCACTGTCGGCAAGACCGGCGTCATCACCAACACCTCCGACGTCAAGCAGGCGGCCAACATCGCCATCGGCAAAGGCAACGAGGCGAGTATGGGTTCGGTGAGCGTGGAATAATCAGTAGCCAGAGAGGAGAAGGCCCTGCCCACGGTGCACGTGCACGGGGGCAGGGCCTTTGCCACCGAGGCGCAGGGAAGCTCGCGGGAACTTTCCGGGTAATTCGTCTCAACGTGTGAGAAAAGGCATGAAAACGAGAAGCGTTTTACTGGCCCTGTGTGGTCTGTCCTTATTGACCCTTGCCGTCGACGGTCGCGCCGGCGACCTCGATGACGGGATTTCCAAGTTCACCGATGATGGCATGGATAAGGAAGACGAATTGGGCAAAGCCGACCAGAACATCAAGTTCATCGTCCTCAACGCCAAGAGCAAAGCGGCGGTGCGCAAGGGCGATAAGGAGCAGATCGGTCAGGATTCCGGGCCTGCGACGATGAACAGTGTGATTTTGGGTGCTGGCAGTAAGGTCAAGGGAGATATCTATATCATCGATCAAAGCAAGGGACCGAAGACGAATATATCCGACTGAACCGGCCGGGGGGCCTGCCCCCGCCGTGACCTCTCCTGCGTGGGAGTGGATGGCTCCGCCAGTCTCCAGCTCTTGGCTTTGTTCAACAATGCCATTCTTCAACATAGTGGATAACGAGATATGAAACTCAACAAAGCTGTAGTTGTCGAAGAATCCTCGGGATTTTTCAAGATTCGCAGGGGGATGGGGCTTTGCCTGCTGAGCGCCGCGCTCGTCGCACTCTCATCCTGTGCCGAGATGAATCCGAAAAATGTCGACATCCAACTGGAAAAGAGTGCGCCGGAGGTGAAAATCACCAACTACACTCAAGCCCTCAGTGATCTTGGCTTGATGTCGGAAATTTACGACACCGGCCTCATGAAGGTGCAGAGCCAGGACATTGCCGACGAAACCGGGACGTCGGCCACCACCGGAGGCGAGATTCAGCGTAACGTCACCGAGATCATGAAGAGCACGCTCAACTCGATTGGCGGCAACATACGGTTTATTGAGTACAATCCTTCCTATATTCAGAACCAGATGGTCTCGGGTTACAGCGGTTTCGAGAACAAGGCCATCCCTGACGTCGTTATCACCGGCGGTATCACCGAGTTCGATCGCGGACTCGAGACCCGTGGCGACGGCACCAACCTCGACGTCGAAGCGGACTTCGGCGGTGCGCCGAAATGGTTCCCCTCTGAAACCGCCGGAGTCAGTTATGGGGATAATACCAAGACTGGTAAGGCGCGCATAACGCTCGATTTCAACCTCAAGGATTTCCAGACGCTGGCCGGCATTCCCCGCATGTCGACCACCAACAGTATGGAGGTCTACAAGGGTATGCGCGAGGAAGAGGTGGGCATTACCCTCTTCGGACCGACTTTTGGTCTCAAAGGTTCCATCAAGCGGGTCCAGGGCAGGCATGAAGCGGTCAGGGTGTTGGTGCAGGTCAGTATGCTGCAGATGATCGGCAAATATCTCGCCCTGCCTTATTGGCGGCTGATGGGGGATGATGTCACCCCGGACAAGACGGTGCTCGACTCCATTTCCGAAACCTATCACCGCATGGGCAGAGAGGATCGTATCGGTGCCGTCCAGCAGTGGCTGACCCTGCATGGCTATGACGTCAATATCAACAATAGAATGGACAGCAAGACGGTCGCCGCCCTGCAGAAGTTCGATCCGGTCCTCGGCGCCGCCGATCCCGCAGGCATCAGCGAGGCACTCTTCAGCAAAATCTATCTGAGCATTCCGGTGACCCGCGAGGCGCTTGGCAAGAGGAAAAGGCTGAACGAATACTTCGTGAAGATGCAGCAGCAGGCTGCTCAGGAGCCGACTGCGCGTGCCGAGAAGAAGCAGCGCCAGGCGGCTCCCGCGCCCGCCCCGCAAGAGGCGGCGCCGGTCCAGGCGGCTGCCCCGCAGCCCCAGGAAGTGGCCCAAGCTCAACCTGAGCCGCAGCCGGTGGCGCAGAAGCAGGCGGCCCCCAGGCAGGCTGCGGCGGCTCAGGCTGCGGCGGCCACCCACACCCCGGCGGCGACCCCCGCACCGGCGGCTGTGTCTCCACCGGCCGCGGCGGCTCAGGCGGCAGCGGCCAAGCCGAAGAAGTTCGGTCGGCAACTCAGCGAAGAAGATTGGTAACCGGAAGTCGTGGCGAAGTGTGCGGATTGCCGAGCAACAAGGAATATTCAAGGAGTAGACGGCCATGTTGACAAAAAATAAAATCGTCCTGGTGACGCTGGTTCTTTCGCTCTTTGTCGCCTGCGCGGCATGGGCAGGCAACAAGAAGATCATGTCGACAAGGGCCGCCAGGGTGCTTGCCGAGCGTGCTATAGTCGAGTCGGTATACGGGTTGAAAATCAGATCGACCGAAGAGGTTATCGACATGGTCGCCGCAAGCTTCGTTGGCAAGACCGAGTCGAAGACGGCCGCTGACATCCAGGGCATCAAGATTGACGAGGTCGTCTATGACGCCGAGAAGGATATCGCCCAGGCGACCGCCTCGATCAGCCTCGACGAAATCACCAATATCGATGGTCAGGTACTCAACCTTAAAGGTAAGACGTTCAAGCGGGTGGCTTTTGCCACCTCTACCCCCGCCAATGCCGGTCCGATCAAGGCGCTGCGCGCTGCCGAACTGGACGGCTATAAGAACCTGGTCAAGACCGTGGTCGGCTTCACCCTGGAGAGCCAGACGACGGTGGAGAACTACATGCTCACCTCAGATGCGGTGAAGGTCAAGGTCATGGCCACCACCTATCTTGCCGATCTCGTCGATTACGGCTGGGACCAGGAGAGCAATGCCTTCGTCAAGTTCAGGGTCAATGTCAAGGATATTGAAGAACTCATCGGCGCCAAGATCCCTGGAGCCACGGAATATGTCGAGGTGGAGGGTCACGGTGCCGCGGTCGATGATTTTTCTGATGCGCACAAGCAGGTAGCAACCGAAGACGGCAAGGAGGTCAGCCCCCCGCAGAAGCAGATGTGACCCAAGGGTCAGCAGATAACCGGCCGGGGAGGCAGTTACTCCCCGGTGCGGTGTCCTTCGCGGCGCTGAGACAGCTATGGAAAATTCGAAAAAAAACGTGAAAGAGAGGCTGCTCTTCTTTTCCCTTGGAGCCCTCTCCCTGGCCGTGGCAAGCCTGCTCATGGGGGCTGCCAGCGATTATATCAACAATAACAACACTACCCTCAACTTCGGCAGGTATGCCATATCCTCGTGGGCGACACAGATTGACGCCAAGAGCGGCATCGTTGGCGCCTTCGTTCTCGACACCGTCTCCGGTGAGACGAGAACTGCCTATATTCGCACCTATGGGGATGTTCCCAAGAGCGAGCTGGTGAAAAGTGATCTCAAAAAGCCTTTCAATGCCATCCAATAGCGGCACACGGCGGTTGCCGTCCCTCCTGCTGGCGATCGTCATCTCTCTGTTGGCGTGTATCCTGCTCACCGGTGCCACGGAGATCAATATAGGAGTCAACAACACCGTGAACACCGGGAAAATTGTCGGTGGCGACTGCCTGCAGGGGAACAACAAGCTGACGACACGGCAATATCCCGTTGGTGCCTTCGAACGCATCACGGTCGATGGGGTATTCACCGTCAACGTCACCTGTGGCAGCAAGGAGGCGGTGGCCATCACCGCCGACGACAACCTGCATAAACTGATCGTCGCCGAGGTGAAGGACGGTACGTTTCACCTCGGCTCCAAAGGTTCGTACTGCACCAGTAATTCTTTTGCCGCCGAGATCAGTCTGCCGACGCTGCGCGCCATTGCCGCCGATGGCAGCAGTGAGTTGGCGCTGTCCTGCGGCAAGAACGGCAAAGGAGGCCAGATAGACATTCGTCTTGGCGGTGCCAGCACCATGACCGCCAGTGGGCAGACGGGCAAGCTGCAGGTGACGGTGGCCGAGAGCAGCGAACTCGATGCCTACGAGCTGGTTGCCGAGACAGTGCAGATAAAGGCAGGCGATGCCGCCACGGCGCGAGTGACAGCCACCCGATCACTCGCTGGTAAGGCGGAGGCCGCCAGCACCGTCACCTACCGAGGCCGGCCGAAACACGTCGAGGTGGTCACCGAAGACGCCAGCGAGTGTTCTCCCGACGAGTAGCCAGGTGAAGCGGCAGGCGTTTCTCCTGGCGATTCTCGTCGCCGCTCTTTCTCTTCCCTCCCTGATGCATGCCGGCCCCACCGAGGTGGTGGTCAAAGTCCAGGCGGTTCGCAATCCACCCAGCTACCACCAGCCGTGGCAGAATCTTGGCCATCGTTCGGTGAACGGCAGTGGGGTTATCGTTGCCGGCAACAGGATCCTCACCAATGCCCATGTTGTCGCCCACAGCGTCTTCATTCACGTGCAGAAGGCTGGGAAGGCGGAGAAATATCCGGCAGAAGTCGAGTTCTTCGGCCACGCCAGCGACCTCGCCCTGCTTAAGGTCGATGACCCGCAGTTTTTCTCCGGCATCGAGGCGCTGCCTTTTGGCGACCTGCCCAAGGTGCGGGATAAAGTCGCCGTGTACGGCTTTCCCGATGGTGGTGACAAGCTGTCGATCACCGAAGGGGTCGTGTCCCGTATCGAACACATCACCTATGCCTACAGTGGCGCCTATCTCCTCGCCTGTCAAATAGACGCGTCCATCAATTCCGGCAATTCCGGAGGGCCGGTGGTCTATGAGAATGAGATCGCCGGTATCGCTTTCCAGGGCATGAACTTCACGTACGAGAACATCGGCTATATGATCCCCGCGCCGACAATCGAGCAATTCCTTCGTGACGCCCGGGACGGCGCCATCGAGGGGGTGCCCGATCTCGGCCTGACCATGCAGAAATTGGAGAGCCCTTATCTGCGCCGCTATTTTCGTCTCCAGCCTGGCGAGGATGGGGCCCTGATCAACAGGGTCCTGCCGGGCTCACCTGCAGAAGGTCTCCTGCAGAACGAGGACGTCATTCTCTCCGTCGAAGGCGAGCCGGTGGCTTATGACGGGACCATCGTCTTCGGTAACAACATGCGGACCTATTTCGGATATCTGTACCAGAACAAGCAACTCGGCGAGGGCCTCGACCTGTCCATCAAGCGTCAGGGGAGGACGGTCGCGGTGCGTGTCCCGCTGACCGGGGCGGTGGGCAGGGCGCGGCTGGTGCCACTGGAGTTTCAGCAGAAACCGGAATATTACATCGTTGGGGGTCTGGTCTTTCAGCCACTTACCATGAACTATCTCTACGAGTTCGGTGGCGGCGGCTGGGCGCAGTCTGCCCCGGTGGAACTGACCAATTTTTCGGTCAACGGCGAGTTGGACGTTTCTGGCCGGGAGATCGTCATCCTTTCCGAGGTGCTGGCCGACAAGGTCAACGCCGGCTATCACGAGTTGGGGGATAATGTGGTGCGTCAGGTCGATGGTGTCGCGGTGCGAAACTTCGACCATCTCATCGAATTGATTGACAAGGGGCGTTCTCCGTATGTGGAGATTGTCGTCAGCAGAGGCACGAAGATTATTTTTGACCGCAGCGATCTCCTCGGGAGCACGGAGCGGATCATCAGGAAGTTTTCCATCGTCGCGGCGAGCAATCGCCACTGAGGGAGGCCAGGAGGGCAGCGGCGTCGGCCTGATTACAGTGTTGGCCAAGGACGCGCTGCGCTCTGGCGGAAGTCACTGGAGGGCTGGAGCCTGAGGGTGGAGAGGGACACCATCGCAACGCGTCCACCATGAGAGAAAGTGGCGCGTGCTGGCATGCCGAGACGGGAGCAGGTCTTGCTGGGGAGCTGTGTGTGCCTGTAACTCAGCGTTTTCACACTAAAATGTGAAGGAGTGCCGGGCCGGGTAGGCAGCACTGCTTCTCTCAGGTCTGGGTGAAGTCGACGGTAATTGAGGCGATCTTGCTTATATCGCGAACTTTTGCAGTGAGCTCGAGGTCGACCGAGGTCCCATGGGCGAACATCTCACCCCCATTGAGATCCTCTTCGTAGGAGAGCAGCGGCTTGCCTTCCTCCGAGAGGAGGTGGACGGTGGCGTAACCCTTGATGAAGGCCCTGGAGACGTTGGTTATCTTGGCAGTAATGGTGATGGTGCCACTGTCGGTATTGACATCGGCGGCGAGATCCTCGACGAGGATGAGCTGTTGCTTATAGGTGCTGGAGGGCAGGTTTCCTTCCTGCTGCCTGGATGTGGCATGCTTGGGGGAGGCGTTGTTCTGCCTGGCATCGGTGGAGCCGGGAAGAAAGGACGTGACCGCCGCCAGGAGAATTGCCGCAACGGCGATACCTGGATTTCTCATAGGAAGCGTGCCTCCCGAAAAAGGTGATTGTCGACTCTGTGCTCATGCGGCCAGGCTCGCCGATACAGCCACGGTACTTTGCCGGGCCTAGCCGCCAGACAGTCATCCTGGCCACCATTTGCTTGAAACGACACTGTTTCTCAGTCTTTCTTCATGAAAACAGAGTATCATTCCCTTTGGGCGGATGTCAAGCCTTCCTCCGTTATTCGCCAGACCCGGCAGCCGCGGAGCAAGCAACCTACCTGAGCACGGTACGGGCCTCGATGCCCTTGCCACGCAGGGTGTTGAGCAGGGTGGAACATTCCTCCTTGCTCTCGAAGGCGCCGAGCAGCAGGCGCACCTTCTGGGCGTTGTTTTCGGTGTCGCGCACATAGCTGGTATACGGCATATACTGCAGAGCGAGCAGCTTTTCACGAAGGGATTTGTGGCTGTCCAGGTTGCCTTCCTGGCCTACCTGGATGGCGTAGGGCATTTTGCGCACCAGGGTGTCGTCGATCTCGTCCTTCTGCAGCGAATCACGCACCTTTTCCGCCTCTTCGGAGGAGGGGAAGGAGCCGACGAAGATGCGGTGCCAGAGCCCCTGGTCTTTGAGGACGATGGCGCCGGTAAAGGCTGGATAGCCGGCGCGGCGCAGCATCGCCGCCACGCGGAAACATTGCTGCTGCGAGCGACTGGCACTGATCTGCACGGTGAATGGTGTCTTTTGGTCGATGGCAACCACCGACTTCTTGGAAAACTCTATCTTTCTGCCGTTGATGCCGTCGCCCTTGGCGTCAGCGGCGCCAGGGCCGACCTTGGCTTCGAGAGAGACCGATCCATTTTCGGGAAGGGGACCGGTCTTCTCCACTACGTCCTTGTTAAGCCGGTCCAGTTCGAGCAGGCGTTTTTCGATGAGCGAGAGATTCCCGGCGTAAGCGCTGTCCATGCCGAGCAACAGTGGAATGACAATGAGTAGGGTGGCGAGGAGCTGTTTCACGACGTTCACCAGAAGAAAAGGGAGAGGGACACTGCCCTGTATGGCCGATGTCGGCTGAAGGCGATAACTATGGTCGAGAGGCTCACCTCTGTGATTCGAAGGGGGATGTTGTCTTTGGCTCGGGTTTTGTTTCCTCCTGCTTAAGCGGGGGCACAGGTTGTGGGGTGATGGCCGGCGCCGTAGTTGGCAGGAGCTGTGCCGCTGGCTCGTCGGCACGAAGTGGCGTGTGTGGGTCCTTGACCAGGCGAAAACCAATGTAGTTGCTGCGTGTGTCACCGAGAATGCCCAGCCGCGACGTAGTGCTCAGCTGTTTGTCCGGCGAGTTCCACCCGCCGCCGCGGATGGTGAAGTTGCTGCATTTGCCGCTGACCTTGCGTGGCGATTGATCCTGTGAAGCGTCGCGGTAGTGGTCGACCCAGCAATCTTCCACCCATTCCCAGACGTTGCCGGCCATATCGTGGAAGCCCGAGCTGTTGGCGGGATAGCTTCTCGTCGGGACGGTTTGCTTCGCTTCGGTTCCCGGCTGGCAACTGCGGCAGTTGGCCATGCCGGGCTTGAAGTCGTTGCCCCAGGGGTAGAGAGTCCCGGTACCGGCGCCGCAGGCCCATTCCCATTCCGACTCGCTGGGCAGCCGGTAGGTGACTCCAGTCTGCTTGCTTAGCCAGCGGGCATAGGCCTGGGCGTCATGCCAGCTGACGTTGATCACCGGCCGGTCCTTTCTGCCCCAGCCGTTATCGCTGGGCATAGGGGCGCCACTCTCGATGGAGAACTTTTCGTACTCTTCGAAGGTGATCTCAGTGACAGTCATATGGACAGGGTTCTCGATCTTGACGAAATGCGGCGGCTTTTCCGAAAAGCGCTCGCTTCCCATCATGAAGGTACCGGTTGGCAGGGGGAGCAGCGCCGGGCCCTGCCCGCCAGAGGCGAGTTGGTCACGCTGTCCCGGGGGAAATTCGCTGCGTTTGTAGCCGGCCTCCGAGGCAACCTGGCTGGTAAAAGTGGCCTTTCGTTCAGCCTCTGCGCTGGCTGGGGGGGAGGACGCGGTCGCTTTGGTGGAGGATTCATGGGGCCTTGCGGCGGTCGTTGCAGTTCCGGCCGGTGGTTCCTCCGTCACGGGTTCTGTTCTGCGCATGCTCTGAACCAACTGGCCATAGCGGATTTCCTGCTTCGGCTCCTGTTCGATGATCTCCCCGGTGGCAGTGTTGAGGGCGATTTCGACGATCTTGATCTTGCCGGTACGGATCTGCTCGACGTCGAGCACTTCCCCTGTTTTCGGGTGTTTGATCGCCTCCCCCTCCTTGAAGACAATGAACTCCATTCCCGGCTGCAACCCGGCGCTGGTTCCCAGGTCGATGAGCACGGTGTCATCGCGCTTTTTGACGATATATCCGGTGAGGGGGAAGTTTTTGACGATCTTGGCAGTGAGGTGCTCGATGGCCTCCTTGAGATTAGCCGAGGACTCGCTGCGCAAGTTCTCCGCGGCGACGATCGAGCCGGTATTGACGTTGATGATGCGGGCGTTGACTTCGATATGGTCCTGGAGGAGCATGACCGAGCCGGAGATGATGGTTTTGACGCCAAGGATCTTGCCAAGTTGGGCGGTGCTGTTCTGGTCGATAAGGCCCGACATGCCAAGCTTCTGTTCTTCGATGATCTTCTTCAGCAGGGCCCGTTCCACCACTTCGAAGCGGCCGTCCTTGACCATGGCGGTGGTAAACCATTCGGCGACGATGCCGCCCATATCCTTGTTCTTGCCGCTCTCACCGCGCTGCTCGAAGTCGAGAACGGCGATCTTCGTCTTCTTGAAGCTCGCCGTCGCGTCATTGTGCAGCAGCAGGGCAAGAACCAGCAGGATTCCAGACAGTACTCGAAAAACTCCCATGTGCATCCTCTTTGGCGGCTGGCTTCCCGTCCCGGGCCGGGCAAGTCCGGCCATGGTGGCGGTCCATCAGCGGAAGCGGCGTCAGGCGCCGGGGTCAATTGCTGCGCAGCCGGTCTTCGATTTCGGTAATCATTTCCGCGTGCTCGATGAAGATCCTGTTGTACGGATGCCACTGTACCCCGTTCGCTGACCACTCGGCGACGTCCTTGATGCGGTAAATGAGAGGCTCTGCCGAGACCATGGTGGCGATGAGCTGGCAGCGCAAGAGGAACTCCCCGTTCTTGGTCTCGAATTTCTTCACCGTATGCTTGGTCTGCAGATAGCCCGACTCGTAATTGAGCTCCTTGATGTTGGAGGAGCGCTTGATGGCTGCATCGATCATGATCTGCCATGCCGCCTTGGCGTCGAGGGTGGCGCCAACGGGAATCTGCACCCAGTTGTTGGTGGCGGGAGAGGGACGGGTGGCCTCCCAAAGGGGGCTTGGGTTGAGGTCGACGCTGATTACGCCTTTGTCGATATTCGGAGTCGTGTTATTGAGGACCAACTCCTGCTCGAAGTGACCTTCTTTGGAAAAGAGCAGATTGTAGTCGCTTTTCTTCATGAAATCGAACTGCTGAGAGAAGGGTGTCACCTGCGGGGACTTCTGTCCATCGATGGCCACGGTGGCCCCCGGAGGGTTGCTGCGGATTTCGACTACGTTTGGCGGTGTTGCGCATCCGTTGACAAGAAGCAAAGATGCCGCCACAATTATCCAGCGATAGATCTGTCTAGCCATGGGCTGTTCCTCTGTGCTGCCGCTTTTGGTCGCGGTCGTGTTAGGTGACGGTCCCTACTCGTCATGGTCATGCTGAGAGACCGATTGAGTGGATCAACGACTATTCGATCACCAGGCTTTTCTGGTAGGTTACGAAAAAGCCGTCGAAATCTTCATTGTTGGTATAGGTGAGGATGTTGAGCACGGTCCACCCCTTCTTGCCATATTCCTCGTTGGAAGCATTGAGAGCGGCCACCGCTTTTTCCGGATCATCTTCCTCTATGAGTACCGTGAGTGTTTTCTGGTTAGAGGCCATTTCGGCGCGCGCCGCCAGGCTCTCGGGCAGCAGAGGAGCCTGTTCGGCTGCCAGGGTGGCGGACGGAGCGACGGTGGCCAGCGACAACGCCGCCGCAAGGCAGATCATAGATGCACTTTTCATATCCCCTCCATATCCACCCCTTACCAGGCGGGGTGGCAGAAAATAAGCCACTTCCCCGGCGCCACATGGCATGCTGATGGGGAGGGCGGCTGATGTTCGGGCGGGGGCGGCACGAGACTGGCCATCCCCCTCGGGGATGGTTCTCCTGTCAACCCGAACCGCCTCAATTCATTAATAGGATATCAAAAATCCGCATATTGTAAAGTAATGACAGCATGGCAAAATCATAAAAGCTCCCCTCTGCTTGGCCAAAGGTTTTTGCGGGGCATGCTGGTGTCAGTGCCCGCCGGCGTGCCCATCCCTTCGCAGGAGCCTTGGGAGCAGTGGCAAAACCCCGCTCCATGGGGTCTTGCCATTGCGAATCGTTATGCCTCGTGGCGGAGCACATCGGCAACCATTCGATTATATCTAACGAATGTGCGGATATTTTCTATTTGTTGAAAGTTTTGCCATGGGGTAGTCTTGCAACAGCATGGAAACTTCGCCAGGCCGAGGCAGGGCTGTCGGGCACGGCGTCAGGCCGAGTGCGGCCAGTGCTCTTACGCTCTTCATGCCGAAGCAGGTATTCTGAAAATTTTATCAAGGAGCTCATGACGTATGCGTGCCGTGTGGAAGAGATGTACACCTGTTTTTCTGTTGTTGCTGGCCTTTTGCCTTATCGATGGCGGCCTTGCCGCCGACATTGCCGACGCGCGCTCCAAATCGGGCGGCAAGTCGTTCAGTTCAACTCCCAGCAAGTCCCCGGCCAGCGGTCCGGCGGCGACGCCTGCCAGTGGCGGTGGCTTTGGCAAGGGCCTGATGGGTGGCCTCCTCGGCGGCGCCATCGGCGGCATGCTTTTTGGCTCGATGTTCGGGGCCGCCGGCTCCGGTATGGGGATTCTGCCCCTGCTGTTGCTTGCCGTAGGCGGGTTTTTCCTCTACCGCAAGTTCGCGAGGTCGCGGCAGGTGGCGGAGAGCAGGGCGGGTGCCGCTCCCTATGCGCGCCAGGAGTCGACTGCCTCCGCCTACTCCGGTGGCCAGGGCCTTTCCCAGGCTCCAGCGGCGCCGGCAATCGGGGAGATGGTCGGAGCCGACGGCGTGGCGCAGCTGAAGCAGGTCGACCGGGACTTCGACGAGCGCCACTTCCTCGAAGTGGCCACCGATGTCTTCTTCCAGGTCCAGGCAGGGTGGATGCGGCGTGACCTCGATTCCTACCGCCATCTCCTTGGCGAGGAACTGGCGCGGGAGTACGAAGGCCATCTCGCCGAACTGCGTGGCAAGGGCCATATCAACAAGCTCGAGTCCATCGCCGTGCGCGACACCGCCATAGCACAGGCCGGCAGCGATGGTCACGAGGATTTTGTCACCGTCCTCTTTACCGCCAACCTCCTCGACTACACGGTCGACGAGCGCAATGGCGAACTCGTTTCCGGCAGTGCCACCATGCCGGTCAAGTTCCGCGAGGAGTGGACCTGGGCGCGGCCCACCGGTACCCAGCAGTGGCGACTCGAAGGCGTGCGCGAGGTCTGATCCGGCGCGACCCTCTCCCATCCCGTCCGTTTCCTGACGGAACCCTCATCCCGGCCCCTTCCCCCTTCCGCCGGGCGGCTGGGCCGCACCCCATGCTTCATCGGGGTGCGGCCGAGTTGACAGCGCCACCACCATCCCTACTGTAATGAACAGCGCTGGCCGCCGGGGCCTATCTGGCTCCAAGGCTGCCGTACCATTACCTTTACAGGGAGAGTTTCATGAAAGTACTCGTCGTGTATTACAGTATGTATGGCCATATAGAGAAGATGGCGCAAGCCATCGCCGCAGGTGTTGGCGAGGTGGAAGGCGCTGAGGCGGTCCTGAGAAGGGTGCCGGAGACCTTGTCGGCGGAGATCTTAGGCAAGATGGGCGCCCTCGAGGCGCAGAAGAATATGGCGTCGGTGCCGGTGGCGACCGTCGACGAACTGGCCGAGGCCGATGCCATCATCTTCGGTACGCCGACGCGCTTCGGCAACATGTGCGGGCAGATGCGGCAGTTTCTCGATGCCACCGGCGCCCTGTGGGGCAAGGGCGCGTTGATCGGCAAGGTTGGCAGCGTCTTCACCAGCTCGGCGACGCAGCATGGCGGGCAGGAGTCGACAATCCTCAGCTTCCATACGACGCTGCTCCACCACGGCATGGTGATCGTCGGACTGCCCTACTCTTTCGCCGGACAGATGGGCGTCGCCGAGGTCACTGGCTGCTCGCCCTACGGTGCCTCGACCATCGCCGGGGGCCAGGGAGAGCGCCTGCCCAGCGAAAACGAGCTGGCCGGGGCCAGATTCCAGGGTGCCCACGTGGCACGCATCGCCGCCAAGCTCTGCCGGTGATTCGACACGTTCTATGAACGGGGCGGGGTAGCCTGCCCCGCCTCCCCTTCCTGACCCTCGCCCTCCTTTTCTGGCTCGGCGATGGGCAGTTCGACGACGATGACCGTGCCCGGCCCGTGCCCGGTTGCGCGGGTGAAGCCCTCCGGCAGATACTCGGCCGGTGCAGGGCTGATGGCCGAGATGCTGCCGCCGTGTTCCTTGATGATGCCGAAGGACACCGACAGCCCGAGTCCCGTACCCTTGCCCACCGGCTTGGTGGTGAAGAAGGGATCGAAGATCTTGTTGAGGTTCTCCTCGCGCACCCCCTCCCCGGTATCGGCGACGCTCATTTTCAACCG
>JANJUM010000030.1 GCA_024710585.1 Desulforhopalus sp.
GCCTTCCACGGCGTGGTCAACGACTTCGCCTGCATCGAGTACCGCGATGGCGACAAACTCTTTTTGCCCGTCGACCGCCTCAACCTGCTCAGCAAGTACCAGGGCCTCGCCGACCGCGAGCCAAAGATCGACAAACTCGGCTCCCAGGCCTGGAAAAGCACCAAGGCCAAGGTCAAGGAAGAGGTGTGGAAAGTGGCCCAGGAACTCCTCGAACTCTATGCGCAGCGCGAGCTGCGCGAAGGGCGCCGCTTCTCCCCTCCAGGGCCGCTGTTCAACGAACTCGAGGAGTCTTTCCCCTTCGACGAGACCCCCGGCCAGGCGCAATCCATCAACGACGTCCTCGGCGACCTCACCGGCGAGCGCCCCATGGACCGCCTGGTGTGCGGCGACGTCGGCTACGGCAAGACCGAGGTTGCGGTGCGCGCCGCCTTCAAGGTGGTCGAGGACGGCTGCCAGACCGCGGTGCTCGTGCCCACCACAGTGCTCGCCGAGCAGCATGCCAAGACCTTCGCCGAGCGGCTGCAGGGCTTCCCGGTGACCGTGGCCTGCCTCAACCGCTTCCGCAGCAGCGCCGAGCAGCGCAAGATCATCAAGGATCTCGCCGCCGGCCGCGTCGACATCGTCATCGGCACCCACCGCCTGCTCTCCAAGGACGTCGTCTTCAAAAACCTTGGCCTGGTGGTCATCGACGAGGAGCACCGCTTCGGCGTCGCCCATAAGGAGCGCCTCAAGAAGCTGCGCGCCGAGGTCGACGTGCTCACCCTCACCGCCACCCCCATCCCGCGCACCCTGCAGATGTCGCTGCTGTCGATCCGCGACCTGTCGGTGATCTCCACCCCGCCGGTGCACCGCCAGCCGGTCAAGACCTTCGTCGCCCGCTACGACGAGCTGGTCATCAAAGAGGCGGTGAGCAAGGAGCTGCGCCGCGGTGGTCAGGTATTTTTCGTCCACAACCGCGTGCGTTCCATCCACCAGATGGCGGCGGTGGTGCAAAAGCTGGTGCCGGAGGCGAAGATCGCCGTCGCCCACGGGCAGATGGCCGGCAAGGACCTCGAGGAGATCATGGTCTCCTTCGTCACCAAGAAGATCAATGTCCTGGTGACAACGACGATCATCGAGTCGGGCCTCGACATCCCCTCGGCCAACACCATCGTCATCAACCGCGCCGACCTCCTCGGCCTGGCCGAGATATACCAGCTGCGCGGTCGCGTCGGCCGCTCCTCGACGCAGAGCTACGCCTACCTGCTGGTGCCATCCCTCGACGGGCTCAGCAAGGAGTCCAAGGAGCGCCTGCGCGCCCTCATGGACTGCAACGACCTTGGCGGCGGCTTCAAGCTGGCCATGAACGATTTGCAGATCAGGGGTGGCGGCAACCTCCTCGGCATCTCGCAGAGCGGCAACATCGCCGCCATCGGCTACGACCTCTACCTCGACCTGCTGCAGAAGACCGTGGCCGACCTCAAAGCCCAGGCCAGCCTCGGCGGCGAGGCGCGGCCGGAGGAACTCGAGCCCGAGGTCAACCTGCAGCTCTCGGCCTATATCCCTGATCACTACATGCCGGATATCAGCCAGCGCTACCTGACCTATCGGCGCATGGCCGCCCTCAGCTACAGTCCACAGGAGCAGTGCGACGACCTGCAGGCGGAATTGGTCGACCGCTATGGCCCGCTGCCCGCCGAGACCCTGACCCTGTTCCGCATCATCGCCCTCAAGCGCCACCTGGCCGCCCTGCGCATCGCCAAGCTCGAGCAGGGCAAGGACAGCCTGGTGTTCGCCTTCCAGAACGATACCCCGCTCAGCCCGGAGACGGTGTTCGCCTTCCTCGCCAAAGGGTCGGGCAAAGGGCGGCCAGCGGCGCGCTTCACCCCCGAGGGCAAGCTGGTGCTGAGCGACCGCTTCGCCTCCCCCGAGCACCTCTTCGCCACCATTGACAGGACCCTCGATGAACTCGACCGTCTCCGCGCCACCGCCGTCTGAACTGCGACGGGGAGTCCCCCCCTCCTGGGCGGATATCGACACCGTGCTTCTCGACATGGACGGTACCCTGCTCGACCGCCACTTCGACGACTATTTCTGGGAGCATCACATCCCCGGCATCTTCGCCACCCGCCACGGCCTCGCCCCCGAGGAGGCGCGCCGCCAGCTGCTGGCCACCTACAGGACGGTGCAGAACACCTTGCAGTGGGCGGACCTCGACTACTGGTCGGAGCGGCTCGGCATCAACCTTTGCGAGGAGAAGGCGGCCATCGCCCACAGGGTCGCCGTCCACCCCGGGGTAGTCGAGGCCCTCCGCCTCCTGAGCAGCCAGGGCAAGGCCCTGCACCTGGTGACCAACGCCCACCCCGAGGCCTTGCGCATCAAGATGGCGCGCAGCGGACTCGCCCCCTGCTTCATCTCTCTGCTGACCTCCCTCGAGGTAGGTTTCGCCAAGGAACAGCCACAGTTCTGGCACAAGCTGGGCGACCATATCGCCCACCACAGGAGCCGGACCCTCTTCGTCGACGACTCGGAGAGGGTCCTGCAGGAGGCCGCCCGCTACGGCATCGGCCACCTCCTCCATATCTCCGCCCCCAGTTCCGTTGCCGCCGCAACCCCTTCAGGCCGCTTCCCGTCGGTATCGGGTTTTGCCGCTCTGCTCGCGGATGGCGAGCTCCTGCCACCACACTCCCCCTGAAAAGAGACCTCGCCGCCATGATCAACGCTCTCCGCCACCCCAAGGTTCCCCGGCCGCAGCAGGAGAAAAAACCTCTCCCCCCGCCCCCCGGCAGCGCCTTGCTCTTTCTTCTGGCGCTGTCCCTCTTCGCAGCATCGCCCCTGCACGCGGCAACCATTATCGCCACTTCGGCCGGCAAGGAAGGACCACCTGCTGACGGCCTGGCTTCCTCGACATTGCTCGCCTCCCTCGGCGCAGACCTCGTCCTGCTGCCGGTGGCCCTCACCGCCGACAACCAGCCAGTGGTCTACAGTTCCCTAAGCCTCGAGGACGGCACCGATGCCGCCACCGTCTTCCCCGAGAGGAAGCGGAGCGACGGCAGCCACTATCTCATCGACTTGACCCTCGACGAAGTGCGGCGCCTGCGCCTCCGGCCCCAGCCGGGACGGGGTATCCCCGGACTCGGCGACGGCATTGCCCCCCTCAGGGAACATCTTGCCCTGCTGCGCGGCCTCGAACGTTTGCTCGGCCGCGCCTCCGGCATCGTCATCGAACCGCGCTCGCCCTGGTTCCATCGTCAGGAGGGTCGCGAGCTGAGCGACATCATCCTCACCACATTGAAAGAATTCGGCTATGCCTATCCTCAGGACAAGGTGTACCTGCAGTGCTACGACCCCGAGGAACTGCAGAAGCTTCACCGCCAAGGCCTCGCCGAGGGGGGACTGAAGCTGCCCCTGGTGCAGATGGTCGGCACCGGCGACGACGGCGAGACCATGGTCTCCAGCGCGAGCGGCGCCCTGACACCCTATAATTATGACTGGCTGTACACCAACGTCGGCCTCAGGGTGGTCGCCTCCTACGCCATGGCCCTGGCAGTGCCGGTGGAAAAGGTGCATGACCCCAGCGGCCGCGCCATGCCCCTGCCCCCTGGCTATGTCGAAGAAGCCCATCGCCATGGCCTGCTCGTCCTCGCCATGGCAGGGGACGGCCATGGCGACGCTCCGCTCGAGGCCCTGGTGGCAGGCGTGCTCGGCACCGGGGGAGTCGACGGCCTCTACAGCGATGAGTTTCTTGCCGTGCAGCGTACGCTGCAGAAGCTGGCCACCTCCCCCGAAGGAGCGGGGCCAGGCCAGGCTGAGGAGGAAGCCTCCACCTTGCCCGAGTCTGGCCATCCGCCCGAGGAGAGCTCCCTGTCAGGCGAACAACAGCCGCCAGCTGAGCAAGCCCCCCATGCCCCGGACGCCCCCGCCGCGGCCAGCGACCTGCCGCCCTTCTTCAGAAATCTCGATCTGTCGCGCCCGGACAGCAGCTACCCTGCGAAAGGGACCTCCGCCAGCGACTGAGGCGTGTTTTCCGCTTGCCAAGTCGGGGGGCGATGACTACCTGTTGAGGCGGGATCCTTAGTCCGGAACCCCGCAACTACTACTCTTTTTGGGAGAACATGATGAGAACCACGGCGTTGATGGTTGTTCTGGCGCTGCTTCTGGCCCTCGGCGGCTGCGCCAACGAATACAGTAAAGGCCAGCAGGGCGCAGTCTTTGGTGCCGGCACCGGCGCCATCATCGGTCAGGCCATCGGCCGCAACAAGGAGGCGACCCTGATTGGCGCCCTGGTCGGTACCATGGTCGGCTACATCATCGGCAACGAGATGGACAAGTATGACCGAACCCAGCTCAACCACGCCTACGAGTTCGCGCCCTCCGGTCAGCAGACGAGCTGGCGCAACCCCGATACCGGGAGAAGCTACCAGGTAACGCCGCAGCCGGCCTATGTGTCGCCAGCGGAGCCGACCCGCCCCTGCCGCCGCGCCGAGATCCTCGCCACCATCGACGGCCGCACCGAAAAAACCTATACCACTGCCTGCCGCAACGACGCCGGCCAGTGGGTATTGCAGAACTGAGCCCGGCCGGACCCGCGACGCGCCGCCCCCGGGCGGCGCTTGACGAGTCCGCCGGCCTGGCCTTTCTTCGCCCATGACCCTTTCCGCCGCCGGCGGTCGAACGGCCCACTTCGCCACCCTGGCCCTGATTTTCGCCATGGTGCTGTGGGCCAGTTCCTTTATCGCCCTCAAGTACGCCTTTCGCACCTACGACCCACTGGTGGTCATCTTCGGGCGCATGCTCGTCGCCACCTGCTGTTTTCTCCTCGTCGCCCGGCGCCTCTACCGCGGCTGCACCTACCGGCGCGGCGACTACCGGCTGCTCCTCTTCATGGCCCTGTGCGAGCCCTGCCTCTACTTTCTCTTCGAGGCCAAGGCGGTGGAGCAGACCAGCGCCGCCCAGGCTGGGCTGATCACCGCGGTACTGCCGATCATGGTGATGATCGCCGCCGCCCTCATCCTCAAAGAGAAGACCACCTGGCGCTCGTGGGTGGGGGCGGCGGTGGCCGGCGGCGGGGTCGCCTGGCTGACCCTCCTCAGCGCCCCCAGCGAAGACGCCCCCAACCCCCTGCTCGGCAACACCCTCGAAGTGCTGGCCATGGTCTGCGCCACCGGCTACACCATCGCCATGAAGTTCCTTACCAGGCGCTACTCCCCAGCCTTCCTCACCGCCTTCCAGGCCCTGTGCGGCTGTTTCTTCTACCTGCCGCTGCTCTTCCTGCCCTTCACCGAACTGCCGGACAGCCTGCCTCTCGCCCCGACCCTGGCGGTGGTCTATCTCGGCGCAGTGATAACCCTCGGCGCCTACGGCCTCTACAACTACGCGCTGAAGCATGTTCCGGCCGCCCGCGCCTCCTCCTTCGTCAACCTCATCCCGGTGTTTTCGGTACTCATGGCCTGGCTGTTCCTCGGCGAGACCTTCACCCTGCTGCAGGGCGTGGCGGCGCTGACCATCATGGGCGGCGTGCTGCTCACCCAGCGCTGACCGCTGACGGTCCATCTCGCTCCAGGCGCCCCGGCAACCTCGCTAGACGGCAAAAACCCGCATTTCTTGCCGCCTGTCAGGAAAACTGGTATGCTCCCCACTCCAGTGGATGGTGCCTTCGTAACGTCTGCCGACGGCCATGACCCGACTCCCTGACCCGGCGATGGGACTGTGCCGAGCATGACCCACGGCGCAGATTGCGCCCCGCCTCTCCCTCCCCGGATAGCGCCATGAAAGAACCCCTTGCCACCTTCCTGAGCCGCATCGCCCCGTTCTCCTTTCTCCCCGAGGAGGAAGTCGAACACGCGGCGACGATGCTGCAGCCGGTGGCCCACCCCGCCGACGCGGTGCTCTTCACCCAGGGGCTGTCCCCGGTAGAGGCCCTCTATATCATTCATAAGGGCGCGGCGGAGCGCTATTTCGATCGCCATGACCGCCCGACGAGCACCACCCTCATGGGCGAGGGGGATGTCTTCGGCGGCATCTCCATGCTCATCAACAACGGTCTCGCCATCCGCTCACTGCGCACCACCGAGGACTGCCACTTCCTGCTGCTCGCCAAGCCGCACTTTCTGCAACTCTGCTCCGGCTACCCGCAGTTCCTTGAGTTCTTCACCAACACCTTCGGCAAGAGGATGCTCGACCGCTCCTACGCCTCCATCGTCGCCACCGCACTGCAGCCTGGCGACGATGGGATGCCTTTCTTCAACCGGCCGATCCTCGAACTCGCCGCCCAAAAACCGCTTTCCTGCCCCTTCGACCTGCCGGTGCAGCAGGCCGCGGCGCTGATGAGCCGCCGCAACCACGGCAGCATCCTCGTTACCGCCCCCAACGGCGAATATCTCGGCATCGTTACCGACCACGACCTGCGCGAGAAAGTGGTCGCCTCGGGCCTCGACCTCGAGGCCCCGGTGGGCAGGATCATGTCCACCCCCCTGCGCACCCTGCCCGGCCATGCCCTGATCTTCGAGGCCCTGCTGACCATGATGCAGGAAAAGCGCAAATACCTAGGCATTACCGATAACGAGCGCCATGTCATCGGGGTGCTGAGCAGTCAGGACATCCTCGCCGCCCAGGGGCGCTCGCCGCTGTTTCTGCTCAACGAGGTCTCCTCCGCCGCCGACGAGGGTGCCTTGAAGCGCATCTATGGCCAGCTGCCGGGAATCGTCGAGGCGCTTATCGCCGGCGGCGCCAAGGCGACCCACCTCAATCGACTGGTGACCACCCTTTCCGACGCCATCCTGCACCGCCTCATGCCGCTGCTGCTCGAGCGCCTCGGCCCGCCGCCGCGACCTTTCGCCCTGATGGTCATGGGCAGCGAGGGGCGCAAGGAGCAGACGCTGAAAACCGATCAGGACAACGCCATCGTCTACGCCGACGGCGACGAGGGCGACGAGCCTGCCGCTCAGGCCTATTTCCTCGAGCTGGGCAAGGACCTCTGCGCCGCCCTGAACGACATCGGCTACAGCTACTGCCCCGGCGAGATCATGGCGCAGAACCCCCAATGGTGCCGGCCGCTCGCTTCGTGGAAGGAGTACTTTCGCTCCTGGATACGCTTTGGCTCCTCCGAAGACCTCCTCAACTGTTCGATCTTCTTCGACTTTCGCTGCGCCTACGGCGACTCCGCCCTGGTCGAGCGGCTGCGCGTCCATCTCCAGGAGAAGCTGGAGGAGTGGCCGCTCTTTCTCGGCTATCTCGCCATGAACGCCCAGCATTTCAAGCCACCGCTGGGTTTTTTCCGCAACTTCCTGGTGGAGTCCAAAGGCGAGCACCGCGACACCTTCAATATCAAGAAGGTCATGGTGCCGATCGTCGATTTCGCCAGGATCCACGCTTTGAAACACGGTTTTGCCGAGACCAATACCACCGAGCGCCTGCGCCTTCTCGAGCAGCGCCGCCTTCTTTCCGGGGACACCTGCCGCGAGATGGAGCAGGGCTATGCCTTCCTCATGCAGCTGCGCTTCTCCCGCCAGGTGACCGCCATCCTCAAGGAACGCCGCCCCGCCGACAACCAGATCAACCCCAAGAAGCTGACCCGCATCGAGCAGACGCTGCTCAAGGAGATCTTCGCGCGCATCGACGACATGCAGAAAGAGATCGTTTATCAGGCGGGAATGCCACGCGAACTCGGCTGAGCGCCCGGCGATGGGCAAAAGGGGGGAGGTACTGGGGAATACAGGGACGCCGGTCTCCCGTGTTTGGGAGGAGGAGTTACTGCACCTGGGGGGAAGGGGTCGCCGGTGGAGCCAGCGGGGCCGCGGCTCCCTCGCCGGCCATGAGGGGTGGCGCGACACCGCCGAGGCCAGCACCGCGCCTCATGATGGCGTTGTACTCGGCGGTGGCCTTCTCCTTGGGCCAGGCTTCACGGTTCTTGCACGCCATCTTGTCGCAGATGCGCCGCTCGGTAAGCACGTCGAGGATGAAGTCCATGAACTCGTAATGGTGGTCGGGCCAGGCGGTGTCCTTTTCCTGCGGACCGTAGTAGAACCAGATGTTTTCCTTGAACTCGCCCCCGGCGCTCAGCGCATAGCGGAACTTCTCGTAGAAGCGCGGCCCGCCGTCGAGAGCCGGCAGGTGATCGCTGGTGACGACAATCAGCCCGCGCGGGTCGAGCCGGCGCAGTTCCCTGAGGTATGCGGCGAGGGCCTCGGCACGGTAGTAGAACTGGTTGATGGCCAGGTCGGTCTGGCTGTTGCGGTCGACCCCCTCGATCTTGACCCGATGGGGAAAGCGCGAGAAATCGATCTCGTGGGGCAGATGGCCGTAGGTTCCGAGGACGTAGTTGAGAAGCGGACGCCCTTCCGCCATGGCCTTGGCGACATAGGCGAGATTTTGCTTGAAGAGATCACCGTCGAAGATGTAGTCGTCGCGGTTGTCATACTGCAGGTAGGTCTGCCGCTGCCCGGCGTAGGCGGTGGGAAAATGGATCTCTTCGAAGCCCAGAGACCGGTAGGCCTTCTCGGAATTGAAGAAATCGGGTTTGTAGGACTGGGTGGCGATGGTCCGGTAGCCAACCCCGGAGAGCAGTTGCGGCAGGCAGGGCGTCTTGGCGCCGTTGAGCATGTTGAACTCCGCCGAGGTGTACAGCTCGAGGGCGGGCACGCCGCAGAGCAGCTCGAACTCGGCCTGGGCCGTCCCCCCGCCGAACACCGCCGAGGTGGCGACGCGCATCCTTCGGCGCAGCTCGGCAAACTCCGGCGGCGCCGGAGGGGTATGGAACTTCAGTCCTTTGAACTGTTCCGGATCGAGGAAGGATTCGAGGACGATGAAGTGGATGTTGCGTTTCTCGCCGAGGGTCTCGCCGAGCACCAGGGGGTCGCGACTGGAGTCGTCGAGAAGCGGCAGCAGGGCGAGCTCCTCCAAAGCCTTTTGCTTGGCGGCGGCGAAGAGCATGGCCGAGGTGGCCCGCCCGGTGAGGATCACCGTCCAGCGGTCCGACCAGGGAACGATGTTGATGCCGTGCCGGTCGGCAAGGCTCAGGAAGCTGGCCGGGGCGACCACCGCCGCCGCCGGGGGCACGAGAACGGCGGCACAGAGCAGACCGGGAACGACCAGCTGACGCAGGGAGCGTTTGAGGAGAAAAAGCAGTGCCAGCACCCAGCTAGCGACGCCGGCGTAGAAGGCAACCTGCGCCCACAGGGGCGCCACCGCCAGACCCTCCGGCAAGAGAAGCAGGTCGTCGGCCTTGACGATGCTGTGCAAGACGATGTAGTAGAGCTCCATGCCGAGGTAGAGGGCGACCACCGGCGCGATAGCCACCAGCACCCGGGCCAGGCCGGGGCGCATCAGGTGGAGCAGCCCGGCGAAGGCGAGGAGCAGAAAGGGCAATTCGTAGCGGAAAGAAAGCAGGTAGAGGCCAAAACCGCCAAAGGAGAACTTGAACGCGACGAAGGGCCAGCGCTCGGAAAAGGTCAGGGTGTATTCATCGATGCCAGCGAAATAGCCAAAGGACAGCGAGATGCCAAAGACCACCGCGACGACGAGGAGATAGGGGGCGATGAACGCCCAGAAAGAACCTCTCTCCTGCCGAGAAGCGTGGAGCGGCGAAAGGTACGGACTGTTGCGGGACATGGACTCGACGCACCCGATGCGCACAGGGAGAAACGGTGATTGAGGAGCACGGGAGGGGCGGCAGCCTCCCGGCGGCGTCGCTGGCAGCGGCTGGGCACCCCCGCCGCCAGGTGCAGAAGCAGATATTATAGCTCAATGGCGTCATTTTCTCAAGCCCCATCGCCTCTCACCCAGCCGGTGACCAGAACTTCCGCGGCCGGGCTCAACTCCCCATCGCCCCGCCCATCGCGCTGTTTTTACACCCGGTTTGCCTTCATGGCCAGGTCGCTAATTTTACCAGGGCAATCTTGACAGCCCCCCGAGTGACATTATTTTTGTCGCCAGGCTTCACACTGGCGGCAGATGCGCGCAACTCCGCAGGCATCGCCCGCAAACCCTTGGCAGCCTCCCGCTGCCGGGCGCTGCAGCGCCTCACCGCCCAAACACACCAATCAACCAGCCTTCGCTCAGCTAGGAGAACGTGCAATGAACATCAAACCGCTCAATGACAGGGTACTCGTGCTGCGTACCGAGGAAGAGACCAGGACCACCGGCGGCATCATCATCCCCGACTCGGCCAAGGAAAAGCCGCAGCAGGGCAAAGTGGTCGCTGTCGGCCCCGGCAAGGCCGACAAGGACGGCAAGCGCACTCCGCTGCAGGTGTCCGCAGGAGACCGCATCCTCTTTTCGAAATACGCCGGGTCGGAGATCAAGCTCGACGGCGTCGAACACATCATCATGCGCGAAGACGATATCCTGGGAATTCTTTCCGAATAAGAGAGGAGGAAGAGAGCAATGACAGCAAAAATGATTGCATTCGATGCCCAGGCCCGCGAGGCCATTCTCATCGGCGTCAACACCCTGGCCGACGCGGTCAAGGTGACCCTCGGCCCCAAGGGCCGCAACGTCCTCATCGACAAGAGCTTCGGCTCGCCGGTGGTCACCAAGGACGGGGTCACCGTCGCCAAGGAGATCACCCTGACCGACAAGTACCAGAACATGGGCGCGCAGATGGTCAAGGAAGTGGCCAGCAAGACCAGCGACGTCGCCGGCGACGGCACCACCTCGGCCACCGTCCTCGCCCAGGCCATCTTCCGCGAGGGCAACAAACTGGTCACCGCCGGCCATAACCCGATGGAACTCAAGCGCGGCATCGACAAAGGTGTCATCGCGGTCATCGAGGAGCTGAAGAAGATCTCCAAGACCATCAACGACAAGAAGGAAATCGAGCAGGTCGGCGCCATCTCCGCCAACAACGACGAGACCATCGGCAGGCTCATCGCCGACGCCATGGACAAGGTCGGCAAGGAAGGGGTCATCACCGTCGAAGAGGCCAAGAGCATGGACACCACCCTCGATGTCGTCGAGGGCATGCAGTTCGACCGCGGCTACCTCTCGCCCTACTTCGTCACCGACGCCACCAAGATGGAAGTCACCCTCGACGAACCGGCGATCCTCCTCCACGAGAAGAAAATCTCCTCGATGAAGGATCTCGTGCCCCTGCTCGAGGAAGTGGCCCGCGCCGGCAAGCCGCTGCTCATCGTCGCCGAGGACGTCGACGGCGAGGCCCTGGCGACGCTGATCGTCAACAAGTTGCGCGGCACCCTCAAGGTGGCGGCGGTCAAGGCCCCCGGCTTCGGCGACCGTCGCAAGGCCATGCTCGAGGACATCGCCACCCTCACCGGCGGCCAGGTGATCAGCGAGGACCTCGGCGTCAAGCTGGAGAATGTCCGCCTCGCCGACCTCGGCCGCTGCAAGTCGGTGAAGATCGACAAGGACAACACCACGGTCGTCGACGGCGCCGGCAGCAAGGAGGCCATCGACAAGCGCATCAAGCAGATCCGCAAGCAGATCGAGGACACCACCTCGAGCTATGACAAGGAGAAGCTCCAGGAACGCCTCGCCAAGCTGGTGGGAGGGGTGGCGGTGATCAACATCGGCGCAGCCACCGAGCCGGAGATGAAGGAGAAGAAAGCCAGGGTCGAGGATGCCCTCAACGCCACCCGCGCCGCCGTCGAGGAAGGCGTGGTGCCGGGCGGCGGCGTCGCCCTGGTGCGCTGCCTGGCCGCCCTGGACGGGGTCGCGGTGTGCGGCGACGAGAAGAGCGGCATCGACATCCTGCGCCGCGCCCTGACCGCTCCGTTGCGCCAGATCGTCGAGAACGCCGGCTGCGAAGGATCGGTGGTCCTCAACAAGGTCCTCGAGGGCAAGGGCGACTTCGGCTTCAACGCCCAGACCGAGGTCTACGAAAACCTCGTCGCCGCGGGGGTCATCGACCCGACCAAGGTGGTGCGCTTCTCCCTGCAGAACGCCGCTTCGGTGTCCGGCCTGCTGCTCACCACCCAGGCAACCATCGCCGAGGAACCCGAGAAGAAGAAGGCCCCGGCGATGCCTCCCGGCGGCATGGGCGGCATGGACGACATGTATTGATCGACTTCCGGGCGCGCAACGCCTAGGAGAGACGACGGCCGCCCCACCGGGCGGCCGTCGTGCTTTTGGGCCAGCTGCGGGCAAACACATTGCAGGAAGAAGCGGAACAGGGTAGCGTTTTGCCAAGGTTATCCCGGCGGGGCGCCTGCGGCCCCGCCCGCCCGAGACGCCGTTTCCAGGAGGCCCCATGACACCACGCACCCTCTCGCCCATCCTCGCCCTTCTTATCTCCTTCCTCCTCGCTGCCCCGCTATCCGCCAGCCAGCGCACCATCGACATGCTGGTGCACGGCGGACCCGAATCGCAGCGCCAGGCGGCCCAGGACATCTACAACGGTATCGAGCGCAACCCCGACGTCTACGACGTCCTCGCCGAGGTGCTGTCCCGGAACTACCAGCGCGGCGGCTATATCCAGGTCGACGCCACCTCGTGGATGTGCAAGGCCCTGGGGGCCACCGGCGACTCCCGCTACCGGCTGCTGCTCGAGCAGATCGCCGACAAGGCGCGGGAGCGCAAGGTGCGGCGCTACGCCGAAACGGCCCTGGACATGCTGCCCACCGGGCAGACCCAGCCCTATCTCCCCGGCACCATCGATCTCGACAAGCTGCGACAGCGCCAGGTCCGCCAGGAAGCAGCGCCACAGAATCCCGGCCGCTTCCAGGGCGGCGCCCCCCCGCGGGGACAGGGCCATTTCAGTCGCATACAACCGGGAATGAGCATGGAGGAAGTCTACGACCTCCTCGGCCACCCCACCTCCTCCACCTCGCGCATCACCGGCAAGGCCTGGGCGCCCTTCTACTTCGGCGGAGACACGGCGCGGATGTTCGCCCTTTACAAAGGCCGCGGGCGCATCGTCTTCTCCAACGCCTCCCAATTCGCCCCGGTCTGGCGGGTGATCGAGGTGGTCGAAGATCCGGCCGAGAGCGGCTATCCCTGATCCGTTCCCGATCCCCGGAGCCCGCTCTGAGGCAACCTCACCACAGAAGACTGGACGGGACATCTCTGCTCTGCGCGCCATGATGCCCGGCGCCAGAGAACGTTCTCGCGTCAAAAAATCGTTCATATCGCAGCGCGATTGGGCGGACTCCAGCCACCCTCCGGGGCGGGGCAAGCCTGACCTCAGGCCAAGGCGACCGCCCCCGGCAAGGATCGCGGAACAGCTTTTTCTCCCCAGCAGTCCTTCCTTTTTGCTTTTTCCTCGCGCCGCCTGATACCATAAAAGATGGCTGGCCGCCTCTTGGCGCGCCCTCGTCTCCTTGCGTTTCTGGACCGTTATTTGCATGGCCTTGGTCATGATTCGCTTTCCTGCCCTCTTCCTCATCGCTCTTGGCTGCATCCTCATCGCACAGGTGCCAGACCTTCGCGCCGACTCGCGGGAAAAGAAGAGCGTCCTCTATTTCAATTCCTACCACCACGGCTACCAATGGTCGGACTCCATCCACAACGGCATCCGCGCCACCCTCGACGAGGGGCCGTACAAGATCGACCTCCAGGTCGAGTACCTCGACGCCAAGCGCTACAACACCGCCCCGGTCATCGCCGGACTGCTCGAAGTCTTCCGCAAGAAATATCTCGGCGAGCGTTTCGACGTGGTCATCGTCTCCGATGACGACGCCCTCAACTTCGCCCTCGACGCCCGCCCGCAGCTCTTTCCCGGCACGCCCATCGTCTTCTGCGGCATCAACGACCTCGGCGAGGAAGAACTCGCCCGGGGCAACCTCACCGGGGTCATCGAGGCTTTCGACCTCCTCGGCACCATCGACGTGGTGCTGCGCCTGCACCCCGAAAAGCGGCGCATGGTGGTGGTCGGCGACGACTCCACCGCCGGCCGCGCCATCCGCAAGCAGATCGAGGATCTCGAGCCCCGCTACCGCGACCGCCTGGCGGTGGACTACTGGGTGCAGATCGCCCTCGACGAGGCCGAACGGCGGGTGGAGAAGCTGCCCGCGGACAGCTTCTGCTTTTTCATCCCCTACTACCAGATCATCAACAACCACATCTACACCGCCGAAGAAGTGATGCGCGCCCTGTCGCGGCGCTCCAGCGTCCCCCTCTACACCTCGTGGGAGTTCCTCCTCGGCCACGGCGCGGTTGGCGGTTCGATGATCTCGGGGACGCGGCACGGGCGCATCGCCGCCGAAATGGCCCTGCGCATCCTCGCCGGCACGCCCGCCGAGGCCATCCCGGTGATGCGCCAGCCCTCGGGCAGCCCGCTCTTCGACTACCAGGTGATGCAGCAGCTGCACATCCCCGAGCGGCTCCTGCCCGAGGGGGCCACCCTCATCAACGCCCCCAAGGCCTTCTACGAGCTGCCCAAGGAGCTCTTCTGGACAATCATCACCAGCACCCTGCTGCTCTTCATCAGCTCCATATTCCTGGTGATCACCATGATCGGCCGGCGCCGCGTCGAGCGGCGCATCAAGGACCAGCTCTCCTTCCAGGAGACCCTCATGGACACCAACCCGCAGCTGGTCTCGTGGAAGGACCTCAACTCGCGCTATCTCGGCGCCAACCGCACCTTCGCCACCTTCTTCGGCTTGAACGACCCCAGCGAGCTCATCGCCAAGACCACCCGCGACGTCATCAGCGACCAGGACTACGTGCGCTGGTCACAGCACGCCGACCACGAGGTGGTCAACAACCACCAGGCCTTTCGCAAAGTGCGTCGCCAGCTCACCGACTATCGCGGCAACGTCGCCTGGATCGAGGTCAGCAAGGTGCCGCTCCGCGACCAGGCCGGCAGGATCGTCGGCATCCTCAGCACCGCCGAGAACATCACCCGCGAGCTCGACCTCGAAAAACAGCTGCTGCAATCGCAGAAGATGGAGGCCATCGGCACCCTCGCCGGGGGCATCGCCCACGACTTCAACAACATCCTCACCTCGATCATCAACTCCACCGAGCTGGCCATCAGCGACGTCGACCCCGAGTCGCAGACGGCCCGCGACCTCGAGCGCGTGCTCAAGGCGGCCCGTCGCGGCGGCCGCGTCGTCAAGCAGATCCTCGCCTTCAGCAAGCCATCCCAGGAGGGCTTCCGCCCCACCAACCTCACCGCGGTGGTCACCGAGGTCATCGGCCTGCTGGAGATCTCGCTGCCCGGCAACATCAAGGTGCGCTCGCATATCTCCCCCAACATCGGCACGGTGCACGCCGACCCGACCCAGATCTACCAGGCGGTGATGAACCTCTGCACCAACGCCTTCCAGGCGATGCGCGAGTCGGGCGGCGTTCTCAACCTCCGCCTCGAGGACAAGGTCCTCTCCCCCGAGGAGGCTACGCCGCTCAACCTCGAGGCCGGCGAGTACATCCAGCTCACCGTCAGCGACAACGGCCCGGGCATCGCCGTCGACATCCTCGACAAGATCTTCGACCCCTTCTTTTCCACCAAGGACAAGAGCGAGGGCACCGGCCTCGGCCTCGCCGTGGTGCACGGCATCGTCAAGGCCCACCAGGGCGGGCTGCGCGTCGACAGCGTCCCCGGCCGGGAGACCTCCTTCAAGCTGTTCTTCCCCCGCATCGCCGCGGAAGAGGAACGCAGCGAGGAGCGCCGCCATTTCATCGCCAGCCGCGGCGGCACCATCCTCTTCGTCGAAGACGAGGAAGACCAGCTCAACACCACCCCGCGCATCCTCGCCAACGTCGGCTACCAGGTCACCGCCCTGGCCTCCCCGGAGGAAGCTCTGGCCCTGATGCAGGACGATGCGGAGCGCTTCGATCTGCTCATCACCGACTACGACATGCCGGGCATCAACGGCGTCGAGCTCATCCGCCGCATCCACGCCTTCAACCCGCGCCTGCCGTCAATTCTCATCTCCGGGCGCGAGGACGCCCTCAAGGCGGCGCAGAACATGCCCTCCATCCGCCGCGTGTTCATCAAGCCCTACGATACCATCGACCTCACCCTGACCATCAACACCATCCTCGACGAGGCGTGACCCCATGGCCGACATCCTCATCATCGACGACGACCGGGAGATCTGCGAGACCCTGAAGAGCCTCGGAGCCCGCCTGGCGCATCGCTGCCGCTCGGCGCAGAGCCTCTCCGAGGGGCGGCGCATCATCGCCAGCGAGGGCTTCGACATCCTCTTCCTCGACGTGCGCCTCCCCGACGGCAACGGCCTCGACCTCCTCCCGGAGCTGACGCTGATGGCTGACCCGCCGGAGATCATCATCCTCACCGGCAAGGGCGACCCGGACGGGGCGGAACTCGCCATCCAGGGCGGCGCCTGGGACTATCTGCTCAAGCCTTCGTCGATCAGGGAAATCAGCCTGACCCTGGGCCGCGCCCTCAAGTATCGTGAAGAGAAGAAGAACAAGAACGAGGGCGAGGGGCTGAATATCGAGCGCATCATCGGCACCAGCCCGCGCATGAAGGCCTGCTTCCAGCTCATGGCCCAGGCGGCGCGCTCCGACTCCAACCTCCTCGTCACCGGCGAGACCGGCACCGGCAAGGAGCTCTTCGCCCGCACCATCCACGAGAACAGCGCCCGCAGCGGCGGCCGCTTCGTCTGCGTCGACTGCGCCTCGCTGACCGAGTCGCTGGTCGAGTCGACCCTCTTCGGCCACCGCAAGGGCGCCTTCACCGGGGCCCAGGACAGCCGCAGCGGGCTGATCAAGCTCGCCGACAACGGCACCCTCTTTCTCGACGAGGTGGGCGAGATGCCCCTCTCCATCCAGAAGGCTTTCCTCCGCGTCCTCCAGGAACGCAGCTTCCGCGCCGTCGGCGACACCGCCGAGCAGAGCAGCAACTTCCGCCTCATCGCCGCCACCAACCGCAACCTCGACGAAATGGTGGAGAACGGCGAGTTCCGCAGCGACCTGCTCTTTCGCATCACCACCATGCGCCTGCCCCTGCCGCCCCTGCGCCAGCGCCCGGAGGACATCCGCCCCCTGGCCGCCTTCAAGACGGCGCAGCTCTGCCACCAGTACGGCATGGCGACCAAGACCATGGACGACAAGTTCTGGGAGACCCTGGAGCGCTACCCATGGCCGGGCAACGTGCGTGAACTGTTCAACATCATCGAACGCGCGGTGGTCGCCGCCGGCGCCGAGCCGTCCCTGTTCACCATGCACCTGCCAAGGCAACTGCGCATTCAGGTGGCCAAGGAGCAGATCCGCCAGATGACCGGCTCGGAAGTCCTCTCCGGCGCCGGCGGCGAGGAGCCGGACGAGGAGGTGCGCAACATCGGCCAGGAGATCTTCCAGGACATCTTCGACAAGCCGCTGCCCTCGCTGAAGAGCTTCAAGGGGGCCTCGGAGAAGATCTACCTCAGCGAGCTCATCCGCCAGTGCGGCGGCGAGATCCCGCGCATCCTCCACATCTCCGGGCTGTCACGCTCGCATTTCTACGCCCTGCTCAAGAAGTACGGGCTCACCATGCAGAGCGAAGACAACCGCCCCTCCTAGCGAGCCCGCGACACCGCCTAGCCTTTCGAACCAAGGCGCAGGCCGCCGTGGATGAACACCGTCTCCCCGGCCATAGCCTCGTTGCGGTAGAGCTCGGCCACCAGAGAGACCACCTCCTCGGGTTCGACGAGGCGGCCGATGGGCACCTGCTCGACGATCTTGCCGAGCACCTTGGCGTCCATATTCTTGACCATCGGCGTGCCGACATAGCCGGGCGCCACGGCGTTGCAGCGGATCCTGTCGGAGAGGCCGCGACGGAAGAACTCGGCGGTGAGCACCTTGGGCATGACCGCCATGGCCGCCTTGGTGGAGGAGTAGTTGAGCTGGCCGGCGGTGCCCAGCGAGCCGGTGGAGGAGACCAGGCAGACCAGGCCGCGGCAGCCGTGGTTGACCATCTGCTCGACGCACTCGCGCACGGTGAGGAAGACGCCGGTGAGGTTGATGTCGACCACCTTTTGGAACTGCGTCAGGGACATCTTGCCGACCACCTTGCCGCTGTCGCGGTCGACTTTGAGCATCATCGCGTCGCTGGTGATGCCGGCGAAGGGTGCCACCAGGTTAATGGCCCCAAAGGCGGCGATGGCCTTCTCGGCGAGGCGCTGGCAGTCAGCCTCGACGGTGACGTTGCACACCTCGGCGACCACCTCGCCGCCCCCCTGGCGCATCTCCTCGGCCGCCTGCTGAAGCGGCCCCTCGGCGATATCGGCGATGACCACCTTGCCACCCCGGGCCAGCCAGAACTCGGCCAGGGCGCGGCCGATGCCGCTGCCGCCGCCGGTGATCACCGCCACCGAATTTTCTATCTGCAGCATATCTTCTCCTTTGCGGCGTAAAGGCCGCCTCCTTGCTGGTTGACACTCTCCGGGCGGATCGCCCGTCCCACCTGAGCCCCGCCGCCGTGGCGGAGTCAGCGTCGGGTTGCAAGATGCACGCCAGCTCTGTCGAGGGGGCACGCAGCTGCGGCGATGCCCCCGGCCCTGGCACTGTTCTTGCTTTGGCGTCGATACATGTTCCGGTCACGGCCCCGCCGCGGCCACTTTCCTCCCCCTTCAACAGAGATTGGGAACGCGTATGACTATCTCGGCCACAGCACAGACAACCCGGCGGCAGCGCAGGGAAAAAGTCGTCACCGCGCAGGAAGCGGTTCGTCTCATCAACACCGGCGACACGGTCGCCACCGGCGGCTTCGTCGGCACCGGCTTTCCCGAAGGTCTGGCGGTGGCCCTGGAAGAGGAGTTCCTGGCCAGCGGCTCGCCCCGCGACCTCACCCTGGTCTATGCCGCCGGCCAGGGCGACGGCAAGGAGCGCGGACTCAACCATATGGGCCACCTCGGCCTGGTGCGCCGCGTCGTCGGCGGCCACTGGGGGCTGGTGCCGAAGCTGCAGAACCTCGCCCTCGACAACCAGATCGAAGGCTACAACCTGCCCCAGGGGGTGATCTCCCACCTCTACCGCGACATCGCCGCCGGCAAACCGCGCACCATCACCACCGTCGGCCTGGGCACCTTCGTCGACCCACGCAACGGCGGCGGCAAGATCAACGACATCACCAAGGAGGACCTCGTCGAATTGATCTCCTTCGACGGCAAGGAATACCTCGCCTACCGTACCTTTCCCATCAATGTCGCGCTGTTGCGCGGCACCACCGCCGACATAGACGGCAACATCACCATGGAACGCGAGGCCCTGACCCTCGAGGCCCTGGCCATCGCCACCGCCGCCCACAACTCGGGCGGCCTGGTCATCGTCCAGGTTGAGCGCGTCGCCGCCCGCGGCAGCCTCAACGCCCGCCAGGTGAAGATCCCCGGCATCCTCGTCGACTGCATCGTCGTCTCCGAGCCGCACTGCCACTGGCAGACCTTCGGCACCCAGTACAACCCCTCGTTCAGCGGCGAACTCAAGGTGCCGCTGCAGTCCCTGCCGCAGATCGACATGGGCGACCGCAAGATCATCGCCCGCCGCGCCGCCTTCGAACTCGCCGCCGGGGCCATCGTCAACCTCGGCATCGGCATGCCCGAGGGGATCTCCAATATCGCCAACGAGGAGCGCATCCTCGACGATATCACCCTCACCGCCGAGCCCGGCGTCATCGGCGGCCTGCCCGCCGGCGGCCTCAACTTTGGCGCTGCCTTCAACACCGACGCGCTCATCGACCAGCCCTCGCAGTTCGACTTCTACGACGGCGGCGGCCTCGACCTCGCCTTCCTTGGCCTTGCCCAGGCCGACCGCCACGGCAACCTCAACGTCAGCAAATTCGGGCCTCGCCTCGCCGGGGCGGGCGGCTTCATCAACATCAGCCAAAACGCCAAGAAGGTGGTCTTCGTCGGCACCTTCACCACCGGCGGGCTGGAGATCGCCGTCGACGGCGGCCAACTGGTCATCGTCAAGGAGGGCCGCACCAAAAAGTTCGTCGACCATGTCGAGCACGTCACCTTCTCCGGCCCCTACGCCTTCAGCAAGGGCCAGACCGTCCTCTACGTAACCGAGCGCTGCGTCTTCGCCCTGACCAGGGAGGGCCTCGAGCTGACCGAGATCGCCCCGGGCATCGACCTGGAAAGGGACATCCTCGCTCATATGGACTTCACGCCGATCATCAAGGGCAACCCGCGTCTCATGGATGGGCGGATCTTCCAGATCCCGCCCATGGGGCTGGCACTGTAGGCCAGGCGCCTAAACAGCCCGGCAAGACCCCGAGCTGTAGCAGAAACGCTACAGCTCGATACCATGGCGCTTGAGCTGGCGGTAGAGCATGGTGCGGTGGATGCCGAGCAGCTCGGCCGCTTTGACCTTATTGTTGCCGGCCTTGTCGAGGGCGGCTTTCAGGGCCGCCTTTTCCGTCTGCGCCCGCGCCTCCCGTATCGGCACCACCTCGGCGGGGAGGCGCTCGACCAACCCGCGGCCGGCGGAGAAGGGCAGGTCGCCCAGATCGATCTCCTCGCCGTGCATCACCAGCAGGGCCCGCTCGAGGACGTTGGCGAGCTCGCGCACGTTGCCCTGCCAGCCGTATTCCACCAGGGCGGCCATGGCCGCCTGGCTGACGCCGATGCTGGCGTAGCCGCTGTCCTTGGCGAGCTGGGCGAGCAGATGGCGCACCAGGGAGGGAATGTCCTCGCGCCGCTCGCGGAGCGGCGGGATCTGCAGCGAGATGACGTTGAGGCGATAGTAGAGATCCTTGCGGAAGAGGCCTCGGGCGATGAGCCCCTCGAGATCCTGGTTGGTGGCCGCCACCAGGCGGAAGTCGGAGCGGATCAGGGTGTTGCCGCCAACCCGCTCGAAGCACTTCTCCTCCAGCACCCGCAAAAGCTTGGGCTGCATCTCCAGCGGCAGGTCGCCGATCTCGTCGAGGAAGATCGTGCCGCCGTCGGCGATCTCGAACTTGCCCGGCTTGCCGGAGGACAGGGCCCCGGTGAAGGCCCCCTTGTCGTAGCCGAAGAGTTCCGACTCGAGGAGGTCCTTGGGAATGGCGGCGCAGTTGATCTGGATGAAGGGACGCAGCTTGCGCGGCCCGGCGTTGTGGATGGCCTGGGCGAAGAGCTCCTTGCCGGTGCCGCTCTCGCCGGTGACCAGCACCGGAGCGTTGTTGGCGGCGGCCAGCTGCGCCGCCTGTTTGAGGCCGGTGATCGCCGGCCCGACACCGATGATGCTGTCGAGGGTATAGCGGGTCGAGCGCAGCTGCAGCAGCTCCTTCTCGTAGGTTCTGACCCGCGACTCGAGGGAGTGCAGCTTGCGCGCCAGCTTGACCACCTCACCGATATCCTGGAACATCACCAGCCCGAAGACGGCGATCACCCGCCCTTCCTTCTTGATGGGGATGCGATGGACGACGATGTTCTGCCCGCGGATCATCTGGATCTGATTGATCTCGGCGACGCCGCTGCGGCCGACGACATGCATGCGGCTGTTCTCCACCACCTCGGTGCAATGCTTGCCGAGACTCGCTTCGAGGTCGATGCCGAGGAAATCGGCGTAGGGGCGGTTGAGGTGGGTGACGTAACCCTCGGGGTCGGTGACCATGGCCCCGCTGGGAATGCTGTTGAATATCAGGTGGTAGAGCTCGAGCTGCTCGTCGACGGCCTTGCCGCTTCTCGGTATTTTCATGGGGTGGCAATTCGTGGTCGGGGTTTTCGGGGAAGGGGTTCCGGGCACGGCCCTCTCTAACGATGACGGTTCCCGAGCCAGGGCTGCCGGGCCAGAGTGGGGTCGGCACCGGGCAGAGGTAGCGGGTTCCCTGGCGGCTATCGCCTACGGAACAAGTCACTGTAGAATAAACGATACACTTTCTGTTCTCTTTTGTCTACATCGACCTCTCTCTGCGCCGGGGTGTCTCCCTCGCCGGCGTTGTCTGAAAAGTCGGACTACTTTGAAAATAGCGCCCCACACGACGCCACCCCCGGTTCAGCACGGCAGGTCGGTGCGCGGAGAAGCCCTGTCCTTGGCAACCTGGCGAAATGCCAGCCCATCTCCGACAGGGGAAATAAGAGCCGCCTCATTGCACCCTGCACGAGGAGTGGCGCCTCTTCACGACAGCCGCCGACCTCCTCTCGTCGCTTCCTTACAGCCGCCTGTCAGGGGCCAGGTGATCATCCTTGGGCTGTCCGATTTTCAAGACAACCCTTTCCCTCCGGTTTTCACAACCTTATCTGTCCATCTCAATCCCCCTTCCTCGCCTGGACAGAAAAATCGCCGCACCTCCTGCCGGACAGTCCAGGAATCCGTACAAAACGTGGCGCCCGTGCGGGCGGCTCATCGACCCCGAAGGCAAACTCCCCGGAATCCTGCCTCTTTCAAGGGGCCAGGAGACTGGCACGGGGGTTGCTTGGTTTGCTGGCAGTGTTCTCGTTTCGGCAGTAAGGAGGCCGGCCCCCGGGGCCGGCGTCATGCACCATCGACCGCGTCGGATCTCCCGGCGCAATAGAACATCCATTTCTTTGGAGGAAACCATGAAGAAAAACTGGATCATCGCCGCCGTTGCCGCCCTCGGTCTGACCCTGGCGGTCGGCAACGCCCAAGCCGCGGAAAAACGCGAAAAATTCGGCGCCGACAAACGTCGCGAAGCGATCAAGCAGGAGCTGCGCAGCATCAAGCCGAGCACCGAGACCTTCAAGTGGAAGATGGTCATGCCCTGGTCCAAGGGTCTGTTGTTCTATGATATGGCCCAACACTTCGCCGACTCGGTAGCGCTGGCCTCCGGCGGCCGCCTCGAGATCAAGCTGTTCTCCGCCGGCGAGCTGGTTGGCGCCATGGAGTCTTTCGACGCGGTCAGCAAGGGCTCGGCCGAGGTCGGTCATGACTGGCCGGGCTACTGGCAGGGCAAGGACCAGAACTTCAACTCCTTCGCCTCTGTCCCCTTCGGCCTCGACACCGAGGGCTACAACATCTGGCTCTATGAGCGCGGCGGCCTCGAGCAGATGCAGGAGCTCTATGGCAAGTACAACCTGTTCGCCCTTCCCGGCGGCAACGGCGGCCAGGAGATGGGCTTCTTCTCCAACAAGAAAGCCACCAAGATGGAAGACTTCAAGGGCATGCGCGTCCGTACCCCCGGCTGGTACATGGACATCATGACCCGTCTCGGCGCCTCGGTCACCCCGCTGCCCGGCGGCGAGATCTACCTGGCGCTCGAGCGCGGCGTCATCGACGGCGCCGAGTTCTCCACCCCGGCCATGAACTATCCCATGGGCTTCGACGAGATCACCAAGTACGTCATCACCCCCGGCGTCCATCAGCCTTCCGTGCAGTGCGCCCTGTTCTTCAACAAGGACGCCTATAACAAGCTGCCCGCCGACCTGAAATGGATCATCGACATCGCCGCCAAGGAGACCCAGCTGTGGTCCACCGCCTGGCAGGAAAACCTCAACGTCGAGGCCATCAAGCTCTTCAAGAAGAAGGTCGAGTTCATCAAGATGGACGAAGCGGCGATCACCGACTTCGCCAAAATGACCAAGGAATACCTGGACGAGCTCAAGGGCAAGTACCCGAACGTCAAAGCCACCCTCGAGTCCCAGGAGCAGTTCAAGAAGGACTTCGCCGAGTGGCGTGAAATCAGAAGCGGTTTGACCCCGTGGCCGCTCGACGAGTACATCGGCGGCAAGCGCATGCAATAAGCGTCGCCTCGTCTTCACCCGTTGACCCCGTGCGGGGGGGGGGGGGGCCCCCCCCCCCCCCCCCACTCCACACCTCATCCTGTCGCCCAAAGAGACCCTTCTTATGGAAACGATCATCCGAGGACTCAACGCCCTCAACGAAAAAGTCGGCTATTACAGCTCGCTCCTCATCCTGCCCCTGGTGGCGGTGGTCATCTATGAGGTGTTCGTCCGTTACGTCTTCAGCGCCCCGACCTCCTGGGGTTTCGAAATGACCACCTTCCTCTACGGCATGCACTTCATGCTCTGCCTCGGCGACGCCCTGCGCGCCGACACCCATGTGCGCATCGATATCTTCGAGTCGCGCCTGCAACCCAGAAATCGCAACATCCTCCGCATTATCACCAACGTCTGCTTGTTTATTCCGGCCATTGGCTTCATGGCCTTCGGGTCGATCAAATACGCCGCCACCTCATGGTCGATGGTCGAGCGCGCCTCCTCCTCCTGGAACCCGGCGATCTACCCCTACAAGACCTTCATGGCCATCGGCTTCGTGCTCTTCTTCCTCGCCGGCGTCGCCAAGCTGCTCGAGGACATCCGCGGCCTCAAGAACCACAACTAACCACCCGCTAGGAGACAACCATCATGGGTCCGGAAGTACTTGCAATGTTAATGTTCGTCGTCCTCATGGTGGCCATCGCCCTTGGCCACCCCCTGGCGGTGACCCTGGCGGCGGTGGCCACCCTGTTTGGCCTCATTGACAACGGCTTCAACGTCATCGCCCTCATCGATCTCTTCACCAACAACAACTGGGGCAACTTTCTCAACTACACCCTGGTCTCGCTGCCGCTGTTCATCTTCATGGCTCAGGTGCTCGACCGCGCCAAGGTCTCCGAGGAGTTGTTCGAGGCCCTCTATATCATTCTCGGCGGTTTGAAGGGCGGCCTGGGCATCGCCATCATCGTCGTCTCCACCGTCTTTGCCGCCACCACCGGCATCGTCGGCGCCTCGGTGGTCGCCATGAGCCTCATGGCCGCACCGTCGCTGCTCAAGAAAGGCTATGCGCGGGGGCTCTCCGCCGGCATCATCACCTCCTCCGGCACGCTCGGCATCCTCATCCCGCCGAGCATCATGCTGGTCGTCTACGCCGGCCTCACCGGCCAGAAGGAGACCTCGGTGGGCAATCTCTTCGCCGCCGCCATCCTCCCCGGCCTGCTGCTCTCCACCCTGTATATCATTTACGTCGGCATCCGCTGCTTCATCCGCCCCCAGGACGGCCCGCCCATTCCCAAGGATGAGCGCACCGCCACCTTCGGCATGAAATGCATGATGTTCGTCAAGAGCCTGGTGCCGCCCTTCGGCCTCATCCTCGCCGTCATGGGCACCATCCTCGCCGGTATCGCCACCCCCACCGAGGCGGCCGCCATGGGAGCCTTCGGCGCCCTGCTGCTCGCCCTCTTCAAGCGCACCTTCACCTGGGAAATGATCAAGGGAGCCTCCCTCTCCACCGCCCGCACCACCGCCATGGTCATGGCCCTGTTCGTCGGCGGCAAGGTCTTCTCGGTGGTTTTCCTCTCCATGGGCGGTGGCGACGTCGTCGCCGACCTGATGCTCGGCAGCAGCCTCAGCCCCACCCTCGTGCTGGCGATGATGATGGCGGTAGTCTTCATCCTCGGCGCCTTCATCGACTGGGCGGCGATCCTGCTCATCACCGTGCCGATCTTCACCCCCATCGCCATGGAACTGGGCTTCGACCCGCTGTGGTTCGCCATGCTCATCTGTATCAACCTGCAGACCTCCTTCCTCACCCCGCCCTTCGGCTACTCGCTCTTCTACTTCAAGGGCGCGGCGCCGCCGGAGTACACCATCGGCGAGGTCTATCGCGGCATCATCCCGTTCATCTGCCTGCAGATCGTCTGCATCGTCGTCGTCTGCGTCTGGCCGCAGATCATCACCTATCTGCCTTCGGTGTTCTTCGGCAAGTAAGCCCGAGGACGCCTTTACCACCTCCACCCCGACGGCCCGGAACCTCCGGCCGTCGGGCCGCGGCACCCCCCCGGCCGCCTTTCACGCGGCGGGGGAGAGTCCCAAGAAATTGGTATTACCAAAACACCATTAGACCCATCCTCTGAGGAGATTCCCGTGAGCACCAAGCAAGCCTCGGCCCTGGCCGGAAAATTTAGCGAGATCGTCGGCAAGGACAACGTCATGACCAGCGAGAACGACCGCTACGCCTATTCCTATGACTCGGCGGTGCTCGACCCGGTCATGCCCGGCCTGGTGGTACGACCGACGAGCAGCGAAGCGCTCGGCCGGGTGGTGGCCCTGTGCAACGAGCATGGCCTGCCGCTGACTGTGCGCGGCGCCGGAACCAACCTCTCCGGCGGCACCATCCCCCTGCCCGGCGGGGTGGTGGTTCTCACCAATGGGCTGACGCGCATCCTCGAGATCAACGAAGAGGACCTCTACGCGATCGTCGAACCGGGGGTGGTCACCGCCAGCTTCGCCCAGGAGGTGGCGCGACGCGGCCTCTTCTACCCGCCCGACCCCGGCAGCCAGACGGTGTCGACCATCGGCGGCAACGTCGCCGAGAACGCCGGCGGCCTGCGCGGCCTCAAATACGGGGTGACCAAGGACTACGTCATGGGCATGGAATTCTGGGACGTCGATGGCCGTCTCATCAAATCCGGCTCGCGTACGGTGAAGGGCGTCACCGGCTATAACCTGCACGGCCTGATGGTCGCCTCGGAGGGCACCCTGGCGGTCTTCGACAAGATCATCCTCAAGCTGGTGCCGCCGCCCCAGGCGGCCAAGTCGATGCTCGCCGTCTTCGACTCCATCGCCGCCGCCTCGGAGACGGTGGCGGCGATCATCGCCGCCAAGATCGTCCCGGCCACCCTTGAGATGATGGACAACTTCACCATCCGCACCGTCGACAACTTCCGCCACGCCGGCCTGCCGATCGACGCCGCCGCCCTGCTGCTCATCGAGGTCGACGGCCACCCCGGCCAGGTCGCCGACGAGGCCGGGGTGGTGGAACGCATCTGCCGCGAGCACCGCGCCCGCGAGGTCAAGGTGGCCGGGGACGCCGCCGAGCGCAACACCATCTGGCAGGCGCGGCGCGACGCCCTGCCGGCCCTGGCCAACCTCAAGCCGACCTGCGTCCTCGAGGACGCCACCGTGCCGCGCTCGAAGATCCCGGCGATGATCGCCGCCCTCGACGAGATCAGCAAGAAATTCCAGCTGACCATCGGCACCTTCGGCCATGCCGGCGACGGCAACCTCCACCCCACCATCCTCACCGACAAGCGCGACAAGAAGGAGTGGCTGCGGGTGGAAAAAGCCATCGAGGAGATCTTCAACCAGGCCCTGGCCCTTGGCGGCACCCTCTCCGGCGAACATGGCATCGGCCTCGCCAAGGCCGGCTTCCTGATCAAGGAGACCGGCCGCGCCACCCTCGATTTCAGCGCGCGCCTCAAGAAGGCCCTCGACCCCAAGAACATCCTCAACGCCGGAAAGATGGCCGCCTAGGGAGAACGACATGGCCGACATCAAAAAACTCGCCGAAATGCTCAAGAAACTGGACGACAAACTGGTCAGCTGCATGCGCTGCGGCATGTGCCAGGCGGTCTGTCCGCTGTTCAAGGAAACCGGTCGCGAGACCGACGTCACCCGCGGCAAGCTCGCCCTCTTAAATGGACTCGCCGAGCAGATGCTGAAGGACGCCAAGGGAGTCAACGAGATCGTCAACCGCTGCCTGCTCTGCGGCACCTGCCAGGTCAACTGCCCCAGCGGGGTGCAGATCGTCGACATCTTCCTCGAGGCGCGGGCCATCCTCACCGGCTACTTCGGGCTGTCGCCGGTGAAGAAGGCCATCTTCCGCGGCATGCTCGCCAACCCGCGCTTCTTCAACCTGCTGACCACCATGGGCTCGACCTTCCAGGGCGTCTTCACCAAGAAGGCCGACGAGTTGCTCGGTTCCTCCTGCGCCCGCTTCAACGCCCCGGTGGTGGCCGATCGGCACTTCAACTCGCTGGCCACCAGGCCGCTGCGCAAGACCGTCGGCGCCCTCGACACCCCCGCCGGGGAGAGCGGCCTCAGGGTGGCCTTCTTCCCTGGCTGCGTCGTCGACAAGATGTACCCCCAGGTGGGCGAGGCGGCTATCGCCATCTTCAAGCACCACGGGGTGGGCGTCTATCTCCCCGAGAACCAGGCCTGCTGCGGCATCCCGGTGCTGACCAGCGGCGACCGCCCGACCTTCGACCAGCTCATCGAGATGAACCTGGCGCTCTTTGCCGACAGGGAGTTCGACTACCTCGTCACCCCCTGCGCCTCCTGCACCGCCACCATCAAGGAGCTGTGGCCGCACTACTACGGCGGTGAGCGGGCCAACCTCGAGAAGCTTGCCCTCCTCGGCAAGAAGACCCTCGACATCACCGAGTTCATCGCCGACCACCTGCTCTCCGCGGAGGATCAGCCCGCCGCCCAGCCGACGACGGAGACGGTCACCTACCACGACCCCTGCCACCTCAAGAACTCCCTCGGCATCACCCGCCAGCCGCGGCAACTCATCGCCGCCGCCGGCCGCACCCTGGTGGAGATGAACGAAGCCGGCAAGTGCTGCGGCTGCGGCGGCAGCTTCAACGTCGCCCACTATGAGATCTCCAAGAAGATCGGCACCGCCAAAGCCGACAACATCATCGCCAGCGGCGCCGCGACGGTGGCCACCAGCTGCCCGGCGTGCATGATGCAGATGACCGACATGCTGTCGCGCCGCAACAAGGGTCTGCGCGTGCGGCACGTAATCGAGCTCTACGCCGAAGGCCTGCACCGTGAACTGGTGGTCAAACCTCAAGGAGGCCTGCCCGAAAGGGCATGAACCGCGATGAACGACACCCCCCGCCAGCAGCTCGTTTCCCGTTTCGTCGACAAGGCCAAGGCCGTCTCGGCCTTCGTCACCGAGATCTCCTCCATCGACGAGGCCATCGCCTACACCCTCGACCTCTGCGGCAGCCGCGGCGCCTGCCGCATCAAGATCTCCGGCTGCGAGGAAGCACTGTCCCCGCCAGCCGGGGAGCTCTGCCTCACCAAGCAGGAAAAGATCGTCGCCGCCCCCGACCTCTCCCCCGAAATCTTCCAGCGCCTCGCCGCGGCCTGCTCCGCCTCCGGCTTCGCCTGCCTGCGTGACGGCATGCGCCAGCACCTCGGCGGCATCGACATCGGCTTCACCATCGCCGACCTGGGCATCGCCGAGACCGGCACCCTGGTACTCAACTGCCCCGGCGAGGACCTGCGCCTGGCCACGATGATCAGCGAGTACCATGTCGCCGTCCTCCCCAAGGGCAGCATCGTCGCCGACGGCTTCGCCGCCGAGGCCCAGCTGCGCAAATACCTGCACCGCACCCCCGACTATACGGCCTTCATCACCGGCGCCAGCCGCACCGCCGACATCGAACGGGTTCTCGCCATGGGGGTGCACGGCCCGCTGGAACTCCACATTCTCCTCTTGGAGGACTGACCATGCAAGACGCCAAGAACCTCAAGGAATACCGCCAGACCATCCAGGAGTCGCTGGGCAACGACTTCCTGCGCCGCGCCCTCGACACCTTCGCCGTCACCTATCGCGCCAGCCGCGCCCGCGCCTTCGCCGAGTTCGACGTGCAGCAGCTGGTCGACGAGGTGGCCGCCGCCAAGGACGCGGTGCTGCCGCGGCTGCTCGAGTTGTACAGCGAGTTCAAGAAGAACGCCGAGGATGCCGGGGTCAAGGTCCATTTCGCCAAGGACGCCGCCGAGGCCAACCGCCTGGTGGCGGAGATCGCCGAGCGCTCCGGCTCGAAAAAGATCATCAAGTCCAAGTCGATGACCGCCGAGGAGACCCTGCTCAACCACGCCCTCGAGGACCGCGGCCTGGAGGTGGTGGAGACCGACCTTGGCGAGTGGATCATCCAGCTGCGCCACGAAGGGCCGTCGCATATGGTCATGCCGGCCATCCACCTCTCCCGCTACCAGGTCAAGGACCTGTTCAGCGAGGTCACCGGGGCACGCCAGGAACCGGACATCGAGAAGCTCGTCAAGGTGGCGCGGCGCGAGTTGCGCAGCAAGTTCGTCGAGGCTGACATGGGCGTCACCGGGGCCAACTTCGCCATCGCCGACACCGGCACCATCGGCCTTGTCACCAACGAGGGCAACGCCCGGCTGGTCACCACCCTGCCGCGCGTCCACGTCGCCCTGCTGGGCATCGATAAGCTCGTGCCGACGGTGGCCGACGCCATGAAGATCCTCCGCGTCCTGCCGCGCAACGCCACCGGCCAGAACCTCACCTCCTACGTCACCTGGATCACCGGGGCCAACGAGTGCCGCAGCGCCGCCGACAAGAAGAAAGAGATCCACTTCATCGTCCTCGACAACGGCCGCCTGGAGATGGCCAAGGATCCCCTCTTCTCCCAGGTCTTCCGCTGCGTGCGCTGCGGCGCCTGCGCCAACGTCTGCCCGGTCTACCGCCTGGTCGGCGGGCACAAGATGGGCCATATCTACATCGGCGCCATCGGGCTCATCCTCACCTACTTCTTCCATGGCCCGGAGAAAGCGCGCAACATCGTGCAGAACTGCATCAACTGCGAGGCCTGCAAGGATATCTGCGCCGGCGGCATCGACCTGCCGCGGCTCATCAAGCAGGTGCACGTGCGCATCCAGGACAAGGAGGGCCACCCCCTGCCCAGCCTGCTGCTCGCCAGGGTGATGAAGAGCCGCAAGCTCTTCCACACCCTCCTGCGCACCGCCAAGTGGGCGCAGCGCCCGGTGGCCGGCGACGACGGCTTCATGCGCCACCTGCCGATGATGTTCTTCAAGGAGCACGACTTCAAGGCCCTGCCGACGGTCGCCGACAAGCCCTTCCGCGACCGCTTCGCCGAGCTCGCCCAGCCCCGCGAGGGCATCAGGTTCCGCGTCGGCCTCTTCTCCGGCTGCGTCCAGGACTTCGTCTACCCCGAGCAAATGGAGGCCGCCTTCACCCTCTTCGCCGACCACGGCTGCGCCATGTCCTTCCCCATGGAGCAGAGCTGCTGCGGCCTGCCGCTGCAGATGATGGGCGAGATGGCCACCTCGCGCAGCGTCGCCGAGCAGAACCTGCGCGCCTTCGAGCGCGAGGGGGTCGACTACATCGTCACCCTCTGCGCCTCGTGCGCCTCGCACCTCAAGCACAACTACCCCGCCCTGCTCGGCGACGACCCCCTGCTGCAGGACAAGGTGAAGGCGTTCACCGCCAAGGTCATCGACTTCTCGAGCTTTGCCCGTGATGTCCTCGGCCTCGACGCCTCCGCCTTCACCGGCCAGGGCAAAGCGGCCACCTTCCACTCCCCCTGCCACCTCTGCCGTGGCCTCGGGGTGCACGAAGCGCCGCGGCGGCTGCTCGAAGCGGCCGGCTACGACTTCCGCGAGGCCGACGAGTCCGAGGTGTGCTGCGGCTTCGGCGGCACCTTCTCGGCCAAATTCCCCGAACTCTCCGCCGAGTTGCTGCGCAAGAAGCTCGACAACGTCGAGAAGACCGGGGCGGAGCTCCTTCTCACCGACTGCCCGGGCTGCGTCATGCAGCTGCGCGGCGGCCTCAAGAAGCGCGGCTCGACCATCGTCGTGCAGCATACCGCCGAGGCCCTGGCGGCGCGGAAAAAGAAAGGCGGCTGAGCGCCGCACCCGACCGGCAGGGCACGGCTGTCCGTGCCCGCCGGCGCCGACATGACCCGGCCCGCCGCTGCGGCCCGGGTCGCAGCATGGTGGGGGAAGGCGGCGCCGCACTTCCCCTGCCGATGAGCCCATGGTCTTTTTCCCACCGCCTCCGCCATGCAACGATACCTGATCCTCCTCGCCGCCGTGATCATGCAGATCTGCCTCGGGGCCACCTACTCCTGGTCGGTCTACGTGCGCCCCATCCGCGAGCTTACCGGCCTGCTGCAGGGCCCGGTGCAACTGCCCTTCACCCTCTTCTACTTCGTCTTCCCGGCGACCATGCTCATTACCGGCAGCCTGCTGCCGCGGCTTGGGCCACGCTTCTGCGCGGTGTGCGGCGGCGTCTTCTTCGGCGGCGGCTGGATGCTCGCCTCCCTCGGCGCGACGCACTTCGCCTTCACCGTCATCGGCATCGGCCTGGTGGCCGGCATCGGCGCCGGCTTCGCCTATATCGTGCCCATCGCCACCTGCATCCGCTGGTTCCCCGACCAGAAGGGCCTGGTCACCGGCGTGGCGGTCGCCGGTTTCGGCGGCGGCGCCGCCCTGGTCAGCAAGGCCGCCGGCACGCTGGTCGCCAATGCCGGCTGGACGCCCTTCGCCACCTTTTTCCTCTTTGGCGCCATCTTCCTGGCCATGGTCGCCTGCAGCGGCCTCTTGATGAGAAATCCCCCCGAGGAGGGGCACAAGGCCAGCCGGCCCCTGCCCCTGTCGGCGCGGCAAGTGGTCGCCGACCCCCGCTTTCGCCTGCTCTACCTGGCGATGATCGCCGGCCTCGCCGCCGGCTTCACCGTCAACGCCAACCTCAAAGAACTCTTCCCCGAAGGTGCGGTGGCCGCCGGAGTCACCGCGGTGGCCCTCTTCGCCCTGGCCAACGCCTGCGGCCGCGTGGCCTGGGGGGCCCTCGCCGACCGCCTCCATGCGCGCCACGCCATCCGCCTCAACCTCGCCGGCCAGGCGGTGGTGCTGCTGCTCTCCCCCTTGATCCTCGTCAGCGACCGCGGCCTGTGGCTCTACGCCCTTCTCGCCGGCTTTCACTACGGCGGCGTGCTGGTGCTCTATGCCGCCACCGTCGCCGGCATCTGGGGCCACCGCCACGTCGGCCAGGTCTACGGCTGGCTGTTCTCGGCCAACATCCCCGCCGCCCTGGCGCCGCTGGCGGCGGGGATGCTCTTCGACCGCACCGCCAGCTTCGCCCTGCCCCTGCAGATCCTCGGCGGCCTGCTGCTCGTGGCGGCCCTCTTCTCGGCCCGGCTCGGCCGCGGCCCGCATCATGTCACCGAACTGCGCGAAGCTCCCTGAACGACAATAAAAAAAGGCGGCCGCGGGGGTTTGCGCCCCCGGGCCGCCTGGCAAACGGCAAGGTCTTTGCTCAGCCGACAAAGGGCTGGCGCAGGATGGTGTCCTTCTGCCAGCGCAGGTCGTCGCGCTGGGGGTACTGCAGGGTATAGTGCAGGCCGCGGCTCTCCTTGCGGTAGAGGGCGCACTTGATGATCAGGTCGGCGACCTCGGCGATGTTGCGCAGCTCGATGAGGTCGGGGACCACCTTGAAATTCCAGTAGTATTCGCGGATTTCGCTGCGGATGATCTCGATGCGCCGCTGCGCCCGCTCGAGGCGCTTGTCGGAACGGACGATACCGACGTAGTTCCACATCAGGCGGCGGATCTCATCCCAGTTATGAGTGATGACGATCATCTCGTCGCTGTCGCTGGTGCCGGTCTCGTCCCAGGCCGGCAACTCCGGCCGGCCGCGATCGCCCAGGACGGCCAGTTCGCGCTCCGCCTCCTGCGCCGCGGCATGGGCGTAGACCAGGGCCTCGAGCAGGGAGTTGCTGGCCAGGCGGTTGGCGCCATGCAGGCCGGTGCAGGCGGTCTCCCCCACCGCGTAGAGGTGGCGGATATCGGTGCGGCCGAGCATGTCGGTGACCACGCCGCCGCACATGTAATGGGCCGCCGGCACCACCGGGATCGGCTCGCGGGTGATGTCCATGCCATACTCGAGGCACTTGGCGTAGATATTGGGAAAGCGGCGGCGCACCATCTCCCCGTCTTTATGGGAGATGTCAAGGAATACCGAGTCGGCGCCGCTCTTCTTCATTTCGGTGTCTATGGCCCGGGCGACGATGTCGCGGCAGGCGAGGTCGCGGCGCGGGTCGTAATCGCCCATGAAGGCCCGCCCGGAGGCATCGATGAGGATGCCGCCCTCGCCGCGCACCGCCTCGGAGATGAGGAAGTTCTTGGCGGAGGGATGGAAGAGGCAGGTGGGGTGGAACTGCACGAACTCCATGTTGGCCACTGTCGCCCCGGCCCGGTAGGCCATGGCGATGCCGTCTCCGGTGGCGATGTCGGGGTTGCTGGTATAGAGGTAGACCTTGCCAGAACCGCCGGTGGCGAGCAGGGTGATGCCGGCGGCAAAGGTCTTGACCCGGCGGCTGTGGCGCTGTAGGACGTAGGCGCCGCAGCAGGTGGCCTCGTGGGTGGCGGTGACCACGCCGCGCTTGAGCCGCGTCGACTGGATGATGAGGTCGATGGCGATATGGTTCTCGTAGAGGGCGATGTTGGGATGGCTGCGCACCCTGTCCACCAGCACCCGCTCCACCTCGCGGCCGGTCATGTCGAGGGCGTGCACGATGCGGTTACGCGAGTGGCCGCCTTCGCGGCCGAGATCGAGGTCGAGGTCGGCACCCTCACCGCCTTCGACCTGATCACTCTTGTTGAAGCAGACGCCGAGATCGAGCAGTTCGCGGATGCGCTCGGGGCCGTTCTGCACGACCATCGCCACCACCTCGCGGTTGCACAGGCCATCGCCCGAGTCGAGGGTATCGGTGATATGCAGGTCGAAGCTGTCACGGCTGCCGAACACCGAGGCGATGCCGCCCTGGGCGAGGTTGGTGTTGCTGTCCATGGCCTCTTTCTTGGTGACCAGGGCCACCGTGCCGACACGTGCCGCCTTGAGGGCGAACATCAAGCCGGCGACACCGCTGCCGACTACCAGGAAATCCGTCTGTACATCCGCCATGAGTCGTCTATTCGAAGGGGTGAAAGGTTGACGGCGATGCCGCCTCTGCACCTGCAGGGTGCGGCCCGGCCGCAGGACATGATCCCGCATAAAGCCAGGCGCCCTCCGCTTCCGCAGCGGTACCGGCGCCGGGCGCAGGAAGGATGCAGGCACACTACACCCTTTCTCTTGGCCGTATCAAGACCTTTTCTCCCTTCTCCTGGGCGGCGCCGGGCCGCCGGCTGCCCCGCCAGAGGCAGCCGGCGCGGCGGGATCAGTCGTGGTATCCCGCGCCAACGCAGAGATTCATCCCCGGCACCTTCTCGACGTAGGTGTGTTTCGGCGACGGATCGGTGGCATCGGGCTTGGGCCACTTGTAGTGGATCCACCCCTTGCCCTCCGGCGACGAAGCGGCCTTGGCGATCTCGGCGAAGATCATCACCCCGTCGACGTCCTTGACGTTGAGCAGCGACTTGCCGATCAATCCCGGCTTGACGGCATGGGCCTTGACGACGGCCTCGTCGGCGGTGGCGACGAAGACATAGGAATCCTTCCACACGAACGGGCCGGAACTGTCCTGCACCTGACGCAGGGCCTCGTCGATCCCTTTGTCAGCCACCAGTTTGAGGGCCGCCTGCACCTTGGCGACACATTCCTCCTTGGTGGCCATCTCCGCACCGCCGGCCAGAGAGGCGCAGCTTAGCAGCAGAAAACCGGCAAGCAGCAGCGCCTGTACTTTGTTCAATCCGGCCATTACCATCGCGTTCATTTCTTTCATACCTTTCCTCCATGTCAATTGGATTGAGAGTTTCGGCCAGCCCACCCCCGCCTGGGAGTGTGGTCCAGCCATGGTGAGAATGTACCGACCGCCTGGCTGTGCCTGACGATCGCCCCCCTTCACTGTCCTTGCCTAGACCCTGAAAGTGCCGACCAGACCATGCAGACGGTCGGCAAGCTGCTGCATGGCGCGGGCGCAACCACTGACCTCGCCGCTGTTGGCGGCGAGGGCGGTGGAGGCGCCGTTGACCTCGGCAATGTCCGAGGAGATCATCCCCGCCACGGTAGAGCTCTGCGCCACGTTCTCGTTGACCTCGGTGATGCCCACCGCCGCCTGGGTGATATTGACGGCGATCTCCTCGGCGGTGGCCCGCTGCTCTTCGACGGCGGCGGTGATGATGGTGACGATGTCGTTGACGTCGTTGACGATGGCGGTAATCGCCTCGATGCCCTTGACCGTTCCCGAAGTGGACGCCTGGATGCCCTGGATCTGCTCGCGGATCTTTATGGTTGCCTGGGAGGTCTGCCTGGCCAGTTCCTTGATCTCGTTGGCGACTACCGCGAAACCGCGGCCTGCCTCGCCGGCGCGGGCCGCCTCGATGGTGGCGTTGAGGGCGAGGAGGTTGACCTGCTCCGAGATCTCGGTGATCGTCTCCAGCACCTTGCCGATCTCCGCCGCGGCCACCCCCAGGGTGCCCACCTCCTCGGAGCAGGAGACGGTCTTCATCACCGCCTCCCGGGTGATGGTATTGGCCCGCGCCGAGTTGCCGGCGATTTCGCGGATGGATACCGACATCTGCTCGGTGGCCGAGGCGACCATGGAGACATTGGTGGCCGCCTGTTCCATGGCCGCCGCCACCGTGTTCATGTTGGCGCTCATCTGCTCGCTGGCCACGGCCACCGTGCCCGCCCGACCGGAAGTCTGGCCAACGCCACCATTCATCTCTTCGGCCAGGGCGGCAAGGCTCTGCGAGGTTTCACGCAGCGAGGCGGCGTTCCCCGAGACTTCACCGATGGTCTTTTGAATCTTCTCGACGAAGACGTTGAAGGCCGTGGCCAGCTCGCCAAGCTCATCCTTTCTGTCGACATTAAGGCGTCGGGTGAGGTCCCCCTCGCCCTGGGAGATGTCGTGCAGCCTGGCGACCACCCGGCGGATCGGCGCGATGGTGGTGCGCACCACCACCAGGCCGAGCCCGATGAGCAGCGTCAGCGTCGCCAGTACCGATCCCAAGGTAGTGACACCCGCGGTCCTCGTCCGCTCGGCGAGGGAGGTCTTGGAAAGCTCGAGGATGGCCTGTGCCGCCTCCTGCGCCAGCTCGGCGCGTTTTTCGAGATCCACCTGCAGCTCGCGATTCTTCTTCCACACCGCATAGACCTCGTCCTCAAGCGCTGTCATCTCCTGAAAGGCGCTGTCGATGGAGGCCCACACCGTCTTGACCAGCTTGTTCTTCGGGTTGTCCTTCATGCTCTGCAGAAGGGCGCGCATATTGCTGACCAGTTTGTCGTTCTCCTGGCGGCTGGCAGTGATGCTTTGCAGGTACCGCTCGCCATCTCCCTGGAGGAGAAGGTTGTTGACGGCGATAATCCGCCCCGCAGAGAGGTTCTGCATATTTTTGAGTTCGTCACGGCTGGCGGCGAGCACCGAGGGCAGCTGCTGCGTTTCCATGGCCAGCCGCGTCTCCTCCTCGTTGATCACAGCGATGGTCTTTTTTACCTGGTTGACTACCTCCGTCGAGGCCTGGTGGAGCTTCTGCCTGGCCTCATAGCCCTTCTGGTTGTTGTCGCCGCTGATGCGAAAGATCTCCTCGAGCTTCTTCTGATTATCGGCGACGGTGGCCGCTATCTCGCGCCCGCGCTTATCCTCGGCACGGGCTGCGATGAGGGCGATGGTCTCCCCCGCCCGCGAGGCCTGCTCGGAGAACTCGGCGCCAAGGGGCGCCTCGGCGGAGGCGCTGCGCACCAGCAGCACCTCCTTGACGAGGAGCATGGCAACCTGCTGGCTGAGCTCGGCCAGCTGGATATTCCCTGCCTTCTTCCCGTCCATCACCCTGTTGACCGCCGCGGTGAACAACACCCCGCACAGGCCGATGACCGCCAGTAGAATGATTTTCCCCCGGATCGTGAGCGTCATCTTCGTCATTGTCGTTCTCCTCGATGTCATGCCATTGGTGTCAGGATTTCCCTTACAGGGATGCCGTTCTGTACGTGAAAACCCGTACAATCACAGCTCTTTCTCCGTCATTATTGATCTAAGTATATCTTCTTAAATTTATACATGTCAATGTACTCACCTATTTTTTTGATTTTTCCTGTCAATGCAGTAATGACAGGCTCTTCAGCCCGAAAAGAAGTCGCTCCTGGCGATAAAATACGTAATTTATTTTTGTGTTCGCCTTCGATGGAGCATTTTGTGAAGCCATTGTTGTGACAGGCATTGGCGAGACAAAGGTGCTCCACACACCAGCCCCCCAGCGCAACAGGGAAGGCACCGGCGATACGCTCTACGAATAACAACGGGCGTGGGGAACCCCGGCAGGCGAGGGTTTTCATCTGCCAAGGAGAGGGCCGCGGGGCACCGGTCTCTGTCGCCACCTGGTCGATCGACCGCGGGGCGTTGACAGAAGGCGCTGTCCGGCCGTTTCGGCAGGACAGCGACCTCCTCATGAAAATCATCTGGTGTTGCGGAGAAAGCGGGCGAGCTGACAACCGGCTCGAGCACTGTCCGGGCCGGCGTCAAGGCAGGGGCGCGTCGCTGCGACGGCGACCCTGCCGGGGGATGGCGCTATTTGAAGCAGATCCTCTTCACCTCGTCGAAGGTGGAGACGAAGTGGGCACTGAGGCCTTCGCGGATGTGGTCGGGCAGCATTTCGAAGTCCTCCTGATTGTCTTTGGGGAGGATGACCTCCTGCACCTTGGCGCGCTTGGCGGCGATCATCTTCTCCTTGACGCCGCCGATGGGCATGACCAGGCCGCTCAAGGTGAGCTCGCCGGTCATGGCCACATTGGCCTTGATGGTTTTGCCGGTGACCAGCGAATAGAGGGCGCAGGCCATGGTGATGCCGGCCGAGGGGCCATCCTTGGGAGTCGCCCCGGCCGGGACGTGGAGGTGGATGAGGTTGGTCTTGAAGAGTTCGGTAGCCTCCTTGTCGTTGCGCAACAGCGAGCGCATGAAGCTGTAGGCGATCTCCGAGGACTCGATCATCACCTGCCCCAGCTGCCCGGTCTGCTTGAAGCCCGCCTGGCCGGTGGGGATGGGGATGGCCTCGATATGCAGGGTGGCCCCGCCCAGCGAGGTGTAGGCGAGCCCGGTGACCACCCCCACCCGCGGCTTTTTGAAGGCGTTGTCCTCGGAGAAGTAACGCTTGCCAAGCAACTCCTTGAGCTCCTCGACATGGATGCGGATGTTCTCCTGCGGATTGTCGATGATCTTGCCCACCGACTTGCGCAGGATCTTTTTGATGGCATTCTCCAGGCCGCGCACCCCAGCCTCGCGGGCGTAGCCGTCGACGATCGCCGTCAGCACCCCCTTGCTCAGGGTGATCTGCTTGTCGGTGAGGCCATGGGCCTTGAGCTGTTTGGGGATGAGGTGGCGACGGGCGATCTCCACCTTCTCGGCAAGGATATAGCCGGGCAGCTGAATGATCTCCATGCGGTCCATGAGCGGGCCGGGGATGGTGTCGAGCTGGTTGGCGGTGCACATGAAGAAGACCTTGGACAGATCGAAGCGCACGTCGAGGTAGTGGTCGAGGAAGTCGCGGTTCTGCTCCGGGTCGAGCACCTCGAGCAGCGCCGAGGCCGGGTCGCCGTGGAAGCTGGCGCCGATCTTGTCGATCTCGTCGAGCATGATCACCGGGTTGGCAGTCTTGCAGGTCTTGATGGCCTGGATGAACTTGCCGGGCATGGCGCCGATGTAGGTGCGGCGGTGGCCCTTGATCTCCGCCTCGTCACGCATGCCGCCGAGGGAGAAGCGGAAAAACTCGCGCCCCAGGCTCTGCGCCACGGAGCGGCCGATGGAGGTCTTGCCGACACCAGGCGGCCCCTGGAGTAACAGGATGGTGCCGCTGAGGTCGCCCTTGATGACGCCCACCGAGATGAGCTCGAGGATGCGGTTCTTGACGTCCTCGAGGCCGTAGTGGTCGCGGTCGAGGATCTTGGCCGCCTTCTTGCGGTTATAGCTGTCCTGGGAGTAGACCCCCCAGGGGAGTATGGTCAGCCAGTCGAGGTAGGTGCGGGTGACGTTGAACTCCGGCGAGGACGAGCCGAGCAGGCGCAGCTTCTCGATCTCTTCCTTGACCTTCTCCCGCGCCTCGTCGGTGAGCACCAGCTTCTTGAGGCGGTTCTCGTACTTTTCGATCTCCGTCTGCGTGTCGTCCTTGGACAGGCCAAGTTCCTTCTTGATCTCCTGCAGCTGCGCCTTGAGGAAAAACTCGCGCTGCTGCTTGGAGAGCTGCTCCTCGATGCGCTTGCTGATCTTCGCCTTGAGCTTGGAGATCTCCACCTCGTTCTTGAGGAGGATGAGCACCGCCTCGAGGCGCTCGCGGATGTCGGCGGTCTCGAGGATCTTCTGGATCTCGCGGCCGGAGGAGGTGGTCATCGCCCCGGCGAAGTCGGCCAACGAACCTGGGTCGCTGAGGTTGATGCGCTCGAGCAGCAGCGACAGCCCCTCTTTGAAGAGGGGGTTCATGTTGACCAGTTCCTTGATGCAGTCGATAATCGCCACCGAATAAGCTTTGAGCTCCTCGGAGCTTTCCTGGATCGGCTCGTAGCGGTACTTGACCTCGGCGACGAAGAGCGACTCCTTCTTCATCACCGCGACGATCTCGAAGCGCTCCAGGGCCTGGACGAGGATCTGCAGGGGCTCGCCGGGCTTGAAGGGCGAGACCTGCACCACCCTGGCCACCGTGCCTACCTTGTAGAAATCGTCACCGCCGTGCACGGCGCGGGCCATGCCGTCATCGCCGGGGACCTGCAGCACCAGGCCGAAATAGAGCGGCGCATTCTGGTTCATATGCTTCATCACCGCTTCCTGAAGACCGCCATCCTCGAGGATGATCGGGCCCATCATCTTGGGAAACATGGGGCGGTCGTGGAGGGGGATGAGGATCAGCCGCTCCGGCAGGAGATCCCTGGCCACCACCAGGGATTTGCCTTCCGTTTTCTCCTCGCCGGGGGATTCGATGCCGTCCGGGGTCAATACTGTGGTCTCTTCTGCCATGCCTTCTCTCCTTTGCTTCATTATCCTGTGGTGAACGGATACCGTTCAGCCTCGCCTGTCCGAACGATGTCGGCTTCTCATCGCGGGATGAAGCTGGCCGTTTTTCAAGTAACCCGCGCCAGCCCCTCGGCGAGAAAGCCGCTTTAACCAATCAGATAAAAATCCAGCTTCCATGTCAAGTCTTTCACCTCGAATGGGTCATTTTCAGACAAGGATAATCATTTGCAAGTAAATGCAAAGCCCGGACGAACGTTTCTCCCGCCCCGGCCTGCTCTCCGGCACAGCGCCAGTCCATCCTGCCCGTAGAAACCGGCAGCACTTTAATGGAACCAGCAGGCTGCACTTGCTCTTCCCGACGACAGCCTTATTCTTTTAGGGTGAACGTGCAACGGCACGCCCATCGTCCCCTGGCAATGCGCCCAAAGACCCTTTTCCCCGGGAGCCCCCATGAACGTCATCGATGCCCTGCGCCAGCGCAAGTCGACCCGCGCCTTTCTGCCCAGCGCGGTCGAACGCGACAAGATCGTCGCCATCCTCGACGCCGCCCGCCAGGCCCCCTCGGGCAGCAACGCCCAGCCCTGGCAGGTGGCGGTGGTCGAAGGCAAGACCAGGGAAGCCCTGACCCGGGCGATGGTGGAGGAATTCCGCCTGCATGGTCCGGGGGACATGGACTACCACTACTATCCCCTGGAGTGGCACGAGCCCTACAAGAAGCGGCGGGTGGTGTGCGGCAGCCAGCTCTACGCCGCCCTGGGCATCGAGCGCCACGACAAGGAGCGCCGCCTCGAGCAATGGGTGGCCAATTACCGCGGCTTCGACGCCCCGGTAATCCTCTTCTTCTTTATCGACAAGGCCTTGCAGAAGGGCTCCTACCTCGACTTCGGCATGTTCCTGCAGTCGCTGATGCTGGCGGCGACGGAACTGGGGCTGGCCACCTGCGCCCAGGCCGCCCTCGGCCAGTACCCGCAGCTTATCAAGGAGAAACTCGGCTACGGCCCGCAGACGGTGCTGCTGTGCGGCATGGCCCTCGGCTATGAGGACCGCGCGGCGGCCATCAACTCCTATCGCACCGAACGCGAGGAAGTGGCGGCGTTCACCCGGTTTTTCGAGTAAAAGAGGCTTTGCCGCCGCAAAAAATGCGGTACAATGCACAAGACTCGGCACCAGCCGCCACCATCACGCTCCCGGAGGCTCCATGTTCACCCTCGAGGACATACGCAATATCGCCCTGCAAATCGAAAAGAACGGCGAAGACACCTACCGCCGGGCGGCCAGGTCATGCCCCGACGAGGACACCGCCAGGCTGCTCACCGCCCTGGCCGACGACGAGAAGCGCCACCGGCAGTGGCTGGTTGCGCTCCCCGCCGGGCGGCCGCTCTCCGCCGAGGAACGCGAGATGGAGAAGATGGGCCGTGAGCTGCTGCGCGAGATGATGGCCAGCAACCCCTTCGTCCCCGACAGCGACGAGCTCGCCGCCGGCGATTTCATGGATGTGCTGCGGCGCTCGCGCGACTTCGAGGAGGACACCATCGTCTTCTACCGCTTTCTCCTCGCTTTGCTCGACGACCCCGAAGCAGTCGCCGGGATGGAAGCGATCATCGCCGAAGAGGGCCGCCACCAGCGGCAGCTGGAAACCCTGCTGCGGCAGCACCACGACAACATCGCCGCCGGGCAGTCCTGTTGAACCTGGCGATGCGGGGCATGCCCCGCCCCAGGCGGCCTGCTAAGGTAAGGGCCGCAACCGTCCCTTTCACCACAATCTGCGTGAGGAAGCCATGACAAAAGAGGATTTCATCAACGAGCTGCCGGCGGAAGACGCCGTCTACTACGACCTGGTACGGCTGGAGAAGGCCGGCTGGGGAAATATCGAACGCCTGCCCTATTCGATTCGCGTGCTGGTCGAGAACCTGCTGCGCCACTACGACGGGCGCATCGTCGCCGAGAAAGACCTGCGCGCCATCGCCTCCTGGGAGAAGAGCTACCCCGCCCCGGTGGAGATCCCCTTCCACCCCGCCCGGGTGCTGATGCAGGACTTCACCGGCGTGCCGGCGGTGGTCGACCTGGCGGCGATGCGTGATGCCGTGGCCGCCCTGGGCGGCGACCCGGCCCGCGTCAACCCGCGGGTGCCGGTGGAGCTGGTGGCCGACCACTCGGTGCAGATCGACTCCTCCGGCACCATCGGCAGCCTCACCGACAACGTCGCCAAGGAATACCAGCGCAACGCCGAGCGCTACACCCTGCTCAAGTGGGCGCAGAAGAGCTTCGACAACTTCCGCGTCGTGCCGCCCAACTCCGGCATCTGCCACCAGGTCAACCTCGAACATCTCGGCCGCGTCACCGTCGACGAGACGTCTGGCGGCCGCAGCCTGCTCTTTCCGGACAGCCTCGTCGGCCTGGACTCACACACACCGATGATCAACGGCATCGGCGTGCTCGGCTGGGGCGTCGGCGGCATCGAGGCCGAGGCGGTGATGCTCGGGCAGCCTTACTACATGTCGATCCCCGAGGTGGTCGGCGTGCGCCTCAGCGGACGCCTGCCGGTGGGGGTGACCGCCACCGACCTCGTCCTCACCCTGACCCAGCTGCTGCGCCAGCACAAGGTGGTGGAGAAATTCGTCGAGTACTTCGGCCCGGGCATGGAGCACCTCTCCATCCCCGACCGGGCGACGATAGCCAACATGACCCCGGAGTACGGGGCCACCCTTGGCTTCTTCCCCATCGACGCCAAGACCATCGCCTACCTGCAGAACACCGGCCGCCGCCGCCAGGCGCAGCGCAGCGAGGCCTACGCCCGGGCCAACCGCCTCTTCTACGACGCTTCCCAGACCTGCGAGTACACCACGGTCATAAACTTCGACCTCGGCAGCGTCGAGCCCTGCCTGGCCGGCCCATCCCGGCCCCAGGACCGCGTCCTTCTGTCGTCCATGGCCACGGCGGTCCAGGGCGACAAGAAGGCCGCCACCCAGATCAACGACACCCCGGTGACCCTCGGCGACGGCAGCGTGGTCATCGCCGCCATCACCTCGTGCACCAACACCTCCAACCCCTACGTATTGCTCGGCGCCGCCCTGATGGCCAAGGCGGCGGTGGAGCGCGGCCTGCACGTGCCGGCCTACGTCAAGACCTCCTTCGCCCCTGGCTCGCGGGTGGTCAGCCGCTATCTCCAGGAGAGCGGCCTGCTGCCCTACTTCCAGGCACTCGGCTTCCATATCGCCGCCTTCGGCTGCACCACCTGCATCGGCAACAGTGGCCCGCTCCACCCGGCGGTGGAGCAGGCCATCAAGGACAAGGACCTCAACGTCGCCGCGGTCCTCTCCGGCAACCGCAACTTCGAGGCGCGCATCCATCAGCTGGTCAAATCCAACTTCCTCGCCTCGCCGCTGCTGGTGCTGGCCTTCGCCCTGGCCGGCCGCGTCAACCTCGACCTCACCCGCGACCCCCTGGCCCTCGACCCCAACGGCCGCCCGGTCTACCTCAAGGAGCTGTGGCCGAGCCACGAGGAAGTGGAGCAGCTCGCCGCGCGCTATGTCTCCGAGGAGGCCTTCCGCCTCGAATACGCCACCATCTTCGACGGCGACCAGTTCTGGCAGGCGCTCGAGGTGGCACCCAGCGCCACCTATCCCTGGGACGAGGCCTCCACCTATATCAAAAATCCACCATATTTCAATAACTTCAGCAAGGAGCCGCGGGCGGTGGACGATATCGTCGGGGCCCGCGCCCTGCTGCTCCTCGGCGACAGCGTCACCACCGACCATATCTCCCCGGCCGGGGCCATCGCCAAAACCTACCCCGCCGGCCAGTACCTCGCCGCCCAGGGGGTGGCCCAGGAAGACTTCAACTCCTACGGCTCGCGGCGCGGCAACCACGAGGTGATGATGCGCGGCACCTTCGGCAACATCCGCATCAAGAACCGCATGCTCTCCCCCAAGGAAGGCTCCTACACCCGCAAATACCCCGAGGGAGAGGAGCGCTTCGTCTACGAGGCGGCCATGGCCTACCAGCGGGAGGGCACGCCGCTGGTGGTCCTCGCCGGCAAGGAGTACGGCTCCGGTTCGTCGCGCGACTGGGCCGCCAAGGGCACCAACCTCCTCGGCGTGCGGGCGGTCATCGCCGAATCCTACGAGCGCATCCACCGCAACAATCTGGTGGGCATGGGGGTATTGCCGCTGATCTTCGCCGACGGCGCCTCCATCTCCTCTCTTGGCCTCGACGGCTCGGAAGTCTACGCCATTGGCGGCCTGGCCGACATCTCGCCACGGGGGCGGCTGACGGTGACCGCCACCAGGGCCGACGGTTCGTCGCTGTCCTTTGCGGTAATCGCCCGCCTCGACACCGAGGTCGACGTGCTCTACTTCCGCCATGGCGGCATCCTCCCCTGCGTGCTGCGGCAAATGATGCAGGAAGGGGCGTAAAAGCCCGCGCCGACCGCCCACAGGTGCCATCCGGAGGCGGTCGGCCGGCCAATTTTCGACAATTCCTGGACTTTTGCCTCGAAATTCCCGATACTCGAGGAATGGGGAATGGCCCTACGCAAGGGCAAGGCAGCGAACGGCAACAGGACGGGGGCTGAAGCATGGCAGAGGGACAGACGACTATCATCAATTCGTCGTTCATCGCCATGATCTGCCTAGCGGTGATCACCCTGCTGTGGCACTCCAATCGCAACCGCTTCCACGGCCTTTCCTATCTGCCCCTGGCCTTCGCGCTGCAGTTTTTCGCCGTACTGCTGCTGTGCGCCGGCCCCCGCCTGCCCCATCTCCCGGCCCTCGCCGGGGGCAGCGCCCTGCTCCTCGCCGGCAGCCTCTTCCTCCTCCACGGCCTGCGACGCTTCATCGGCAAGACGCCTTCGCCGCTGCCTGCGCTGATCTTCTTTCTCCTCTTCGTCGTCGCCGACATTGCCGCCATTGAGCTTTTGCCCTCCGCCGCGGCGGGCGACATGCTCCTCTCCCTGGCCCTTCTGGCAGTCTGCCTGCGCGGCGCTGTGGCCATGCTCGGCGAGGTCGATGGCGACATGCGCCCCTCGACGCGCTGGGTTGGCTACGTATTCCTCGTCCTCGCCCTGGCCAACCTCGGCCACCTCGGCTGGCGCCTGGCCTACAGGCCGCAGGGCTCGCTGCTCGAGGCCTACGCCTCGCCCGAACCGCTGCTCCAGGCCAACGAGACCCTCACCGTGCTGCTCACCTTCTCGCTGCTGCTGATGGTCGTGCGCCGCCTCTTCCTGGAACTGGAGAGCGATCTCGAAGAGAAGCTGCAGGCTGAAACCCGCCTGAAGAGGCAGAACGGCATCATCACCGCCCTGCAGAAGACCACCGTCGAACTCCTCTCGCAGCTCGACCTCGCCCTGCTCCTCGAGAACGTCGTGCGCCGCGCCGGGGCCCTCATCGGCACCTCGGCCGGCTACCTCGACCTTCTCGACGAGGACAGCGGCGAGCTGCGCCCCATGGTCGGCATGGGCGCCCTGACCGAGTCGCTGAGCCACAGGGTGCGCCTGGGCGAGGGGGTGGCGGGAACGGTATGGCAGACAGGAAAGCCGCTGTTGGTCGACGACTACGACCAGTGGGCGAAGAGGATCGGCGCCTTCACCAGCGGCAGCATCAAGGCGGTGCTCGGCGTACCGCTGCTCTCCCGCGGCAAGGTCCTCGGGGTGCTCGGCCTCGCCCACGAGCGCGGCTCGGCGGCCTCCTTCAGCGACGACGACCTCGAACTGCTGCTGCAGTTCAGCCGCCTGGCGGTGATCGCCATCACCAACGCCCGCCTCTTCCACGAGGTGCAGCGCGAGCTGAGCGAACGCCGTCAGGTTGAAGCGGCCCTGCGCGAGAACGAGCAGCGCCTGCAGGTCCTCCTCGAGACCCTGCCGGTGGGGGTCTCGGTACAGAACCCGGACGGCCGCCTCGCCTATGCCAACCCCGCCCTGGCGAACATGCTGGAAATGTCCCGCGAGGACATCCTCGCCGGGGTGCTCGGCCGGCGGCCACGGCTGCGCCCCGACCAGACGCCGATGGAGGAGGGGGAAACCGCCGAGGCCCAGGCGCGGCGCCTCGGCCGGCCGGTACACGATGTCGAGACCGGGCTTATCACCGAGCGTGGCAAGACCATCTGGGTCAACGTCCATGCCGCCCCCTACCCCACCGTCGATCAGGGCCTGGTCATCGCCACCGTCGACACCACCGAGCGCAAGCGCGCCGAGGAGGCCATCCGCCTCTGCCTCGGGCTGTGGGAATTCGCCGCCGACCACAGCCTCCCCGAGCTGCTGCAGCGGGCCCTCGACGAGATCGAGCGCCTTACCGGCAGCGTCCTCGGCTATTACCACCTGCTCGACGAGGAGGGGCTGCAGATCCCCATGACCGCCTGGTCGAGCCGCACCCGCGACGAGTTCTGCCAGGTTGCCGAGGGTCGGCAGCACACGCCGCGCATGCTCGGCGGGTCGTGGCGCCAGTGCCTGTCCAGCCGCCGCCCGGCCATCGACAACGACTGCCTCTCCCTGCCCTGGGCAACGACCCTGCCCGAGGGCCACCCCCGTCTGGTGCGGCAATTGGTGGTGCCGACCCTGCGTGACGGCAGGGTGGTCTCCCTCCTTGGCATCGCCAACAAGGCCATCGACTACGACCACCGCGACGCGCGGCTGGTCAGCCATATCGCCGACCTCGCCTTTTCGGTGGTGGAGAAGCAGCGCGCCGAGGAGCGCATCCGCCACCTCAACCGCGAGCTGGCGCGGCTGGCCATGTCCGACGAGCTCACCGGTCTGGCCAACCGGCGCTCCTTCTTCTCCCGCGGCGAAGAGGAACTGCGCATGGCGCGCCGCTACCCGGCGCCCTTGTCCCTGCTCATGCTCGACATCGACCGTTTCAAGAATGTCAACGACCAGCACGGCCACCATGTCGGCGACCGCGTCCTGCAGATGGTCGCCTCCACCATGCGCAGCCTCATCCGCGAAGTCGACAAGCCCGGCCGCCTCGGCGGCGAGGAGTTCGCCATCCTCCTGCCGCGCACGCCCCCTGGGGAGGCCGTCACCCTTGCCGAACGTCTGCGCCGGGCGGTGGCGGCGCAGGTGCTCGAAAGCGACGGCCTGAGCATCTCGGTGACCATCAGCATCGGCGTGGCCGCCCTGAGGGGCGACACGCTCGCCCTCGACGACCTGCTGCGCGAGGCCGACACCGCCCTCTACAGGGCGAAAAACCTCGGCCGCGACCGGGTGGAGCTCTTCGACCCGAGCCGCGACGTGAACGGCCAGGCCCAGGGCACGTGAACAGCGCCGCCCCCGGGGCGGCAAGCACCTCAGGATAACAAGTTGCCGCTCAGACGGAGAGCCGGGCGAGGCCGCGCAGCAGGGCCAGGGTCTCGCCATCGGCGATGCCATCCACCTGCCTGGGCCGGAAACGGCGCTGAAAGGCCGCGACGAGATCGGCCTCCTCCACCCACACCACCTCGTCCCGGCCCGGACGGACCGGCTCCCCGACCGGAAAGAGGGCCGGCAGGCCATCCCTCAGCCCATAACCGTGCGGCGGGGGGTAGCCGCAGGCCCGCAGCAGCTGGGCGACATCGCTATCCCCGTCGCCGTCCTCCACCGCCCCACCCTCCGGCCACAGGCCGATGCCGGCCGCGGCCAGGCGGCGCCAGGGGAAGAGAATGCCGGGGTCGACCTTGCGCTTAGGGGCGATATCTGAGTGGCCGACGACGCCGGCGGCGGCGATCCCTCTGTTGCGGGCGAGGATATCCTCGCACAAGGCGAGCAAGGCCGCTATCTGCCTCTCCGGGTAGGGGTGATGATTGCCGTTGGCATTGACGATCTCGATGCCCACCGAGCGCTCGTTGACCGCCGCCCTGCCGCGCCACATCGACAGCCCGGCATGGTAGGCGACCAGCTCTTCGCTCACCAGGCGGTAGACGGTGCCGTCGACGTCGAGCAGCCAGTGGACGCTGACCGGCCCGTCGCGGAGGATGGCCAGGGAGCGCTGCAGGTCGAGCTCGGTATAGTGCAGCACCAGGGTGTCGATATCCTCGATTCGCGGCCGGCAGCTGGCCGAGCGCAGCGGCGCCTCGACGTGCCTCGTCATGGCCTCAGGCGATGGCCAGGGAGCCGGAGGCCCCGGGCTTGAAGCGGCCGCCGATGGAGTGGCGCGAGCCGGGGTAGTAGAAGGTCGAGCTGGTGGCGATGATTTCGCCCACCCAGGTGCGGCGGTGCAGCACCAGGCAGGGCTCGACCTCGTTGATGGCAAGGTGCTCGCGCACCCAGGGCTCGGGCACCACCGCCTCGATGACATGCTCGATCTCGGTCACCGGGAAGAGGCTGAGCAGGTAGGCGCTGGGGGTGATGTGGCGGAAATCCTGGGAGAGGAAGTCGCCGCCCAGCTGGGGATTGATGTAGCGGTCGGCGAGCTGGATCGGCCGGCCGTTCTCCTTGTGGAGGAGCAGGGCGTGGTAGACGGCGCCGTAGGCCTCGATGCCCAGGTCGGCGGCGAGCCGCGGCCGGGCCCGCTCCTCCTGCAGCAGCAGCACCTCGCAGCTGTGGCGGCCGCCGCGCTGCTCGATCTCCTCGTTGATGGGGATGATCTCGAACAGGGCCGACTGCGGCTTGCTGCCGGCGACGAAGGTGCCCACCCCCTGGAGACGGCGCAGCACCCCTTCGCTGGTCAGCTCGCGCAGGGCGCGGTTGACGGTCATGCGCGACACGCCGAGGCGCTGCACCAGCTCGTTCTCGGAGTCGATGCGCATCCCCGGCTGCAGCTCGCCGGAGACGATGCGCCCCATGATATCCTCGCGGACCCGCCGATAGAGCGGGATCCTGTGCGGTTGCTCGGCCATGCCTTTTCCCTGTGATCTTCTGCGCCACCACCCGTTCGCGCCGGGTGGTCAGCCGCCCCTCCTGCCCGCCTCTGCCACGCGGGCACCCCGCCTGCCCCGACGAGAGGCGCCGCGCTCCAGGGGTTACAACACCAATCGCCTCCGCGGCGCGACGTCATCGGCGCGTTCTTTTTTCTAATATATACAACTAAAAGCGCGACGATGGCAATCACATACACCCACCACCCCGCAAAACTCTGAAAATCCTTGGCAGCCGGGCATCGCTCTGCTATATTCGTTGTATATACAAGAAGAACCCGCTAGCAGCCGGAGGTGTGCCCATGCTCAGCAACAGCGACATCGCCCGGGCGATGAGAATCTCCCTCGACGAGGACCTCCCCGCCCCCCCGCCCTTCGTTCCCGGCATCCGCCGCGCCCCCGACCGCGGCTTCCGCCTCTCGCGGCACCAGACCGAGATCGCCCTGCACAACGCCCTGCGCTATGTGCCGGAGCGTCACCACGCCACCCTCATCCCCGAGTTTCTCGAGGAGCTGCGCACCCGCGGCCGCATCTACGGCTACCGCTTCCGCCCCGCCGGAGCGATCAGGGCGCTGCCCGTCGACAGCTATCCCGGCAAGTGCCTGGCCGGGCGGGCGATGCAGGTGATGATCGACAACAACCTCGACTTCGAGGTCGCCCTCTACCCCTACGAGCTGGTCACCTACGGCGAGACCGGCAGCGTCTGCCAGAACTGGATGCAGTACCGGCTGATCAAGAAATACCTCGCCGAGATGACCGAGGAGCAGACCCTGGTCATGCAGTCCGGCCACCCCCTGGGGCTGTTCGCCTCCTCGCCGCAGAGCCCGCGGGTGATCATCACCAACGGCCTCATGGTCGGCCTCTACGACAACCTCGCCGACTGGGAGATCGCCGCGCAGATGGGCGCCTCCTCCTACGGGCAGATGACCGCCGGCGGCTGGATGTACATCGGCCCGCAGGGCATCGTCCACGGCACCTACACCACCCTGCTCAACGCCGGGCGCAAGGTCCTCGGCGCCGGGGCCTGCGCCGACCTGCGCGGCCAGCTCTTCGTCTCCTCCGGCCTCGGCGGGATGAGCGGCGCCCAGCCCAAGGCGGCGAAGATCGCCGGGCTGGTGTCCATCGTCGCAGAGGTCGACAGCTCGCGCATCGCCACCCGCCACGACCAGGGCTGGGTCGACACGGTCACCGACGACCTCGCCGAGGCGGTCAGGCTGGCCGGGGAGGCGCGTAACAATCGCCAGGCCCTGTCCATCGCCTACCACGGCAACGTCGTCGACCTCATCGAGTATCTCGTCGACCACGAGGTCAAGGTCGACCTGCTCTCCGACCAGACCTCATGCCACGTCGTCTACGACGGCGGCTACTGCCCGCAGGGCATCACCTTCGCCGAGCGCACCCGGCTGCTCGCCGAGGACCGCCCGCGCTTCACCGCCCTGGTCAACGAGAGCCTCGCCCGCCACTTCGCGGCAATCAAACGCATCACCGCCCAGGGGACCTTCTTCTTCGACTACGGTAACGCCTTCCTCAAGGCGGTCTTCGACGCTGGGGTCACCGAGGCGGCGCGAAACGGCGTCGACGCCAAGGACGGCTTCGTCTTCCCCTCCTATTTCGAGGACCTCATGGGGCCGATCTTCGACTACGGCTACGGCCCCTTCCGCTGGGTGTGCCTGAGCGGCAAGGAGGAGGACCTGCGCCGCACCGACCAGGCGGCCCTGTCGTGCATCGACCCCGGGCGGCGCTGCGAGGACCGCGACAACTACCTGTGGATCCGCGACGCCGAGAAGAACCGCCTGGTGGTCGGCAGCCAGGCGCGCATCCTCTACCAGGACGCCCCCGGCCGCGTCGCCATCGGCCTCAAGTTCAACGAGATGGTGCGCAACGGTGAGGTCGGCCCGATCATGCTCGGCCGCGACCACCACGACACCGGCGGCACCGACTCGCCCTTCCGCGAGACCGCCAACATCCGCGACGGCTCCAACGTCTGCGCCGACATGGCCACCCACTGCTTCGCCGGCAACGCCGCGCGCGGCATGTCGTTGGTGGCGCTGCACAACGGTGGCGGCACCGGCATCGGCAAGGCCATCAACGGCGGCTTCGGCCTGGTACTCGACGGCAGCGAGCGGGTCGACGAAATCATCAGAAAGGCGATGAGCTGGGATGTCATGGGCGGCGTCGCCCGCCGCAACTGGGCGCGCAACGCCAATGCCGTCGAGGTGGCCGCCGAGCATAACCGCGACAACGGCCGCGGCGACCACATCACCCTGCCCTTCATCGCCGACGAGGAGGCGGTGGCCGCGGCCGTGGCCGCCATCTTCCCCGCCGCCTGAACCACCGAGGAGACGCCGATGACCCGCAAGCTGGTGGACAACGCCTCGATCCATACCCCCGTCGACCACGGCCGCCCCGCGGCCGGCCCGCACATGGGGGAGCTGCTCCGTATAGAGCGGGGCGCGATGCTCATCGAAAACGGCCTGGTCGCCAGGATCGGTGACAGCGACGAGGTCCGCGCCGGTCTTGACCAGCGTACCGTGGACGAGGTCATTGACGCCGGCGGCCGCTGCCTGGTGCCCGGCTTCGTCGACCCGCACACCCACCTCTGCTTCGTCTCGCCGCGCGAGGAGGAGTTCGCCCTGCGCCTGACCGGCGCCGCCTATCTCGACATCCTCCGCCAGGGCGGCGGCATCCTCAACTCGGTGACGGCGGTGCGCGCCTGCCCCGAGGAGGAGCTCTACCGGCTGACCCGCGACCGCGCCCTCAGCGCCCTCGCCCACGGCACCACCACGGTGGAGATCAAAAGCGGCTATGGCCTCGACACCGACAGCGAGCTGAAGATGCTGCGCGTCATCGAGCGCGTCGGCCGCAGCACGCCGCTCGACGTAGTGGCCACCTTTCTCGGCGCCCACGCCGTGCCTCCCGAGTACCAGGGGCGCGCCGACGCCTACGTCGACCTGATGATCGACGACATGCTGCCCCGCGTGGCGGCGCTCGGCCTGGCCCGGCAGTGCGACATCTTCTGCGAGCAGGGGGTGTTCTCCATCGCCCAGGGGCGCAGGCTGCTCGCCGCCGCCAAGAGTCTTGGCTTCGCGGTGAAGATACATGCCGACGAAGTCCACGACCTCGGTGGGGCGGGGCTGGCCGCGGAAGTGGCGGCGCTCTCCGCCGACCACCTGCTCGCCGCCGGCGACCCGGGCATCGACGGTCTCGCCGCCGCCGGAGTGGTGGCCACCCTGCTGCCGGCCACCGCCTACAGCCTGCGCAAGCCCTATGCCCGGGCGCGACACATGCTCGAGCGCGGCGTCGCCCTGGCCCTGGCCAGCGACTGCAACCCCGGCTCGAGCTACAGCGAGTCGATGCCTTTCGTCATCGGCCTGGCCGTCCTGCAAATGGGGCTGTCCCCGGCCGAGGCCCTCACCGCCGCCACCCTCAACGGCGCCTACGCCCTGGGCATCGCCGACCGTGTCGGCAGCCTCGCTCCCGGCCGGCAGGCGGACTTCCTTCTCCTCGACGGCAAGACCCCGGCCATCCTCGCCTTCCATGCCGGGGTGTCCCCGGTGGACGCCGTCTACAAGCGGGGCGAGCTGGTCGCCCGCCCCTAGAGGTTCACACCCATGAAAAAACTCGTCGAATGCGTCCCCAATTTCTCCGAAGGCCGGGATCAACGCGTCATCGACCTCATCGCCACCGCCATCCGCGACACCGCCGGCTGCACGCTGCTCGACGTCGACCCCGGTCGCTCCACCCACCGCACCGTCTACACCTTCGTCGGCGACCCGCAAGCAGTCGTCGAAGGCGCGCTGGCCGCCGCCAGGGTCGCCCACGCCAACATCGACATGCGCCACCACCATGGCGAGCACCCGCGCATGGGCGCCCTCGACGTCTGCCCCTTCGTGCCGGTCTCCGGGGTGACCATGGCCGAGTGCGTCGCCATCGCCGAGGAATTCGGGCGACGCCTGGCCGGCGAGCTCGAGGTGCCGGTGTATCTCTACGAGGAGGCGGCGCGCAGCGAACAGCGCAGGAAGCTCGCCGACATCCGCGAGGGCGAATACGAGGGGCTGGCCAAAAAGCTCGCCGACCCCGCCTGGCAGCCGGACTTCGGCCCGGCCCGGCTGGCGCCTTCCTGGGGGGCCACGGTGACCGGGGCGCGCATGTTCCTCATCGCCTATAATGTCAATATCCTCGGCACCCCCAACCAGGCGCACCGCATCGCCCTCGACCTGCGCGAGACCGGCCGCGGCGACGGCCAGCCGGGTCGGCTGCCGGCGGTGCAGGGCATGGGCTGGTATGTCGACGAGTATGGCCTGGCCCAGGTCACCGTCAACCTCACCGACTACCGCCGCACCCCCATGCACGTGCTCTACGAGGAGGTCAAAAAGGAAGCGGCGCGGCTCGGCGTCGGGGTGGCCGGCTCGGAGGTCGTCGGCCTGGTGCCCAGGGAGGCCCTGCTCGCCGCCGCCGACTACTATATCGCCCAGGAGGGCATCTTCGTCTACGAGGAAGGGCAGAAGATCCGCCTCGCCGTGGAGCGTCTCGGCCTGTCGTCCATCGCCCCCTTCATCCCCGAGAAGCGCATCATCGAGTACCTGGTGGCCGAGCCGCCGGACGAGCCGCTGGCCTCGCTGCCGGTGCGCCGCTTCATCGAGGCGGTGGGGGCGCGCACCTCGGCCCCCGGCGGCGGCTCGGTGTCGGCGATGCTCGCCGCGGTCGGCGTCGCCCTGGGGGCGATGGTCGCCAAGCTCACCTACGGGGTGCGCAAGTTCGAGGGTGTCGGCGCCGAGATGAAGGCGGTCATCCCCCTGCTGCACCAGGTGCAGGAGGAGCTCATTCCGCTCATCGACCGCGACACCAACGCCTTCAACGACTATATGACCGCCCTCAAGCTCCCCAAAGGCAGCGACGAGGAAAAACGCCTGCGCCGCCAGGCCATGGAAGATGGCCTGAAGACGGCGGTGGCCGTGCCGCTGACCACCATGCGCTGCGGCGACCGCGCCTGGCCGGCCCTGCTCGCCGCCGCCCGTTACGGCAACCCGGCCTCGGCCTCCGATGTCCAGGTGGGGGCGCGCTCGCTGGAGACCGGCATCTGGGGGGCCTGGCAGAACGTGCTCATCAATCTGCGCGGCATAAGCGACGAGGCCTTTACCGCCACCGTGCGCGACGAGGCCGACCTCCTCGCCCGCCGCGCCGCGGAGAGCTGCGCCGAGGTCCTCGAGGCGCTGGCGCGGCGCGGCAAGGAAGGCTGAGAGGGCATCGCCACGGCGTCGACAGGCCGCAGCGCCCGTTAGAGAGGTATGTTGTTGGTTGGTTCATTTCACTTAATCAAGGAGATCCCCATGAAAACAGCAGTCCTTCGTCCCCTCGTGTGCAGCGCGGCCATCTTCGCCCTGGCCGCCACCCCGGCCCTGGCCGAGATCAAGATCGGCCTCAACGTGCCCATCACCGGCTTTGCCGCCGCCGACGGCAAGTCGGCCCTGGAAGGCGCCAAGCTGGCGGTGGCCAAGGCCAACGAGGCCGGCGGCATTAATGGCGAGAAGCTCGAACTGGTCATTTACGACGACCAGGCCTCGCCCAAGGAGGCGGTGCCGGTGGCCACCAAGCTCATCGAGAAGGACAAGGTGGTGGGCGCCGTGTCCGGCTCCTACTCCGGTTCGACCCGCGCCGCCGCCGGCATCTTCCAGCAGGCCGGCGTGCCCTACGTGGTCTCCTACGCCATCCACCCCGACATCACCCTCGCCGGCGACTACATGTTCCGCGTCTCCGCCATGGGCGAGGTGCAGGGGCGCGGCGGCGCCAAGCTGGTCAGCAACCTCGGCAAGAAGCGCGTCGTGCTGCTCACCATGAAGAACGATTTCGGCCAGGCCCTGGCCGCCGGCTTCAAGGAGGCCGCGCCCAAGTTCGCCCTCGACATCGTCGCCGAGTACGAGTACGCCCTGCAGGATCGCCAGTTCGGCCCCCTGGTGGCCAAGGTCAAGGCCGACAACCCCGAGGTCATCTACGCCTCCGGCTACTACTTCACCGCCGGGCCGCTGGTCTCGCAGCTGCGCGCCGCCGGCATCACCGCCCCGGTCATCGGCCAGGAGGGCTACGATTCCGACAAGTTCATGGAGATCGCCGGCGACGCCGCCGAGGGCACCCTGCTCACCACCTCCCTCGACCGCGACTCCGAGTCGCCGGTCACCCAGGCCTTCATCGCCGACTTCAAGAAGGCCACCGGCATCGGCACCGACATGGTCGCCGCCTCCACCTACACCGCCGCCTACGTGCTCATCGACGGCCTCAAGAAGACCGGCGGCAAGGGCGGTGCGGCCCTGCGCGACGCCATCGCCGCCGGCAGCTACGAGACCCCCATCGGCAAGCTGGCCTTCAACGACCTCCACGAGGTGAGCAAGGATATCCAGGTTCAGGTGGTCAAGGACAAGGCCTTCCGGCGGCACTCGGTCATCCATGACCCGGTGCTCCTCGCCCCGCCGAGCAAGTCCGGCAAATAAGCTCGGCCCATGCTTCTCGTCGAACTCTTCACCCAGGGGCTGGTTCAGGGCAGCATCTACGCCCTGATCGCCCTTGGGCTGACCCTGGTCTACGGCCTGCTGCGCATTCTCCACGTCGCCCACGCGGCCTTCTTCACCCTCGGCGCCTATGTCGGCATCCTCGTCTGCAACGCCAGCGGCAGCCTGATCCTCGGCTTCGCCGCGGCGATGGCGACCGCCGGCTGCGCCGGGGTGATCACCTATCGCCTCGCCTATGAGCCGCTCCTCGACAAGCCGCCCTTTGTCGCCCTGATCGCCTCCATCGGCCTGTACATCGCCTCCGAGGAGGCCTTCCGCGTCCTCTTCGGCGCCCAGGGCATCTCCTTTGTCGACCCGCCGCTGCAGCAGCAGCTGCTGCTCTTCGGCACCATCCGCCTCAAGATGGCCGAGCTGCTGGTGATGATCGGCAGCCTGGCGATCATCTTCGTGCTGTCGCGGCTGCAGAACGGCACCCGCCTCGGCCTGGCCTGCCAGGCCACCGTCTCCGACCCGCAGATGGCCGAGTCCTTCGGCATCTCCCTGCGCCTGGTGCGCGACCTCAATTTCTTCGTCGGCTCGGCCCTGGCGGCCTTCGCCGGCGTCTGGGTGGCCCTGCTCAACAACCTGGTCGAGCCGACCATGGGCAGCGTGCCCTCATACAAGGCCCTGGCGATCATCGTCCTCGGCGGCCTCGGCTCGGTGCGCGGCACCCTCGCCGCCGCCCTGGTGCTGGGCGTGGTCGAGGCCTACGGCACCATCTACCTCGGCAAGCTGCTCGACCGCAACGCCATCGCCTTCGCCTTTCTCATCCTGGTGCTGATGGTCAGGCCCCAGGGACTGTTCTCCCGTCGTTGAGGAACCCCGGCATGAACTATGAAATCTCCCTGATGACCACCATGGCGATCAGCGTCCTTTTCGCCCTGTCGCTCAACCTCATCACCGGCTTCTGCGGGCAGATCAGCCTCGGCCACGCCGCCTTCCTCGGCATCGGCGCCTACCTCGCCGCCATGCTCGCCAAGGCCGGGGTACCCTTTCTGCTCACCCTGCCCCTGGCCATGCTCCTCGCCGGGGCGGTGGGCACGGTGGTCGGCCTGACCAGCCTGCGGGTGCGCGCCGATTTCCTGGCCATCACCACCATGGGGGTGGGCTTCCTCTTCGTCGGCATCATCCGCCAGCGCGAGTGGCTGGGCGGCGAGCTGGGCATCGCCGGCATCACCGGCAGCAACATGTCCAAGCTCGGCTATATGCTCTTCACCGTGCTCTGCGCCATCCTGGTGATGGCCCTGTGCATCTACCTGCGCCGCTCGTGGATGGGCCGGGTATTCAACGGCATCGCCGAGGACGAGGACACCATGCGCGTGCTGGGCATCAACGTGCCGCGCTACAAGCTCGCCGCCTTCGCCATCGGCACCGCCCTCGCTGGGCTAACCGGGGCCCTCTACGCCTACCACTTCCAGTATATCGGCCCGGACAGCTTCGGCTTCGTCGAATCGATCACCGTGCTGTCGATGGTGGTGGTCGGCGGCATCGGCTCGGTGGCCGGGGTGACCGTCGCCGCCGCCCTGCTCTCCGCCCTGCCGGCCTGGTTCCAGTTCATCGGCGACTACAAGCTGCTCGTCTACGGCAGCCTGCTCTTTCTCATGATCCGTTTCGTGCCCGACGGCATGGCCGGCCTGGTGCGGCGCCATCTCGGCAAGCGCAGGGCGGAGGAGCGGGGCAAATGAGCGCCATGGCTTCTTCCCTCTCAACAGGGCCGCTCCTCGAGGTCGACCGGGTGACGGTACGCTTCGGAGGCGTGCTCGCCATCGACGACGTCTCCTTCACCGTCCTGCGTGGCGACCTGCTCGGCCTCATCGGCCCCAACGGCGCCGGCAAGACCACCATGCTGCGCGCCATCACCGGCGTCGTCCAACAGGAGCGGGGCAGCGTCCGCCTCTCCGGCCGCCCTCTCGACGGCATGAGCATCGAGCGGCGCATCCGCCTCGGCATGGCCCTCTCGCAGCAGCTGGTCAAGCCCTTCCGCGACATCAGTGTGGCCGACAACGTCGCCCTGGCCGCTGCCTACCGCAAGACCCTGTCGCCGCTGCGCGCCCTGCTCAGCCTGTCGCAGAGCGCCGAGCGGCGCGTGGCGGGGGAGCTCCTGGAGCGGGTGGGTATCGCCCGCCACGCCGAGGACAACCCGGCAGTAATGCCCCTCGGGGTGCTCAAACGCCTCGAGGTGGCCCGCGCCCTGGCCCTGCAGCCGCAGCTCCTCCTCCTCGACGAGCCCCTCGCCGGGCTCAACTCCCAGGAGGCCGAGTCCCTGGCGACGACCATCAGCGACATCAACGCCCAGGGCGTGACCATCGTCCTCATCGAGCACAACCTGCGCGAGGTGCTGCGCATCTGCAAGAACCTGGTGGTCCTCGACAACGGCCGCAAGATCGCCGAAGGTGACCCGAAAACGGTCATGCACCTCGAGACGGTGCGCGCCGCCTACCTCGGCAGCGGCGCCGGCGACGAGCGCCGCAACCGGCAACACAGAGGGAGCGACGATGCTTGAACTGGACTCCATCTCCTGCGGCTACGGCGCCTTTCGCGCCGTGCACGGCCTGTCGCTGACCCTGCGTGCAGGGGAGATCACCGGCCTGCTCGGCGCCAACGGGGCCGGCAAGTCCTCGACCTTGATGTGCGTCGCCGGCCATGTCGCCCTGCAGGAGGGGCGCATCCTCTTCAATGGCGAGGATATCAGTCTCCTGCCGGTGGCGCGGCGGGTGCATGCCGGCATCGCCATCGCCCCCGAAGGACGCCGCCTCTTCAAGGACCTCAGCGTCGAGGACAACCTGCGCATCGGCGGCCTCATCCACCCCGCCGCCGACTTCCGCCGCGACCGCGACCGCGTCCTCGATCTCTTCCCGCGCCTCGCCGAACGCCTGCCCCTGCCGGCCGGCAACCTCTCCGGCGGCGAGCAGCAGATGCTGGCCATCGCCCGCGCCCTGATGGCGCGGCCACGGCTGATCATGATCGACGAGTTGTCGCTGGGGCTGATGCCGAAGGTCATCGACCTCTGCTACCAGGCCCTGGAGCGCCTGCGCAGCGAGGGGCTGGCGGTGCTGCTGGTGGAGCAGAACACCGAGCGGGCCCTGGCGGTGGCCGACCATATCTGCGTCCTCGAGTCGGGCCGCACCGTATGGACGGGCAGCGCCGCGCTGGCGCGCGGCGACGCCACCCTGGCCTCGGCCTACCTCGGTCTACACTGAAAAGCGGCACCACGGCCGAAAGGATCAGCGCTGCGCCACCGCCCCGACCCTGTCGCCATCAAGCGCCTCGCGGAGGACCCTGCCCAGCGCCTCCCTGGTGAAGGGCTTGAGCACGAAGCCCTGCACACCGGCCGCCGCGGCCTTTTCCCTGGACAGCTGCGAGCTGTACCCGCTGGCGAGGACGATCGGCAGACGCGGCCGCACCCCTCTGATGCGCTGCGCCAGCTCCACCCCGGTCATCTCCGGCATGGTCTGGTCGGAGATCACCACGTCGAAGTCGTCCGGCCGCCTGGCGAAGGTCTCCCAGGCGTCGCGACTGCCGACACAGGAGGTTACCCGGTAGCCGAGCCTCTCGAGGAGCAGCTTGCCCGCCCCCACCAGCATCTCCTCGTCGTCGACGAGGAGGACACGCTCACTGCCCATGGCGATATCGGCCGGCTCGGCGGTCGCCTGCGCCGCTTCCTCTCCGCTCCTGGGGAAATAAACCTCGAAGACGCTGCCGACGCCGGGTTGACTGTGGCAGGTGATGAAACCGCCATGGTCTTCGACCACCCCATGAACGATGGCCAGGCCCATGCCGGTCCCCTTGCCGACGCCCTTGGTGGTGAAATAGGGCTCGAAAATCCTCTGGCGAACCTCCTCCGCCATGCCCGTGCCGGTGTCGGCGACGGTGAGCTGGACATACTCCCCAGTCAGTGGCAGGTCGCCGCCGGCTCCCTCGTCGGCGACGTCGAAACGGCGCAGGCCGAGGCTGACCCGCAGGGTGCCGCCGCGCTCCTCCATGGCGTGGAAGGCGTTGGTGCAGAGGTTCATGAAGAGCTGATGGATCTGCGTGGCATCAGCGAAAATCGGCCCGGCCGCCTTGTCGATATGCTGCTCGATGGTGATGGTGGCCGGCAGCGACGAACGCAGAAACTTCAGGCATTCCTTGATGATATAGGCCGGCCACAGGGAGCTCTTGTGAAATTCCGCCTGGCGGCTGAAAGTGAGAATCTGCCGGACCAGTTCCTTGGCGCGGTCGGCGGCGACAACGATCTGCCCGACTTCCTCGCGCAGGGGGGAAGGCGGCAGATCGTCATGCACGATCTCCGCATAGCCGATGATGACGCCGAGGATATTGTTGAAGTCGTGGGCGATGCCCCCGGCCAGAGTGCCGATGGCTTCCATCTTCTGGGCCTGCTGCAGCTGCAGCTGCAGCCGACGCTGCTCGGCCTCGGCCTCCTTGCGGGCGGCGATGTCATGAAGGAAGGCGACGAACTGGCCCCCCAGGGCGGTGTTGTACTGCATGCCAATGGCGACATCGAAGACGCTGCCGTCCTGACGGCGATGGCGGGTCTCATAGCGGTCTTCACCGAGACTGACCACTTCTTCCAGCCGGGATGCGACCTCCCCGGGCGAGGCGTCCGCCTCGAGCCGCGAGATCGGCATGCCCTGCAGTTCCGTCGCAGTGTAGCCGCTCATCAGGCAATAGCGCGGGTTGGCCTCAACGATCCGCCCCTGCCGGTCGGCGAGCAGCACGCCGTCCATGGCGGTGGCGAGGATGCTGCGGTGCCGCGCTTCGCTGGCGGCAAGGGCCGCTTCCCGGCTGCGCAATAGGCCGTTGGCCGTCCACAGGCCGAAGAGGCCGAGGGCGGCGATAATGAGATGGCTGAGGAGGTGCTGCCGCCTCTGCTCCTGCCAGACCGCCGCATAAGGGGTGAAGGGCACGGAGACCGAGATGCCGCCGCGAATCTCGCCGAGGCGATAGCCTTGCTGGGCATGGCACTTGAGGCAGGAGGCCTCCACCAGCATCGGTTTCATGAAGCGCAGGTGCGGCTCCCCGTCGAGGGGCTCGAGGGAGGCGTT
>JANJUM010000043.1 GCA_024710585.1 Desulforhopalus sp.
TCGCGGCACGAGCCGGCGCCACGGCGGTTTCCCCTTGCCTAGACCGCCAGCGCCGCCTGGATCTGGGCGCTGATCTGCCGCATGGTGAACCCGGAGACGGCCACGCCACGCTTCGGGCAGGTGCCCTGGCAGAGGCCGCAGCCCTTGCACTTGGCCTTGTTGACGCTGATCAGCCGGCCCTTGGCGCGATCTTCCTCGCCAGCCCGCTCCACCAGGGTGATGGCATGGTAGGGGCAGACATCGACGCACAGGGCGCAGCCGTCGCAGTAGTTCTCGTCGACGGCGGCCTTGACCGCATCGAGCGAGATCTGCGTCTTGGAGAGCAGCGTCGCGGCACGGGCCGAGGCTGCCAGGGCCTGGGCCACCGCCTCTTCCACCGGTTTGGGATAGTGGGCGAGACCGGCGACGAACATGCCGTCGGTGGAGAAGTCCACCGGCTTGAGCTTGGCATGGGCTTCCTGGAAGAAGCCGTGCCCATCCACCGGCACCTTGTAGAGCTTGCCGAGTTCGGCGGCATCTTCGCGTGGCCGGATGGCGGTGGCGAGGATGACCATATCGGCCTTGATCTTCAACGGGCGATGCAGGACATGATCCCAGACCTCGACATCGATATCCGGGCCGTTCTCGGTGACCTTGGGTTTGCCGTGCAGCTCGTAGTTGATGAAGATGACGCCGAGCTTGCGCGCCTGCCGGAACAGGGACTCGCGCTGCGCGTAGGTGCGCATGTCACGGTAGAGGATATAGACGTTGCGCTCCGGGTTCTCTTTCTTGAGGGCGATGGCCGACTGCACCGAGTGGGTGCAGCACACCTTGGAGCAGTACATATGGTCCCCCTCGCGGGAGCCGACGCACTGGATGAAGACGAAGCGCTTGGCCTGCTTGACGTGCTTCTCCTTGAGTTCGAAGAGCTTGTCGAACTGCACCGCGGTGACGACGCGGGTGATGGTTTCGTAGTTGTACTCCTTGGGCAGGAAAGCCTCGCCGCCGATGGCGACGACGCCGGTGCCGTGCTCGATGACCTTGCTGCTGCCATCGGCGCCGGTGATGGTCGAGCGGAAGTTGCCGACGAAGCCCTCCACCGCGGTCACCGTGTGTTCCTTATGGATGATGATGCGGTCGTTCCAGATGACCTTGTCGATCAGCTTGGCCACCTGCGTGGGTACGTGCTCGCCCGACCAGGTATGTTTGATGTTGAGGGCGTTGCCGCCGAGGGTGTCGGTCTTCTCCACCAGATGCACCTCGAATCCCTGACGGGCCAGGTTGAGGGCGGCAGTCATGCCGGCGACGCCGCCGCCGATGACCAGGCCCTTCTGGGTGATGGGCACCGCCACCGGCTTGAGGGAGTCGCCGAAGGTGACCTTGGCCGCCGCCATACGCACCAGGTCCTTGGCCTTGGCGGTGGCCTCCTGGGGATTCTTGCTGTGCACCCAGGAGTTGTGGTTGCGGATGTTGGCCATCTCCACCAGGTACTCGTTGAGCCCGGCGGCCTTGAGCGTCTCGCGGAAGAGGGGCTCGTGGGTGCGCGGGGTGCAGGCGGCGATGACGATACGGTTGAGGTCCTTCTCCTGGATACGCTTGGCGATCATGTTCTGGGTATCCTGGGAGCAGGAGAAGAGATTGCGCTCCACATAGACCACGTCGGGCAGGGTGGCGGCATACTCCTCCACCGCCTTGACATCGACCACGCCGGCAATGTTCGAGCCGCAATGGCAGACGAAGACGCCGATGCGCGGTTCCTCCCGGGAGATATCCTTCTCCGCCGGGAAGGTAGCCTGGCGAGTCAAGGCGAAGCGGGACGGGGCGAGCAGGTCGGCGACCGCCGCCGCCGCGGCCGAGCCTTCGACCACCGACTGCGGGATATCCTTCGGCCCGGCGATGGCGCCGCAGGTGAAGATGCCCTCGCGGGAGGTCTGCACCGGGGCGAAATCGGAGGTGGCGGCGAAGTTGTCCGCGGTCAGCTTGATATCGGCGGTGTGGGCCAGGTCGAGCACGTGCTTGGGGGTCTGCAGGCCGACGGAGAGCACCACCATGTCGAAGAACTCTTCCTTCTGACGGCCTTCCTCGTTGACATAGCGCAGACGCAGGTCGCTGCTGGCGCCGTCGGTCTCGACGCCGTTGACGCGGCAGCGCACGAAACGCACCCCCGAATCCTCGCGGGCCCGCTCGAGATACTGGTCGAACTCCTTGCCGTGGGTGCGCATGTCCATATAGAAGATGGAAGTCTGCAGACCGGGCACGTGGTCCTTGGCAATGACCGCCTCCTTGATGGCGTACATGCAGCACACCGACGAACAGTAGCCGTTGCCGCAGAGGTTTTCGTCACGGGACCCGATGCACTGCAGGAAGGCAACCTTGTTCACCGGCTTGCCGTCGGAGGGGCGGATGAGGTGCCCTTCGGTCGGCCCGGAGGCGGACAGGTAGCGCTCGAGCTGCAGCGAAGTGATGACGTTCTTGTAGACGCCGAAGCCCCAGACCTTGGCGTCGGTGGGATCGTAGGCCTCGAACCCGGGGGCGAGGACCACGGCGCCGACGTTGAGGGTGTGGATCTTCTCGGTGTCGTTGAAGTTGATCGCCCCGGCATCGCAGACCTTTTCGCAGAAGCCGCAGGCACCGGGCTTCTGCAGGCGGATGCAGTTGACGGGGTCGATCTGGTATTTGAGCGGCACCGCCTGGGCGTATTTGACGTAGATCGCCTTGCGCTTGCCGGTGGCGGCGTCGTACTCGCTGTCCACCTTTTTCGGGCACTTCTCGGTGCAGGCACCGCAGGCGATACATTTTTCCATGTCCACATAACGTGGCGCTTCCTTGACGGTGACGGTGAAATTCCCGGCAACGCCGTCGATCTTGGTGACCTCGCTCAAGGTCATCAGCTGTATATTCAAGTGCCGACCGCACTCAACCAATTTTGGCGCGATAATTCACATCGAGCAATCGTTGGTGGGGAAGGTCTTGTCGAGCTGGGCCATGGCTCCGCCGATGGCGCCGCTCTTTTCCACCAGATACACATAGTATCCGGCATCGGCGAGATCGAGGGCGGCCTGCATACCGGTAACGCCGCCGCCGACAATCATCACCGACCCGATTTTCTTCGTGTCCTGCATCTTGGGTGTCTCCTCTGTGTGTCTCCCATATCCGCCGCCTGCGGCGGATATGACAATGTTCCTTGCCCCGCCCCGTTCCCGGGGACAGTGGCCATTTTGCCCGTGCGGCAGCCTACTGCTTGTTGGGCATGATCAGCGAATCGGCGACCAGCTCCCAGATATACTTGACCTCGAGGTTGAGGTCATACTCCTTGATCAGCGATTTCATGATCTGGTCGCGGCAGTTGTGGCAGGGGGCGATGAGCAGGTGAGCCCCCGACTCGACGATCTGCCGGGCCTTGATACGCCCATAGTAGACGCGCTCCTCGGAGAAGGGCATGGCCCAGGCGCCGCCGCCCGCTCCGCAGCAGTAGGCGCCGTTGCGGTTGGGGTTGAGCTCGCGGAAATCGTCGCAGCAGGCTTTGGTGATGGCGCGGCCCTCTTCGAAATAGGCCTTGCCGAAGGCCTTGAGGGATTTGCGCCCGTAGTTGCAGGGGTCATGGTAGGAGACGGGCATGGAATGCACCGACTTGTCGAGTTGGATTCTGCCCTCCTGGATGTACTCGAGGAGCAGATCGAACACGCTCACTACCTTGAACTCGTTGAAGACTTCGGGGTACCATTTGTTCAACCCGGACCGGGTTGCGAAATAGGCGTGGCCTCACTCGGGGAGGAGGAGAACTTTGCAGTTCAGCCTCCTCATGTTGTCGACGATGCGGCCGACAACGGTCTTCATCGCCTCGTCGTCACCGGAGAAGAGGCCCCAGTTGACGCCCTCCCAGTTCTCGGAGGAGATGGTGAAGGATTCCCCGGCGGCGTAGAAGATCTTCCACCACCACTTCATGTCGTCGGGCTCGCCGAACGGTTCCTTGGAGTTGACGGTGACCAGCACCCGGGCGCCGTGCACGTCGATGGGGGTCTTGAAGCCGGGACAGCAATCCTCGGCGAGTTCCTGACCGAGATCTTCACAGAGAAAGACGAAATCTTCCTTGGGAATGCCGAGGTTGTTGCCGCGTTCGAGACACATGGCGACACCCTTGTGAATCGGTCCGGGTACCTTGGCGCGGGCCCGTTTGCCGCGGATCTTGCGCATCAGGGCGATGATCTGGATGTTCGCCGGACAGCTCTCCTCGCACTTGGCGCACATGGTGCACTTCCACGGCCAGTTCGAGGCGACCAGTTCCTCGTCCATGCCGAGCGCCGCCATGCGCACGATCTTGCGCGGATCGAGCCCGTCCACACCGGAAATGGGACAGGCGGAGGCGCAGGTGCCGCAGGTGAGACAGGCATCGGCCCAGGAGGGGTCGATGGCGATTTCGCTCTTCTTCCCGGTAATCTCCAGCGGCGCCACATCGGTGACTTCCAGGGCGCCGAGGGCCTTGGCGCTGACGTTATTGGCGGGGCTGATGTGCGGCTCGCGGCCGAACTTTTCACAGAGTTTCTGGTAATCCTGAAACTTCATAAGGTACTTGCGTCCCGGACCCTCCTTGGCAGGCAGGGTCCCGGCATTGATCCAGTTCCTTATGGTGTTTCGATGAACCCCAAATTCTTCTGCGAGGTCGCTGACTTTAAATTCATACATCATACAAGGTCACCTCATTTTGCTTGTAACGAAAGAATTTGTGAGAGCTTCTGACACGTCTTCGCCACGGCCTCGGTCATGGCCGGCGTAAGGCCCGGGGCGATCTCCTCGGGGATGAATTTTATCTGCGCCACAAGGATGGTTACCGAGATTCCGGTGTGCTCGGAAAGTTCCTGCAGCAGGTTGACGGTGGGAAACTGGTGAAGGGAGAAATCGTGGATCTTTTTGGCGGGGATCTCCGTCGGCACGATCTCGAAGACCTCGCCCGGCTCGCGTCCGGGGAAGTCGACGGCGTCGAGAACGATGATCCGCCCGGGCCGTCCCTCCTCGGTGAGCAGGTAGTCGAAGAGATATTCGCGCACGCAGGTGCCGACATCGATGGCCTCGACCTCTTCGGGCAGAACGTATTGCTCGTGAAGACAGTCGACGACCGCCGGGCCGAAGCCGTCATCACCCATGATGACGTTGCCACAGCCGAAGATCATTGTCTTTTTTTCATTTGGTCGCATTGTGCAAACAGTGCCTCATTTGGATTTCTGAGAACAAATACCACCAGGTAGAAAGAAGTGCAAGGCGGTTTTTGGGGACAAATCACTGCGATACGATCATCCCCGCGAAACCACTGCTAAACACGCACATTAATTTTTAATGTTTGATTCAACAAAATTCATGATTGCGACAATGTCGCATCTCAGCGGACTTTTGTCCTTTTCAGGGGAAGATCGGCGGCGACAGGAGTAAATGCGCTGTCAGGGGAAGGACTTCGCGGAAGGGCCCGACGCCAGATGGCGCCGGGACGGGCGGCGCGGCGCTACTCCTTGGGATAGCCCTGGGGGTTGGCCTTCTGCCAGCGCCAGGTGTCGCGGCACATGTCGGCGAGGTCGAGCCGGGCCTGCCAGCCCAGTTCGCGCAGGGCCTTGCCGGGGTCGGCGTAGCAGGCGGCGATGTCACCGGGGCGACGCGCGGTGATGCGGTAGGGGATCTCCACCCCCGCCGCCTGCGAGAAGGCCTGCACCATTTCGAGGACGCTGTAGCCGCGCCCGGTGCCGAGGTTGTAGACCGACACCCCCGGCCCGCGTTCCGGGCGCTCCAAGGCCTTGAGATGGCCGGCGGCGAGGTCGACGACATGGATATAATCCCTGACCCCGGTGCCGTCGGGGGTAGGGTAGTCGTCGCCGAACACCGACAGGCAGGACAGCTTGCCCACCGCCACTTGGGCGATATAGGGGACAAGGTTGTTGGGGATGCCCTCAGGGTCCTCGCCGATACGTCCGCTGGGGTGGGCCCCCACCGGGTTGAAATAACGCAGCAGACACACCCTCCAGGCGGGGTCGGCGACATGCAGGTCGCGGAGGATCTCTTCGACCATCAACTTGCTGCGCCCGTAAGGGTTGGTGCAGGAGAGAGGAAAGTCTTCGCTGATCGGCACCGAGGCCGGGTCGCCATAGACGGTGGCCGAGGAGCTGAAGACGATGTCGCG
>JANJUM010000167.1 GCA_024710585.1 Desulforhopalus sp.
GCCAAGTCTTCCGTGGCCGGGATCCCCGCCAAAGACCTGCTCTTCCGTGATTACAAAGATTTCGATATGAAAGGCAGCAAAGTCGGCGTCGGTCAGCTCGAGTTGGCGACCCTCGAGCAGGTGGCCGAAGTTCGCGCCGACCTCGTCAAGGCCATGGCAGAGGTCAAGGCCGGTGGTCGTCACTCCGTCCTCCTCATGCTCACCGATGTCGTCAAGGAAGGTACCGAACTGGTGGTGCTCTCCGATGATCCGGCCCTGATCGAGAAAGCTTTCGGCACCAAGCTGAGTGGCGACTCCATGTGGATCCCGGGCATGATGAGCCGCAAGAAGCAAACCATTCCCAACCTGCAGAAAGCCTTCGGCTGCTAAGCAGGTTCGGCCTTCCGCCTCTGCCCGCTGCCATTTTTCCGAAGGGGAATTGGCAGCGGTGGAGGAGTGCGGTGGCCAATCTCTAAGGCGACGCCGATAGCGGCGGCGTTGATATCTCAAAAGGAAAGGGGAGTTATCGCTGGCGATAACTCCCCTTTCCTTTTTGGTTGCAGAACGTTCCCGGCTTTTCAATTCAAGGGAGACTGCGAAGGGAATAGCTGCCACGTGGAAATAGAGAAGACCTGGTTCTCATCTTGGCGAGGTCAGATAAATGAGGAATTCTCTGTTGCCTTTGGGGCCGAGCAGTGGCGAGGGGATTATGCCAACGACCTGCAGGCCGTGTTCCTTGGCAAAGAGAGCCAGTTTCTCCTTGGCTTTGTCATGGAGTCTCGTCTCGACGACGACCCCGCCGGGCCCGACATCTTCACGTGAGAGCTCGAATTGTGGCTTGATCAGTGCCAGAATCTGAACCGTCGATGAGAACAGGGGCAGAATTGGTGGAATGACCGTGGTCAGGGAGATGAACGAGACATCGAACACCGCAAGCGAGATGTTTTCTCCTGCAGGCCAAAGACGACCGAGGTTGCGAGCGTTACAGCGTTCGAGCACCACAACTCTGGGATCGCTGCGGATTTTCCAGGCAAGCTGCCCGTAGGCAACGTCGACAGCAAAGACCTTTGTCGCCCCATGCTGCAACAGGCAATCACTGAAGCCTCCCGTGGAGGCCCCGATGTCGGCACAGTTCCAGCCGTTCGGGTCAATGTGAAAATGCTGCAGTCCCGCGGCGAGCTTCAGCCCGCCGCGGGACACGTAGGGACAACGTTCCTTGAGGCGAATTTCGCAGTCGTTGGAATAGAGGGTGCCGGGTTTGTCGGCGAGACGATCGCCGACAAACACCTCGCCGGCACCGATCATGGCCCGGGCCGCCTCGAGGGACTCGGCGAGATGGAGCTCAACGAGCAGTGTGTCGAGCCGAACCTTCAACGAACTGAGAGCAGCGCAACAGCGCTCTAGAGTTTACCGAGACGCTCCTGCGCCTTGGCTGATTCCGTCGAAGAGGGGTGTTTCTTGACCAGCTTTTTGTAGATGACCTTGGCGGTTTCCTTGTCGGCCAGTTTCTCGAAGGCCATGCCCTGCTTGAGCATTGCCTCGGGGGCCTTGGGATGGTTGGAAGACTGGGAAATGATCTTCTGGTATTCCATGATCGCCTTGTCATACTCCTTCTGGCTGAAGAGGACCTCGCCCATCATATAGCGAGCTTCAACAGATTCTCCGGAGCTTCCTGAGCTGGCAACCTTTTCGAACAGCGGCAAGGCCTCGGCATAAGCGTTTTTCTCATAGAGACGCATCGCCTTCTGCATATTGCCGTCACCGCTGTCGGCTGCTGCAGCCGGCGCTTTCTGCTTCTCGGCTGGGGCAGGAGAGCTTTCCTTGACGGCCGGTGCCGCGGCCTTTTTGTTCCCCTCATCGCCGGTCGAGGCGGCAGCGGGCGCTGACGCCTCACCCTCCTTTTTTTCCTTCTTTTTGTCGGTGTTGACAGTGGCCTTCTTCGCTTCCGGCTCCGCGGTGGTGGCGGCAGCTTTCTGCGTCTTTTTCTTGGCCAGATCGGCCATCAGGGCGGCCTCTTTGGCCTTGCGCTCCGCTTCTTTGAGGCGGGCTTCCTGAATGGCTTTGACGCTCTCCTGCTGTTGGTTAAGCTTTTCGGCGAGCTTGGCCTCTTTTTCGCGCAGTTCCTCCTCGAACCTTTTCAGAGCCTCCTCACGTTTCGCGGCCTCTTCCTGGGCCACCGTAGAAATCGACGTCTCGAGTTCCTTGTTCTGTTCCTTGAGTTTCTGGTTGAGATACTTGGTCTCTTCCAGCTGCCCTTTCAGTTCGAGGAGTTCCCGCTCCATCTGATCCAGCTGCCCTGAGGCGGCGGCCTGACGCTGCTGCAAGGGCACGGTCGTCGTTTTCATATCCTCGATCTTTCTGTTGACAATACGCAACTGGTAGCGGAGTTCTTCGATATCGTTCATCGAGGCGCATTGCGTCAGAAAGGGGAGGGCGATAAAAAGGGCCAGCGTGTTGCAGAGAGTTTTTTTCATGATGGCGAGCTCATTGAGGAATAAGAATTGGTTCGTTCAACGGGACCATTGCGGATATGTCTGGCTGCCAGGAAAGTTGAACAGCCTCCTATCAAAAGAGCCGTTTTTCATTATAGCGTATATGGATTGACGATTGCCATCACGTTTTACATAAATGACCTGATTTCCGTCTGGAGACCAGCTTGGGTTCTCATGATGGCTGAGGTCGAAGGTGAGCTGTTTGGCCTCTCCGCCCTGGGGGTTCATGGTAAAGAGCTGATAGACGCCCTCCCTGAGACTTGAGAAAACGATGAGATTTTCGGTGGGCGACCAGTTGGGTTCGGCATTCTCGGTACCGTCAAAGGTCAGGCGGCGAACACCTCGCGTGCGCATGTCGAGGGCGAAGAGCTGCGGCTTGCCGGTGCGATCTGAGACGAAGACGACGGTCGAACCGTCAGGAGACCATGCCGGGGAGACGTTGATCCCGGCACGGCTGGTGAGCTGTTCGATTATCTCGCCTTTGCGGTCGAGGAGATAGAGATCAGGGTTGCCGTCTTTGGAGAGCGTGACGATCATGGTCTCGCCGTCAGCCGACCATGCCGGAGCGAGATTGAGGCCCTTGCGTCGGGAGATGGCCTGAGTGGTCTTGTTCTGGCGCAGGTCGGTGATATAGAGGTTCTGGTTGCCACTGTGGTAGGAGGTATAGGATAGAAACTTTCCTCCGGGAAGGAAGCGCGGCGAAACGGTGAGATGGCGGTGTCTGGTGACCTGGCGCAGGCTCTTGCCGAGGATGTCGGTGAGAAAGACTTCCTTGACAGTGTTTTCACGGCTGACGAAGGCGATCTGCGTCGCGGCGATGCCCGGTTTGCCGGTGAGCGTCTCGATGACGCTGTCGCAGAACTTATAGAGCATCTGGTATTTCTGATCGAGTCCACCGGAGAAGGTCTTTCCCATGACGATCTCATCGGTGGAGACGTCCTGGAGGCGAATTTCCATCTTCAGAACTTCGCCGGAGAGGACATATTGACCAAGGATGGCGTAATCGGCACCGAGTCTTTTCCAATCCGCGGCCTGGTTGTCGCCGTACTTTTCAGGAGGGATGATGGCGATGATGCCGTGAAACTGCAGGGCTTTGCCGAGGGTGTCGGCAAATTCCCTGGCGGAACCGCCATCACCGCCACCCTTGTTCTGGAACCAGGGGACGGCCATGTTGATTTTGCGCACCTCGGTGGCCGAAATGTCGAGATAGACTCTGTCGGAGGCGACTCCGCGGCAGGGGATCAGGACAAGCGCGAAGAGTGCCGAAACCAGGCCCAGCAGGGAAGACGGGAAGAGAGCTTTCATGGCTATGCACAAGAGGTTGAGGTAATTATTGAATGCCCCCGGGTTTGAAACGGAATCCAATTTCATAGCGCTGCTTTTTCAGGGCTGGAGGACTGGGCGGCAGAGGTGTGGCATCCTCGATGGCTTTGCTGACGAACTGATCGAAGATGCGATCTCCAGACCTGTTTTCAAAAACGACATTGGCGATGGTGCCGTCGACCCTGATGGTAATAGCCACCACCGCGGTTAATTCTGGATCTTTTTGCAGATATTCCGGCAAAGACCAAAACTGCTGCAGGCGACTGGCGATAGCAGCCTGATACTGACTCTCGAGGAGGTTGTTGCTGCTTCCGGCAACAGCGGCACCGCTCGGTGCCGACGATCCCGAGGGGGCACTTTCCACCGCCGGTGCAACCATTCGTCCCTTGCTGCTCTGGGCGAGAACTTTCCGCTCGACCTCCAGTGCCTCCTGGGCGAGGCGGGCGCGTTCGGCGAGGATGGCTTCTTCGCGCAGGGCCTCGGCGAGTTTCTGAACCTTTTTGAGGTCTTCTTCCTTCTTACGCGGCGCCGGTGGCGGCTCAGGCTCAGGTTCCTTGACTTCCTTGACCACCTTTTGCTTGAGGGGCTTGAGCGAGATGGCCTTGGGTGGCGCACTGGGCGCAGGCTCAGGCTTCTCAGGCGCAGGTTCGGGAACCGGCACCGCTTTTTTGATTGCCGGCGGCGGGGGCGGAGGCGCAGCTTCCTGCGCCTTGGCTGGCGTCGGCGGTTGCGGTTTGGCCGCAGGTGGTGCCGGCGGCGCCGGTGAAGGTTCGGCGATATTGATCAGACTGACCGTCTGGATATCGGCGAACTTCGGTTTCGCATCGAACAACCCGGGCAGGTAGAGCGCTGCCAGGACCACCAGAAGATGGATGCCAAGGGCGATATTGAAGGGGAGTTTCCACCCGCTGGGCTGCATAGTCACTGCCTGTAGACCGAGAGTCACCGCCTTACTCTTTCTCCGGAGGTTTGGTGACCATCCCAACCTTGGTGAAGCCGACGGACTGGATGTCGGACATCACCAATGCCACCTGGCCGTAGGCGACGCTTTTGTCGGCGCGCAGGAGGATCATCTGGTCCTTGTTGGCCTCGAACACCTTTTTCAACTCTTGGGTCATAAGGCTGCGCGCCTGTTTGACGTTGTTGACGGCGATATCGCCGTCTTTGGTGATATCGATGATGATCGGCTTCTCTTCCTGCCGCAGCGCCTTGGCGGTGGTCTCGGGCAAGTCGACATTGAGTCCCTGGGTCATCATCGGCGCGGTGATCATGAATATGATCAGCAGCACCAGCATGACATCGACCAGGGGCGTAACATTGATGTCGGCAACCAGCCGCTTTTTGCCATTGCTATTCGAGGGGCCCATGGCGTCCTTATACCCGGCTGAGGAGGTCCCTTTCGACGAGGTTGAGAAAATCCGTCGAAAAGTTGGCTACTTGCCCCTCAACCATGTCGAGCTTGTTGGAGTAGTAGTTGTAGAAGATGACCGCTGGGATGGCTACGGCCAGTCCGGCGGCCGTGGCGACCAGGGCTTCGGAGATGCCGGGGGCGACGACCGCCAGCGAGGCCGAACCGCGCTGTCCGATATCATGGAAAGAGGCCATGATGCCCCAGACCGTGCCGAAGAGACCGATGAAAGGGGTGGCGCTCCCGGTGGTCGCCAGAAAGGAGAGGTTGCTGCCAAGTTCGCTGAGCTTCTGCGACTCCGCCTTGCGCACAGCCCTCTTGAGGTTGTCCATGGTAGCCAGCTGCATTTCCAGGGTCTCGTGGCTCCTGCCGTCGTCCTTGCGATTTCTGGTCTTGTTAATCTTCTGCAACTCGGCGAAGCCGGCGACGAACACTGCCGCCTGCGGGCTGTATTCGAACTCCGCCGCGGCGGTGTTGGCCTCGTTGAGGTTGGCCGAGTTCCAGAACGACTCGAGGAAATCCTCGGAATCGAGGCGGACCTTCTTGAAAATCCGCGCCTTCATGATGACGATGGTCCAGGAAGCCAGGGAAAAAACGAGAAGAGTGAGCATCACCAGCTGTCCCACCGGACCGGCGTGGGTGATCATGTCGAGAATGGATAACTGCACGGAAATGACCCTTTGTAATCAAGGCAACCGCCGGGCGTGCCAGCCGATTGTACAAGACCCGTCTGAATGCGGTAATTAGGAGGGAAAAGACAAAAGATGATATGGAAAACGTTCAAGCCAGGTATCTTACCTGATTCCAACAAAATTTCAACCTACAGAGCGCTATCCCTTGAAGAAATGCGCAGCGTCGCCTTTTGCGGCGAGGCCCCCTCAGGGTTCGGCCGCCTTGTGCAGCATACAGATGAAATCGACGGTCGCCACCGTCTTTCCGCCCACCTTGGCGACACCGTGGAAGGTATAGGCGGTTGAAATCCTTTCCGTCAGGGTTACCGTCATGCACAGCAGCTCTCCGGGGGAGACAGGACGCTTGAACTTGGCGCCGAGAATCCGCGTCACCAGCGGTAGACCTGATGTGTCACCGAGTCCTTCCTGCCTGCCGGCCATGAGCAGCGCCCCACTCTGAAACATCGCCTCGCAGAGCAGGACTCCCGGAAAGATGGGCCTCCCCGGGTAGTGCCCGGCGAAGAGAGGCAGGTCGGCAGGTATCAGTTTCTCGGTGACGATGCGCCCTTCTTCGGCTTCGACGATGTGATCTACCCAGAGAAACGGCGAACGGTGGGGGATGAGGCTCTCGACCTTTTGGCGTGACATGGGGTATCTAGAGGCCGCCGCTCACTTCGAGTACCGAACCGGAGATGTAGGCGGCCTCCGCGCTGCACAGGAAAAGCACGGCATGGGCCACTTCCGCTGGCGTCCCGAAGCGGCGCATCGGCACCATTTTGCGGTATTCGTCGAGTAACTCGCCGGGCAGGCCGTCGAGGAAGTCGGTGGCGATAAAGCCCGGTGAGACGCAATTGACGGTAATCTTTTTCCTGGCCACCTCCCTTGCCAGTGACCTGGCGAGGGCGATCTGGCCTGCCTTGGAGGCGGCGTAGTTGGCCTGTCCTGCGAAACCGAGGCGGGCCACCGGCGAGGTGATGTTGACGATTCGCCCGAACTTGTTCCTCATCATCAGCGGCACCGCCTTTCTCGCCATGAGGAAGGTGCCGGTGAGGTTGGTGTCGATGACCTCCTGCCACTGGCTGTCGTTCATCATCGCCAGCACCGCGTCGCGCCTCACCCCGGCGTTATTGACGAGGATGTCGAGCCGCTGATGGCAGTTTTCGAGATGCTCGAATAGATCGGCGACCTGCTGCGGGTCGGCGACATTGCAGCGACGAAGGTCGATTCTCCCTTGTGCTTGCTGGTGTTCGGCCATGAATGCCGCGGCACTCTCCTCATTGCCGGCGTAGAGGCCGATGAGAGTAGCATCTTCTTCGATAAACGCGCTGGCGATGGCCTTGCCGATACCCCGCGTCGCCCCGCTGACCAGCACCACTTTGCCTTCAAATCGTTTCATCGGCTCACCCTCACGCCCGTAAATAGCCATCGACATCGTTGGCGACAATCACTCCATAGTTGATGGCGCCTAGCCACCCCGACATGATGATGCCCACCGAGCCGACATGGAAGAGTCCGGCCACCTCTTTGAAGATGGTGCGCGAGATGTCGAGCCCTTCGAACTTGGTGCCGAAGGAGGTACCCCTGGTATGCAGGGTGTAGGAGTTGAAGGTGCGCGGCGTGGCCGCCTCCATCCAGTCGATCTTGGCGCCAACGCCCGGCAGGTAGCCTTCGAGATCGACGAGGGTGCGGGCGATGAGCTTGTCCTTCTCCCTGCGGTACTGTTCTTCGGCGAGGCCGGCCCAGTCCTCGAAGCGGCTGTTCATCGAGGCGACGACGGTGTAACGGTTCTGCCCCGGCCGTGTTTTCGGGTAGTAGATGGAGAAGGTTTTCGAGGTCGATTGCGGCGAGAGCAGCTCGGCGGCGTCGAATTCCGCCGCTTTGGAAGTGAACAGCAGGTCGCCGATATCGTCGATGCTCTCGCCGTCGGTGATGCCGAAGTACACCTGGCAGCTGGAGTTGTTGACGCGCACCTTGGCCGCTTTCTCGAGGAATTCCGACGAGTAGATCTCACGGTCGGTGAGATTGTCGATGGTATTGGTGATCCCGCTGTTGGAGACCACCGCCCTGGCGGAAATGGTCCGTCCATTGGCATTGACGCCGCGCACACGCTTCTTGTCGACGAGGATCTTGTCCACCTTGGCACCGGTGCAGATGGTAACACCATTGCGTTCCAGTTCCTCGGTCATCAGGGCGATGAGCCGGTCGGTGCCCCCCTCGAAGGTGAAGACCCCCTTGCTCATGAAGTTGGAGAAGACGATGCCGTAGGTGATCGCCGGATCGTCAAGGGTCGAGCCGTTGGCGTAGGTGATCGGCTCCATGAGCAGGCGGTGGACATCGCTGCGGCCGGGAAAGAACTGCTCGAACAGCTCGCGGGTGGTCATCGCCTGATCGTCGTAAAAGTTCATCGCCGCGACGGTGGCGAAAAAGCGATCGATGGTCGCCAGGGGCACCTCGAAGCGGGTGTTGAGCAGACGGGTGAAGTCTTCCCGGTCGAAGGTGGTGCGCAGCGAGAACTGCGGGTTGTCGAAGACGATGTTCTTGAGCTGTACGATGGAGGCGGTGATCGCCTTGTTCCAGTACTTCTTGCAGGTCTTGACCATCCCATAGGGAAAACCGTGCAGGGAGACATCGAAGATGTGCCCCTTGCGTTTGAACCAGGTGGCCAGGCCGCCGAGGCGATGGTGGTGCTCGAGGAGGAGGATGCGGTGGCCGCATCGGGCGAGGCGGTTGGCGCAGGTGAGGCCGCCGAGACCGGAACCGACAACCACTATGTCGTAGTTGTCGCCGAGTTGCGAAAATGACACGGGCATAGGAAGATAACTCGAAAAAAGGCGAACCCCAGACCTTCGGCGGGATTCCGCTGATGTATTGCTTCGTATCGCTTAGAGGTGCGGCAGGATATGCTGGTTGACCATCGACACCCCGCTGAGCATCGAGCCGACGATGCCCAGGAACCCCTGGTCGGTGCCGGCGAGGAAGCAGTTGTCGCAGCCGAAGCGGCCGTCGGCGAATTTCACCGGGCTACCATAAATGGCCCCGTCGATCTTGCCGGTATAGCGTTCTATGGTCACAGGGGTAAAAGTGTCTTCATATACAATATTTGCTGGGAAACTGCCAAACAAATCGGCCAAGGTTTGCGCGGATTTGCGGGCAGTCTGCCGCTTTTCATCGAGATAGCGGCCGGGACTTCCGGCCAGGGCTTTCCAGTAGCTGTAGCTGGCGAGATGGGTGGTGCGTAACTCCTCCAGGGCGCGTCCGGGCATACCCTCGAAGTGGCCGGGAAAGCAGACCACGCCGCTGCTGAAGTCGACCCCCTGGGACTGCGGCGGGTGGAAGGAGAAACGTTCGCCGCGGTTGAAGAAGATGATGGTCTTTTTCGGTAGCGACTGCCACTTGTGCCAGGGTTGGTGCTGGAAGATGTTTTCGACGAAAGACAGCCTGGCCGTCGGCTCGTGAGCGGCGTCTTCGGCACGGCCGAGAAGGCGCAGGGTTTCACGATGGCCGACGGTGGAGATGACCTGAGCGCACTCCACCCGTTCCTCCTTGCCGATCAGCGCCCCGAGGACGCGCTCGCCATCGGTGAGGAGCTTCTGCACCGCGCAGTTGGTGCGAATGGTGCCGCCCAGGGAGCGTAGCTGCCCGGCAAGGACGTCGAGGATATCCTTGATCGATCCTGCGGGGCGGAACAGCCCTTCGAGGAAGAGCGAGCGAAACATGATGACGAACTGCCCGAGATCGATGTCGTCAGCGCGGCTCGAGCCGTAGTACATCAGCGGGCAGAGGATCATCTCGGTGAGCAGCGGGTTGTCGAGGACTTCGCCAAGCGTGGCGCGTGCCGAGCGAAACGGGGCCGGGGTGAAGGGGTCGTAGTCGGCCACCATGGCGAGGAGGCGCTGAAAACGCGGCCAGGTCTCGGGGAACGCGGCGCGCACCTCGGAAAAAAGCAGCTCGGGGTCGTTGCCGAAGGAAAGTGAGGCGAGGCCGAGGAAGCGTATCTCGCTTCCCAGCTGCTGGCAGAAGGAGAAGTCGTCGCGCTGCAGCTTGAGCTGCCGCAGCAGTCGGTTCAGTGGCGCCTTGCGGTCTCCGGCGGCGGCATGGTTGGTGATGGCGTGCAGGCCGGTTTCGAAGAGGGTGTCGTTGCGATAGAAGTAGGAATTGAGACCGCCGAGGCGGGTGTGCTTTTCGACGAGGAGGACATCGGGGTGGAATCTGGCGGCACGGATGGCGGCGGCAAGACCGGAAAGTCCGCCGCCGATGACGAGCAGGGAGCACCTCACGGCATCAGGCGTCCTGCAGCAGGGGCTGGAGGTAGGCGACACAGCTGTTCAATGTCGCCAGCTGCGGGTAGTCCTGTTCGGGGATCTGCAACTTGTACCTTTTGCGCAGTTCCATGACGATATCGAGAAAATCCATGGAGTCGAGCTCCAGCTGATCGCGCAGTGGCTTGTCGGCGTCGAGGCCCTCAAAATCGGCCTCCTCGTCGATATCCTTGATGATGGCGATGATTACTTCTCTGATGTCTTCACTGGTCATATATGTCTCCGGTAATGTGCTGGTGAGGGCGGCGGGACGGCGAAACGCCACCGTACCGCCCGTGCAAGGCGAGTTGGGCTCGGGTTTTGCGGAATC
>JANJUM010000176.1 GCA_024710585.1 Desulforhopalus sp.
CTTGCTATGTGACGTTGACACGGGCGATTTCCTGGGGTGAGGGCGGACAGCCGGCGCGAAGCGGCCGGGTCGCCAAGGGAGGGGTTGCTTTTCGGCACAGAGACTATCCCGTTCGCCCATGGGAGACAAGGGAATTCTCCCACCGGTCGCTCCGTGACAGCCGTAAGGGAAGAAATCTTCCTCGCCGGCGGTTGATTTGTGTGTCACGTTGTAGCATAATGAGGGCAGAGGAGGAGATCATCCCACCATCTGCAACATGCCTTGACGGTCGTCCGCGGGGCTTTCCTGCTACCTTCATCCCCATGCCACCTGCCTTGAAACCACTCCTCGCCATACTCTTCGCCGCCATCGCCGCCATCCTTCATGCCAGCCCGCCGGCCGCCGCCGACGCCAGGCTGGAGGAACTGGTCAGTCGCGCCCTGGAGTCCAGCCAGGAACTGGTCGTCGCCAGCGAGCGTGTCGTCATCGCCAGCCAGCGCGCCATCCGCCAGGGCGCCCTCGACGACCCCATGCTGATGCTCGGCATCGACAACGGGGTGCTCAGGGATCCCCTGGCCTTCGACCGCGACCCCGCCACCGCCAAGGTCATCGGCGTCAGCCAGATGCTGCCTTTCTACGGCAAGCGTGATCTGCGGCGACGTGGCGGCGAGTTCGAGGCCGAGGCCGAGCAGGAACGGCTGCTCGACAAGCGCCTCGACATTCGCCGTCAGGTCAGCGAAACCTGGCTGCGCATCGGTCTGGTGGATGGCAGTCTGCGCACCGTCGACGAGACCATCGACGCCCTGGGCGATCTGCTGCGCATCTCCGAGACCATGTACGGCGTCGGCCGCGGCGAGCAGCAGGATGTGCTCGGCGCGCAGCTCGAGCGCACCAGGATGGAGGAAATGCGTCTGACCCTGCGCGGCGACCGGCAGCGGCTGGTGGCCACACTGAACGGCCTCGCCTATCTGCCGGCGGACACCCCGCTGGCGGCGGTGACCCTGCCCGATATCGGCGCCCCCCCGGCCGGGGTCGAGGAACTCCTTTCCCTGGCCCTCTCGCGCCGGCCATTGTTCAAGGCGCAGGCGGCCCTGCTCGAAAAGAGCCTGGTGGGCCGCGAGCTTGCCGAGCGCGAGTTCTACCCTGACCTGACCCTCTCCCTGGAATATATGCAGAAGGAGGGCAGCGGCATGACTGGCGACGATATGTACGGGCTGTCGCTGTCCATGAACCTGCCCGTGCAGCAGGGGCGGCGCCAGGCGATGGTCGCCGAGGCCGGGGCCGAGTACCGCATGCTGCTCGCCGAGTTCGACACCATGCGCAACGACCTGCGCCGCATGCTGGGCGAGTCGCTGGCCGGGCTCGCGCGCAGCCGCGCCCTGGTGACACTCTATCGTGGCGGCATGGTCGAGCAGGCGGCGGCCCGCCACGAGACCCTCGTATCCTCCTACCGCGTCGGCCGGGCCGGTTTCGCCGCGGTGCTCGACGGCCGCATGGCCCTCTACGACATCGAGCGCCGTCTGCAGCAGGCGCTGGCCGAGTACAATATCGAACTGGCAGCCCTCGAAGCCCTGGCGGGTGGCGCGGTCAATGGGGGGGAAAAGCGATGAGAGGCACAGCGAGGAATATTCTCGGTTGGCTGGCGGGATTGGTGGTCGCGGTTCTTCTTCTTGGCGGTGGCTACCTTGTCGGCCTGCGCCACGCCGGCCATGACCATGGCCCGGAAGAAGGGAAGTCAACCGGGCAGGAGGTCAAGCAGCAGTGGACCTGCGGCATGCACCCCTTCATCCTCCGCGACGAGCCGGGGCTGTGCCCGATCTGCCACATGGATCTGACCCCGGTCAAGGCGGGGACGGCCGGCAACGGCGGCGCTCTGCCGGCTGCGGGCGGCGCCGGGCCTGACGAGATCGCCGTCGACCCGGTCACCGTGCAGAACATGGGGGTTCGCACCGAGGCGGCGGCCCTGCGCAGCCTTGCCGGCAACCTGCGCACCGTCGGCCTGCTCACCTACCAGGAGAACAGCACGTTCTCGCTCAACAGCAAGATCGACGGCTGGGTCGAGAAGCTCCACGTCAACCGCGAGGGGCAGAAGGTGGTCAAGGGGCAGCCGCTGCTCGACCTCTACAGCCCGGAGCTGGTCGCCGCTCAGGAGGAGTTCCTGCTTGCCCTGCGCAACGCCAGGCGGCTTGCCGCCAGCCCGGTGGCCGACGTCAGCGAGGGTGCCGCCCGGCTGCTCGCCGCCGCGCGCACCCGCCTCGATTACTGGGATATTGGCGCGGCCCAGATCGCCAGCCTCGAGCGCTCGGGGAAACCGGCCAAGACGCTGACCCTGTACAGCCGCCACGACGGGGTAGTCACCTCGCGCAAGGTGCTCGAGGGGATGCGCGTCAGCGCCGGCGAGGAGCTCATGCAGGTGGCCGACATCTCGCGCCTCTGGGTCAACGCCCGCATCTATGAATACCAGCTGCCCTGGGTGTCGCTGGGCCAGGAGGCGGAGGTCGAGCTGCCCTTCGCCGTCGGCACCGTCTACCGGGGCGCCATCACCCATGTCTACCCTTATCTCGACGAGCGCACCCGAACCGCCACGGCGCGTATCGAACTCGACAACCCCGGGCTGACGCTCAAGCCGCAGATGTACGCCACGGTCACCATCCGCTCGGCGGCGGTGCAGCGGCTGGCGGTTCCCGCCGATGCCGTGCTGCAGTCCGGCAGCGGCCAGACGGTGTTCGTCGCCCTTGGCGAGGGCCGTTTCGCGGCGCGTCCGGTGAGCGTCGGGCTGCGCGGCGAGGACGGCTATGTCGAGGTCGTTTCCGGTCTCGAGGCCGGCGAGCAGGTGGTGGTCTCGGCCCAGTTCATGCTCGACTCTGAGAGCTCGCTGCGCGAGGCCCTGCGCAAGATGACCGCCCCGGCGCCCGCAGCGGCTGCTGGAGAGGGCCTGCCTGCCCAGGGCAACGGGGCGGCGGCAGGCAAGTCGCCAGCCGAGCCCCTCGACGATCTCTTCCGCTGAGGGAGGCGCCATGCTGGAAAAAATCATCGCCTGGTCGATGCGCAACACCTTCCTGGTGGTCCTCGGCACCGTCTTTTTCATCGCCGCCGGGGTCTATTCCCTCTACCGCACCCCGCTGGACGCCATCCCCGACCTCTCCGACGTCCAGGTGATCGTCTTTAGCGAATTCCCCGGCCAGGCGCCGCAGGTGGTGGAGGACCAGGTCACCTACCCGCTCACCACGCGCATGCTCTCCGTCCCCGGGGCGAAGACGGTGCGCGGCTATTCCTTCTTCGGCAGCAGCTTCGTCTACGTCATCTTTGAAGACGGCACCGATATCTACTGGGCCCGCTCGCGGGTGCTGGAGTACCTCAACGCCAGCGCGGCGCAGCTGCCGCGGGGGGTGACGCCGACGCTCGGGCCGGACGCCACCGGCGTCGGCTGGGTCTACGAGTACACCCTGCACAGCGACCGCCACACCCTGCAGGAGCTGCGCTCCATCCAGGACTGGTACCTGCGCTACGAGCTCGCCGCGCTGGAAGGGGTCAGCGAGGTGGCCAGCCTGGGCGGCTTTGTCAAGGAGTACCAGGTGGCGGTCGACCCCAACCGCCTGCTCGCCTACGATATGCCCATCACCGAGGTCATCATGGCCATCGAGAAGGCCAACCTCGATGTGGGCGGCGGCACGGTGGAGATGGGCGAGACCGAGTTCATGGTGCGCAGCCGCGGCTATATCAAAAATGTCGAGGACCTCGGCAACGTCGTCGTCGGCAGCGGCGCCGACGGCACCCCGGTGCTGGTGCGCCATCTCGCCGAGGTGCGCCTCGGCCCGGAGATGCGGCGCGGCGTGGCCGAGTGGAACGGCGAGGGCGAGACGGTGGGCGGCATCGTCGTCATGCGTTACGGCGAAAACGCCCTGACCACCATCGACGGGGTGAAGGAGAAGCTGCGCAGCCTCGAGGCAGGGCTGCCCGAGGGGGTGACCATCCGCACCGCCTACGACCGCAGCGGCCTCATCCTGCGCGCCATTGCCACCCTGCGCGAGAAGCTGGTCGAGGAGAGCGTCGTCGTCGCCCTGGTCATCCTCGTCTTCCTGCTCCACCTGCCCAGCGCCATGGTGGCCATCATCACCCTGCCGGTGGCGGTGCTGATGGCCTTCACGGTGATGTACGTGCAGGGCATCAACGCCAATATCATGAGCCTCGGCGGTATCGCCATCGCCATTGGCGCCATGGTCGACGCGGCGATCATCATGATCGAGAACGCCCACAAGCACCTCGAGCGCGATCGCGGCAGGAAGCCCCACGGGCGCATCATCCTCGACGCGGCGGTGGAGGTCGGCCCGACGCTGTTCTTTTCGCTCCTGGTGATCACCGTCTCCTTCGTGCCCGTCTTCACCCTCACCGAGCAGTCGGGGCGGCTCTTCAAGCCGCTGGCCTTCACCAAGACCTATGCCATGGCCGCCGCCGCCTTCCTCTCCGTGACCCTGGTGCCGGTGCTCATGGGCTGGTTCATCCGCGGGCGGATCCGCGAGGAGAAGGCCAACCCCATCAACCGCCTGCTCATCGCCCTTTACCACCCGCTGGTCGACCTCGTCCTGCGCTGGCGCAAAACCACCATCGCCCTCGCCCTGGCGGCGATGGTCTCCATCGCCTACCCGCTGACGAAAATCGGCTCGGAGTTCATGCCCTCCCTCTACGAGGGCGACCTCCTCTACATGCCCACCACCCTGCCCGGCCTGTCGGTGACCAAGGCGCGGGAGATACTGCAGCAGACCGACCGCATCATCAAGCAGTTCCCCGAGGTAGAGCGGGTCTTCGGCAAGATCGGCCGCGCCGAGACGGCCACCGACCCGGCGCCGATGATGATGATCGAGACCACCATCACCTTGAAGCCGGAGTCGCAGTGGCGCCGGGTGCACCTGGAGCGCTTCTATTCCGGCTGGCCGCAGTCGCTGGGGCCGCTCAAGGGGGCATTGGGGCTTGTCTGGCCGGAGGAGCGGCCGCTGACGGTGGCCGAGCTCATTGCCCGGCTCGACGCCGCCATCCGCTTCCCCGGCCTCACCAACGCCTGGACGATGCCCATCAAGACGCGCATCGACATGCTCTCCACCGGCATCAAGACCCCGGTGGGGGTGAAGATCATGGGCAATGACCCGGTGGTGCTCAACCGGCTTGGCGAGGAGGTCGAAGCCACCCTGCGCCATCTCCCGGGGACGCTCTCGGCCATCTCCGAGCGCACCCTGGGCGGGCGCTATCTCGATATCACCATCGACCGCCTCGCCGCCGCCCGCTACGGCATCGGCGTCGGCGCCATCCAGGAGGTCATCCGCACCGCGGTGGGCGGCATGGCCGTCGGCGAGACCGTCGAGGGCCTCGAGCGCTACCCGATCAGCGTCCGCTACAACCGCGACTTCCGCAGCGATCTCGACAGCCTCAGGCAGGTGCTGGTGCCGGCGGCGGGGGGGCGCCACATCCCCCTCGGGCAGGTGGCGACCTTCGCCATCAACCGCGACGCCGACTCCATCAAGAGCGAGAACGGCCGGCGCAGCACCTGGGTCTACGTCGACCTCCGCGATATCGACATCGGCACCTATGTGGACAAGGCCAGGGAGGCGGTGGCCGGGCATGTGCAACTGCCACCGGGCTACAACATCGTGTGGAGCGGGCAGTACGAGTACATGGAGAAGGCGCGCGCCCGGCTGATGGTCATCATCCCCCTGACGGTGCTGATCATCTTCGTCATCATCCACGTCAATACCGGCAGCCTCGTCAAAACCGGCATCGTCTTTCTCGCCGTGCCCTTCTCGCTGGTCGGCGCCTTCTGGCTGCTCTACGCCCTCGATTACCACCTCTCGGTGGCGGTTTGGGTGGGGATCATCGCCCTGGCCGGCCTCGATGCCGAGACCGGGGTGGTGATGCTGCTTTATCTCGACCTCGCCTACAGGAAGTGGCGCGACGAGGGGCGCATGGTCACCAGGGGCGACCTCGTCGCCGCCATCCACCACGGGGCGGTGCAGCGCATCCGCCCCAAGGTGATGACCATCGCGGTGATCATCGCCGGCCTGCTGCCGATCATGTGGAGCCATGGCGCCGGCGCTGACGTCATGAAGCGTATCGCCGCGCCCATGGTTGGCGGGGTGCTCACCTCGGGGATCATGGAACTGCTCGTCTATCCGGTGATCTTCTACCTGTGGCGCGGGCGCGGGCTCTCTCCCTCGACAGAGGAGAGCGCTGGCGACGCCCCGCCGCAACGTCTTGCCGCCGGATGAGCCGGCGGCGGGTTTTCAACAACAGCAAGGAGTAGATATGAACAGGCAGATTTCAGCCCTCGGGGCTGCGGTGGTTTTCTCCCTCATGGTTGCCGTCACCGCGTATGGCAGTCAGCACCATGATGCCCATGGCGCCGAAAAGAGCAAGGAACACGCGGCCATGGGCCATGGCACGGCAGCTCCCGCCGCGTCGGGTGCCCACGGATCGTCCGCCGGTCACGGCGCCATGGCCGGCCATGCGGCGATGAGCGGCACGGTGATGCTCGGCGAGGCCACCGAGGCGGGGGTCACCGCCATGGCCCATATCGCCGACGTCGGCGCAGCCCTGGCAGCGGCCGGCCGCAAGGAGAACCACCACCTCATGGTGATGTTCCGCGACGCCGCCGGCAAGCCGGTCTCAGAGGGCACGGTGGCCCTGCGTCTCACCGCCCCCGGCGCTGGCGAGCCCGCGGCCCCCATGGCGCTGGTCGCCATGGCCGGGCAGTTCGGCGCCGACCTCGCTCTGACCGCCAAGGGACTCTATCGCTTTGAGATCGGCACCAAACTGGCCGACGGGGTCAAACGGCAGTTCGCCTTCAGCTACGAAGTCAAGTAGCGGCGGGAGAGGCTTCGTCGCGTCCGTCGAGCAGCAGCCTGATAGCCAGGGCGATGTCGTTCTTGGAGAAGGGTTTGTTGAGGAAGCCCTCGATGCCCATGAGGCGGGCCTTGGCGGGGGTCATGGTGTTGCTGTAGCCGGTGCACAGCAGGATCGGCAGCCTGGGGCGGACGGCGAGGAGGCGCTCGGCGAGCTCGGCGCCGGTGAGGCCGGGCATGGTGTGGTCGGTGACGATGAGGTCGAAATCGTCCGGGGCGGCGAGGAAGGCCGCCAGGGCCTGGCGGCTGTCGGTCATCCCGGTGACCCGGTAGCCGAGGCGCTGCAGCATGGTGGTGCCGGTGCGCACCAGGCTCTCCTCGTCGTCGACGAAGAGGATGCGCTCGTCGCCTCCCGGCGGCTGCTGCGCCACCGGCGGCGCCGGCACCCTGGCCTCCCCGGCTGCTGGCAGGAGGATCTCGAAGTGCGAGCCGGCACCGGGCTCGCTGTAACAGGCGATCGTCCCGCCCAGGGCATGAACGATGCTGTGCACGATGGCCAGCCCCATGCCGGTGCCCTTGCCCTGCTCCTTGGTGGTGAAATAGGGGTCGAAGATGCGTGCCCGCACCTCGGCGGTCATGCCGCAGCCGCTGTCGGAGACCGACAGCCGCAGGTGCCGGCCGGGCTGGGGCAGGCCGTGGGCGGCGGCAGCGTCCTCGTCGAGGTCGACCTCGTTGAGGACGACGCGCAGCATGCCGCCCTGATCCTCCATGGCATGGGCGGCGTTGGTGCAGAGGTTCATGAGGATCTGGTGCAGCTGGGTCGGGGTGGCGAGGATCGGGGCGGTATGGCGGTCGATATCGGCGGCGATGTCGATGGTGGTGGGGATGGAGGCGCGCAGCAGCTTGAGGGTCTCGCCGAGGATCAAGGCCGGCTGCAGGGGCTGGCGCTCGCCGTCCCCCTGGCGGCTGAAGGCGAGGATCTGCCGCACCAGGTCCTTGGCGCGGGCCCCGGCGCTCTGGATCTGCTCGATGGAGAAGGCCAGCTCGGTACCGTCCTGGCAATCCTCGCGGGCCATCTCGGCATAGCCGATGACCGCTCCGAGGATGTTGTTGAAGTCGTGGGCGATGCCGCCGGCGAGCCGACCCACGGCCTCCATCTTCTCCGCCTGCCGCAGCTGCGCGGCGAGCGCCTGGCGCTCCGCCTCCGCGCGCACGCGCTCCGAGACGTCGCTCACGAAACCGATGATGATGCGCCGGCCGGCCTTGCGCCGCGTCGGGTCCACGATCGCGTAGCCGTTCACGCCCACGGTGATCCACTCGCCCTCGCCGCGGCGCAGCTGGTGCTCCAGCGCGATGTGCGTGACCTCGCCGGCGAACAGCCGGTCGCGCACGGTGCGCAGGCGCGGCAGGTCGTCGGGGTGCACGCGCTCGCCCCACTGTTCGACGGTCGCGATCTCCTCGGCCGGGGCGCCCAGCACGGCGCGCGTGTCGCC
>JANJUM010000050.1 GCA_024710585.1 Desulforhopalus sp.
ATTAACGGCAGGCATGGCACCGCTAGGTAGTGCCTGCGGCGTACACATCGACGGCATCACGCATGGACGGGTAGCTCAGCTGGATAGAGTGTTGGCCTCCGAAGCCAAAGGCCGCGGGTTCGAATCCCGCCTCGTCTACCACATAAAAACAGGCATCTCCCGAGGTCCTCGGCAGGTGCCTGTTTCTTTTTCCCCACCATATTTCCTACCGGGAAGGGAAATTCTCCTCCGGTGCAATCAATCTTTGGCAATCGCCATACCCTGCCTTTCGATACTCAGGGCAGTCTGGTGTCTCCCGACACGACCTGGCAGGGCTGCAGTGTGACCACAGCCTCCTCGGGGAGGCCGGGGAGCCAGTCTGGCAGGGGCTGGCAGCGGCCGTCGCAGCACAGGGTGTAGGTGGCGGCGTACGGCGAGTGGCGCAGCTGCACCTCCGGCAGCGGCGCCATTTCCGGGGTGTAGCGCCAGGCGCCGCCGCTGAAGACCGCCCCCGCCGGCGGCTCCATGCCGGCGCCGGTACCGCGCACCCGGGCCTCGGCCAGGCGCAGTCCTCCCTCGGAACAGCGGTAATCCTCCTCCCAGACGATCTTTTCGATGGAATGGCGCCAGCTGAGCGTCGCCTTTTGGCCGCAGTGGGCAAAAAGCAAGGCGGCAGCGACACAGATGGCCTCCATCATCGTTTGCGGCTGCGCAGCAGATGGTAGCCGATGAAGGCGGCACAGATGGCGAAGCCGATCTCGTCGGTGAGCGGCATGGCGGCGACGAGGAAGAAGGCGCCGCAGGCGGCGACGGCCCTTTCCGGCCAGTTGAGCGGGGCGCGCAGATAGCCGATGGCGGCTGCGCCCCACAGGGTGATGGCCAGCAGCGCCTTGCCGACGATATAGGCGATGGCGAGGTAGCTGGGGTTGCCCTGCAGCATCAGGGCTGGATCGTAGACGGCCATGAAAGGCACGACAAAGCCGGCGATGGCGATCACCACCGCCTTGAAACCGATCTTCATCGGCGATTCCTTGGCGATGGAACTGGCGGCGAAAGCGGCCAGGGCCACCGGCGGCGTCAGGTCGGCCATGATGCCGAAATAAAAGACGAACATATGGCTGACGATCAGCGGCACCCCCAGCTTGAGCAGGGCCGGGGCGGCGATGGAACTGGTGATGATATAGTTGGGGATGGTCGGGATGCCCATGCCGAGCAGAAGGCAGACCAGCATGGTGAGGAGGAGCGACAGGAAGAGGTTCTTGGCGCCGACCTCGAGGATGAAGCCGGCAAAACTGGAGGCGGCCCCGGTCAGGGTGAGGATGCCGATGATGACGCCGACGATGGCGCAGGCGACGCCCACCGGCAGCGCCTGGCGAGCGCCGTCGACGAGGCTGTCGCGCAGCAGCCGCAGGGTGTGCGGTCCGCCGTTGACCACCAGGCAGAGGGCTGCCAGCAGGCCGATCACCGTCAGTACCGGATAGACCCCCCATTTGATCAGCGTGGCGCAGCCGAGGCCGACCGCCAGCCAAAAGGCATAGCGGAAGGCGGTCGGCGACAGTCCCGCCGCCACGGTCGCCCCAAGGATGAGGATCGCCGTCAGGGCCAGGCCGACCATGCCGGAATACATCGGGGTGAAGCCGTTGAAGAGCATCCCCACCAGGGCGGCCAGGGGGAGAACCAGGAACCACTGGCGGCGCATCGCCAGCCAGGGGTTGGGGCACTCCTCCTTGGGGATGCCGAGCAGCTTTTTGCGTCCCGCCTCGAGGTGCACCATCCAGAACACCGTGGCGTAGTAGAGTACGGCCGGGACGGTCGCCGCCTTGACGATCTCGGCGTAGGAGACGTTGAGATTTTCCGCCATGATGAAGGCGACGGCGCCCATGACCGGCGGCATGATCTGTCCGCCCATGCTGCTGGTGGATTCCACCGCCCCGGCGAAGACGCCGGAGTACCCGAAGCGTTTCATCAGCGGGATGGTGAACTGGCCGGTGGTGAGGACGTTGGCGACTCCCGAACCCGAGATGGTGCCCATCAGCCCAGACGACAGTACCGATACCTTGGCCGCCCCGCCCTTGGTGTGGCCGACGAAGCCGAGGGCGATGGAGTTGAACAGGGTGATCATCCCGGCGTGTTCGAGAAAAGTGCCAAAGAGGATGAACAGGAAGATATAGGTGGCCGACACCAGAGTGGGGATGCCGAAGATGCCCTCGGTGCCGAAGCCGAGCTGGTCGACGATCTGCGAAAAGGCATAGCCGCGGTGGGCGAGGTCGCCGGGCAGATATTGCCCGAAGAGGCCGTAGAGGAGAAAGGTGGCGCAGACCAGCGGCAGGGCGAGGCCCATGATGCGGCGCGCCGCCTCGAAGACCATGACAATCAAGATCGTGCCCACCACCAGGTCGGTGAGTGTCGGGTCACCGGCACGCTGGATGAGATCCCCCTCGAAGAACCACTGGTACGATGATAGGACGAAACCGAGCATGGCCAGCAGCCAGTCGCTGGGGGCGACGCGCGACAGCTCGGCGCGTTTCCAGGCCGGATAGAGAAGAAAGGTCAGGGATACCAGAAAGCCGACATGAAACGCCCTGGTTACCAGGCTGGAAAAGGGGTGGAAGGCGGCAACCATCAGCTGATAGAGGGAGAAGATCAGCGCCAGGCCGGTCAACAGCCTCAGGGCAAGTCCGTCGAGACGGCGCTGAACGCCATGTTCGGAGAAATCCTGGGCGGGGACTTCCATTGCGCGGGGTGGGCTATCGGTCATGAGGGGTGGCGTGGTGTCGGGTGGATGTGCCGGCGGGGGACGAGCCCCCGCCGGAGGGAAGGCGATTAGAGGAGACCGGCCTCTTTATAATATTGTTCCGCACCGGGGTGGAGCGGCACCGGGGATCCCTTGCCGGCGGATTTCTTGTCGATGGCCTTGGCGGCAGCGTGGGCGGCAGCCATGGCGTCGAGGTTTTCGAACATTGATTTGGTCATCTTGTAGACGGTCTCGGTGGAGACGCCGGAGTGGGTGACCAGGTAGTTCTGCACGGCGACTGTCGGCACGTCGGCGGTCTGGCCATTATAGGTGTTGGCGGGGATGATGCCGGAGGAGTAGGAGGGGTCGCCGATCTTGGTCACCACCTCGGCCGGGATGGGGACGACAACCATCTTGATGGCCGTGGCCAGATCGCGTACCGCGGCGACGCCCAGGCCGGAGGAGAGCAGGGTGGCGTCGAGCTGGCGGTTCTTGATCAGCTCCACCGACTCGGCATAGCCGAGGTATTCGATCTTGCCGAGATCGGCATAGCTCATGCCGGCGGCCTTGAGGATGTAACGGCTGTTGAGCTCGGTACCGCTCTTCGGCGCCCCGACCGAAACCCGTTTCCCCTTGAGGTCGGCGAGGGTGGCAATGCCGGAATCGGCGCTGGCGAGGAAGTGGATATAGTTGGGGTAGATCGCCGCCAGGGTGCGCAGCTTGTCGAGGGGCGTCTTGAAGCCAGCTTCCTCGTTGCCTTTATAGGCTTCACTGAAGGTGTCGCCAAGGGTGAAGGCGACTTCGCCCCGCCCGGCCTGGAGGAGATTGAGGTTTTCCGCCGAGGCCTTGGTGGCCTGGACCGAAGTCTTGGCATCGGGCATTACCTTGCCGTAGATCTGGGTCAGGGCCACGCCGAGCGGGTAATAGACGCCGCTGGTGCCTCCGGTGAGCACATTGATGAATTCCGCCGCCATCGACGGCGAGGCCAGGGAGAGCAGCAACACTGTGAGTACGGTACGCAGTTTCATGACAATTCCTCGCATCGGTTGGGATTGTGGCCAGCGGGGGAGCGGCGCTCCCTCGCGCGATTACTCCTGTCTTTCTACCGAACCCGCCCGATAGCGTCAAGACCAACTTGGCGCGCCGGGGAAGAGGGGGAGAGGGGTGCCGATCTTGGCAAAGGGATGGAAGTACGGTATGCTGCACTGTCAAAATTGCCCATCGCCATTGTCGTGACGGCATCAAAGCGGCTGCAGCGGCCACGGCAGCGATGTTATCAAAAAAATACTTGCCGCTGGCAGCGAGGCCGGTTTTGCGCCGCTCGCCCGGTATGGGTGCGTCGAGTGGCTGGGCGCAGCGTCCTGCCACCATCCTGAGGAGGGTATGGCGATGGAAAAGAATGCGTGTTGCGGAGAAGCGGGGGAGAGAAGGTATTGTGTCGTTCGTCGCGGCCGTCGTCAGCCGGTGGCCCGTTTCGGCGTCATCGACGGCAACTCGCCGTTACGCTATTTCCTCCTCGGCGAGGAGAACGGCCGGGCGCTGGAGCCCTTCCTCATTACCCTGAAGCCGGGGACCATTCGCGAGGAGGGGTCCAGCGAACATAGCGGCGAGGAGTTTCTCTTCGTCCTCGAAGGGAAGGTGGTCATTACGCTGCTCGACCACGAAGAGGTCCTCGAGGTCGGCGACTCCATCCACTACCAGGCCACCCTGCCGCACAGGGTCGCCTGCGCCGGGGAGGAGCCGGCGACGGTACTCGCGGTGGTTCACGCCGGGGAGGAAATGATCATTCTCTGACCTCTGCCCCGGCGTGGAACAGCGCGCCTAAGCCACCTTCATCGTCCATTTGAAGGGGTCGGCGGTCTTGCCGTACTGCAGGTCCATGAGGTCGTGGAAGAGGCGGGCCGAGAAACTGCCCACCGCGCCGTCGCCAATGACGATCTCCTGGCTGCCGAACTTGATCTTGCCGACTGGCGAGATGACCGCGGCGGTGCCCGAGCCGAAGACTTCCTTGAGCTGCCCCTGGGCGTGGGCGGCGAAGACCTCGTCGATGGCCAGTTGACGCTCGACCACCTTCATGCCCCAGGACTTGGCCAGGGAAATGACCGAGTCACGGGTGACGCCGGCGAGGATGCTGCCGTTCAGCGCCGGGGTGATCAGCTCGTCGCCGATGAGAAAGAAGATGTTCATCGTCCCGACCTCCTCAATATACTTGCGCTCCACGCCGTCCAGCCACAGCACCTGAGTGTAGCCTTCTTCGTGGGCCAGTTGGCCGGCATAGAGGCTGGCGGCGTAGTTGCCGGCCGTCTTGGCCTGGCCGACGCCGCCGCGCACGGCGCGCACGTATTCGTTGGTCACCCAGATCTTCACCGGGTTGAAGCCCTCGGGGTAGTAGGCGCCCACCGGTGAGAGGATGATGAACAGCCGATAGGTGTTCGAGGCGCGCAGGCCTATGAAGGGGTCGGTGGCGATGATCGTCGGGCGGATATAGAGCGAGGTGCCCTCGCCGTCGGGGACCCAGTCCTTTTCGATACGCACCAGCTCGATCAGCGCTTCGAGCAGAAAGGCCTCGTCGAACTGGGGGATGCACATGCGCTTGGCGGAAAGGTTGAAGCGGTGGAGATTGTCCTGGGGGCGGAAGAGCTGCACGCCGCCATCCGCGGTGCGGTAGGCCTTGAGCCCTTCGAAGATCGCCTGTCCGTAGTGCAGCACCATCGACGAAGGCTCCATGACGAACGGCGCATAGGGCTCGATGCGCGGGTTATGCCAGCCTTTGTCGGGGCTGTAGTCCATATTGAACATATGGTCGGTAAAGATGGTGCCGAAGCCGAGCTGGGAGCTCTGGGGGCGCGTTTTCAGGGTTTCTGCTTTCTTGTGGGGAATTTGCACGGCAGCCTCTCGTCAATGGTGTTGTCTGGTATGCGGCCGCCGGGAGAAATTGGCGGCCCTTTTCGAAAAAACACGGCAATCTCTGAGTGATGATATTATTATGGCTGCCACTATACTCCCAGCCCTGAGGGTTAATCAATCTTTAATCTTTTCCGGCCGGTCGGGGAGGGACGCCCTCGGGGAGATTCCGTCAGGAAGGCGTCGCTTACCGGTTCGGCAACAGTGGTGAACAATGCGCAAGGACATCATCGAAATCCGCTGGCACGGGCGCGGCGGACAAGGGGCGATCACCGCGGCCAAGATCGTCGCCAATGGGGCCTTCGTCACCGGCTTCAAAGGCGTGGTCATGGCCCCGACCTTCGGCACCGAACGGCGCGGGGCGCCGGTGCTCACCTCTCTGAAAATCGCCAAAGAGAAGATCTACGACCTCTCGCCGATAACTACCCCCGACATGGTGGTGGTGCTCGACCACACCCTGCTCGACGAGGTCGACGTCGTCGCCGGGCTGAAGGAAGGCGGACTGGTCATCCTCAACGGGCCGCGGCCGCTGTCGAGCTACTCCTTCCCCGGCATGCGCGTGGCGGTGGCCGATGTCACCAGCCAGGCGGTGTCGGCCGGCCTGCCTCCGGGGATCGTCAACTCCGGGATTATCGGCGCCTTCGCCAAGGCCACTGGCCTGGTGGATATCGACGTGCTGGTGCGGGCCATCGAGGAGGAATTCGTCGGCAAGAAACCGGAAAAAAATGCTCAGGCGGCGCGCCTGGTCTATGCCAATACGGCGATCGGAGGGTGAACCATGGCCAAAGACGACTTTTGTGAAATGCTCTCGCGCAGCACCCCGGGACCTGGCGATGGCGGCAACACCGGCTCGTGGCGCGTGCTCCGTCCGGTGCTCAATGCCGCGGCCTGCATTCCGGTGAAGACCGGGCGCATGTCCTGCTTCCAGTGCTGGCTCTACTGCCCGGACTGCGTGGTCTCCAAGACCATTCCCCCGACCATCGATTACGACTACTGCAAGGGCTGCGGCATCTGCGCCGAGGAGTGCCCGGCCGGGGCCATCGAGATGGTCCCCGAGGCCGAGGCCGGCCCGCTCGCCAAGGAGGGTTGAACATGCATATCATCGAATCCGGCAACGTTGCCGCAGCCACCGGGGTCAAGCTGGCGCGGGCGCAGGTCATCGCCGCCTATCCCATCACCCCGCAGACGCCGCTTACCGAAAAACTCTCGGAGTTCGTCGAGTCCGGGCAGCTCCAGGCCCAGTATATCCCCGTGGAGAGCGAACACAGCGCCATGGCGGTGTGCATCGCCGCCACCTCCGCCGGGGCGCGCTCGTTTACCGCCACCAGCGCCAACGGTCTGCTCTACATGAACGAGCAGCTGCACTGGGCGGTGGGGGCGCGCCTTCCCATAGTCATGTGCGTCGCCAATCGCGGTGTCGGCGCGCCGTGGACGGTGTGGAATGACCAGCAGGACACCATCGCCCAGCGCGATGTCGGCTGGATCCAGCTCTATGCCAACGACCACCAGCAGATCATCGATACGGTCATCAAGGCCTTCAAGCTGGCGCAGACGGTGAGCATCCCGGTCATGGTCTGCTATGACGGCTATCTGCTCTCCCATACCTATATGCCGTTCGAGCAGCCGGCCCAGGAACTGGTGGACGGCTTTCTGCCCTCGTTCGCGCCGCGCCATTTCCTCGACCCCAACAATCCGGGTAACTTCAACACCGTCACCCTGCCGGACATCCGCCCCGGCGTCGACGGCACGATGATGCCCGGCTATATCGAGATCCGTCACAACCTGCAGCGCGACCTGCGTGCCGCCATTGACGTCTATGGGGACATCGACCGTGACTTCGCGCGCACCTTCGGCCGCGGCGGCTGCCCCTTTGTCGAGCAATACCGCTGCGACGACGCCGAGTTCGTCGCCGTGGCCATCGGCTCGCTCTCCTATCAGCTGCGCGATGTCATCGACATACTGCGCGAGAGTGGCATGAGGATCGGCGTGGTCGGGGTGCAGATGTACCGGCCCTTCCCCAGCCAGGCCATCGTCGAGGCCCTTTCCGGCCGCAAGTGCGTGGTGGTCTTCGAGAAGGCGCTCAGCTACGGCAACCAGGGCGCCCTCTATGCCGATATCAAGGCGGCCCTCTATCCCATCGGGCAGCGGCCGCAGGTGCACAACTATATCCTCGGCCTCGGCGGGCGCGAGATCAAGACCGCTCAGCTGCTCGACGCCCTGACCCTCTCCTGTACCGCTCCCGACAGCTTCGGCGACGAGCCGCGCTGGATCGGTCTCAAACTTCAGGAATAATCGGAATGGAAAAGACTACGATCATCAATCTTACCGAGGAAGAGTTCGTCCACCCCGGCAACCGCGCCTGCTCCGGCTGCGGTTTGTCCATCGTCTACCGCATGGGGCTGAAGGCGCTGGGTAAGGACACCGTGCTGGTGGTGCCGCCCAGCTGCCTCACCGTGCTGCAGGGCCTCTACCCGGTGGCCTCGACCAAGCTGCCCTGCGTCAACGTCACCTTCGCCTCCACCGGGGCGGCGGCCAGCGGCCTGCGCGCCGCCATGCGCGCCCTGCAGCGTGACGACGTCAACGTCGTCGCCTGGGCTGGCGACGGCGGTACCGGCGACATCGGCATCCAGGCACTCTCAGGGGCCTGCGAGCGCGGCGAGAACATTATCTATATCTGTTACGATAACGAGGCCTATATGAACACCGGGGTGCAGCGCTCCGGCACCACGCCGCGGGGGGTGCTGACCACCACCACCCCCATCAAGGGCAAACCCCAGGAGAAGAAGGACGTGCCGGCGATCATCGCCGCCCATGGCATCGGCTATGTGGCTACCGCCTCGGCTGCGTATCCCTTGGATCTCTATGACAAGGTGAAGAAGGCCACCACTTTGCCGGGGCCGAAATATATCCATGTCCACACCCCTTGCCCGCCGGGCTGGAACTTCGAGACCAGGTACACCATCAAGGTCGGCAAGCTGGCGGTGCAGACCGGACTGTTCATGCTCTACGAGATCGAGAACGGTGAGTACCGTCTGACCGGGGCCTCCGAGGCACTGGTGGGCAAGCCGCGCCGTCCGGTGGCGGAATATTTCGCCGCCCAGGGGCGCTTCAAGTCCCTCGACCCGGCGATCGTCGCGGCGGTCCAGGAGCAGGTCGATGCCCGCTGGCAAGCCCAGGGGTAAGGAACGTTGTGCGTGAGGCCGCCCCAGGCGAGAGCCGGGGCGGTTTTCTGGCAACAGGTCAGTTCACTCCTTCCCGGTTATTTCTTTACTTATTCCGCAAAAATAGGGTACCCTCGAA
>JANJUM010000259.1 GCA_024710585.1 Desulforhopalus sp.
AGCAGCGGCGGGTGGTCACCACGCAGAAGAACATCTTCTACGACACCACCGGCTTCCACGTGCAGGAACGGACCGGCTACCACCTCTGTCCGGACTGTCCCGGCTACGCCGAAGTCAACGCCGTCGGCAAGAACCGCCGCCTGCACGGCTTCACCGTGCCGTTCAACGCCTGCCCGCGCTGCCAGAGCGAGGCCAGAGACAACTTCGCCCGCCAGACCCCCGAGGCGGGCCTGCTGCTCGCCCTGCAGGACCGCAGGGCGGATATCTTCGAAACGAGGGAACCCTAGGCCCGGGAGAACCCCCGCAAAAGGCGGAGCCCGGGCCAGGAAGCGAACGATTAGACCGGCAGGCCGATAGCCCGCATCTCACCGATAAGGCGGTCCTTTTCAATGGGCTTGACGATATAGGAAGTGGCACCGCCTTTGGAGTAGGCCTTGACCACCGTCTTGACGTCGTCGAGGGCGGAGATCATGATCACCTTGACCTCCTCGGAGCCGATGATGCCGAGGGACAGTTCGATCTCGCGGATCTTGATGAGCGCGGCGTTGCCGTCCATCACCGGCATCATGATGTCCATGCAGATCAGATCGTAGGGGTGATTCTGCCGCCAGGCGACGCGAAAGGCCTGCACCGCCTCCTCGCCATTGACGGCGATATCGACGACGCCATAGGGTTCGAGGATATCGCGCAGAATCTGCCGCACCATGAAATCATCCTCGACGATGAGAATCTTCAGATTCCCCTGTTGTTCCTGTGTCATTTCGCCCTCCTCAGCGATACAAGCGATAGTATTTCAGCGTATTACGACGATCAGCCGCCGGCGGCGCGCACCTCGCCGCCGAGAAGTCGCCGCAGGGCGGGCTCCTCGCCCAACCGTCGACACTCCTCGTCGATAATGGCCATCTGCCGCGCCAGCTCTTCTCTGCTGCGCTGCTTGCGCATCATCGTCAACAGACTGAAGAGCTCGTCGGCGAAGAGCGTGGCGCCAATTTCCAGCGCCTTCTCCTTGAGACTGTGCACCTCGTGCTCGGCCTGCTGCATCTCCACCTCGTCGTCGAACAGACGACGCAGACGCCCCAGGGCCACGGGCGCCTCGGCAAGGAAGCGCCCCAGACGCTCGCCAAGCAAGGCCCCGTTGCCTTCAGCGCGGGCCATGGCGTCGCTTTCGGCAAAACGCTCCTCGATGAGGCGTGCCCCGGGGGGGAGGGGGCGCGGCCGGCTCTTCGCCTGCTGGAGCTGGCGTCGCCTGGCGCCGATGTACTGCCCCGCCTTGCCCATGAACTCCTTGACGGCGAAGGGCTTGGCAAGAAAATCGTCCATGCCGGCAGCCAGGCAGCGCTGCTTTTCACCCTCGGTGGCCATGCCGGTCAGGGCGATCACCGGCAGGCGCTGCTCCGCCGCAAGGCCAACCCCATCCTCCTGCTGGCGCAGCCGCCGCACCACCTCGTAGCCATCCATGCCGGGAAGTTTGAGGTCGAGGAGCATAAGGTCGAAGCTGCGCTTGGCCACCTCGTCGAGAGCACTGGCGCCGTCGGCAACGTTGACTACGTTATAGCCGCCATGCTCGAGGATTTCGCGAATCACCCACTGGTTGGTGCGGTCGTCCTCGACGACGAGCACGGTGCCGGCAGCGGTACCAGCGGCAGGGTTCTCGGCCACCGCCAGCAGTTCCTCCTCCACCCCGACTTCGCCTGGGGCCCGCTCGAAACGGCAGGTAAAGTGGAAGACGCTGCCCTTGCCGGGGCGGCTCTCGACCCAGATGCGGCCGCCCATCATCGCCACCAGCCTGCTACAGATGTTGAGACCGAGGCCGACGCCGCCGAATCTCCTGGTGGTCGAGCTGTCCGCCTGGGTAAAGGCCTGGAAAATGATAGCGACCTTGTCCTCCTCGATGCCGATGCCGGTGTCGCGCACCGAAAACTGCAGAGTCTCCGCGCCCTGCTCCTCCTCACCCGACGCACTGCAGCGACGGCAGCTCATCACCACCTCGCCATATTGGGTGAACTTGATGGCGTTGGAGACCAGGTTGAGGAGAATCTGCCGCAGGCGGTTGGGGTCGCCGACCACCGCCGGCGGCACGTCGTCGGCGATGAAGCTGTGCAGCCTGATGCCTTTTTCCTCGGCCTGGAAATGCTGCAGGTCGAAGATCGAGGCGACGATCCCCGCTGGCCGGAAGGTCAACCGCTCGAGATTGAGCTTGCCGGCCTCGATCTTGGAGAGGTCGAGAATGTCGCTGAGCAGGTTGTGCATGACCACCGTGGAGACCCGCGCCATCTCCAGATAGGCCTTCTGCTTCGGCGTCAGCTCGGTCTCCAGCACCAGGTTGAGCAGGCCGATGGCGCTGGTCATCGGCGTGCGGATCTCGTGGCTCATGTTGGCGAGGAACTCGCTCTTGGCGCGGTTGGCGTTCTCCGCCTGGACCTTGGCCTCGCGCAGCGACCGCTCGAGGACGCGCCGCTCGTCAATCTCCTGCTGCAGGCGACTGTTGGCCTCGCTCAAGGCGGCGGTGCGCTTCTCCACCAGTTCCTCGAGCTGGTCGCGGTATTCCTCGAGCTGACGCTGCTTGGTCTCCACCTCGAGAAGCAGGCGGCGCTTCTCCATCCCCTTTTCGATGGTGATGGCCAACTCGGCGAAATCGAT
>JANJUM010000003.1 GCA_024710585.1 Desulforhopalus sp.
GACCCTGGTCGTCGACGTTCTCCCCGCCGGGGCGACGCAACCGCTGCGCCACGAATTCCCCCTCGACCCCTATGAAAACCGCACCGGCGACATGTGGCACATGCTGCTGGTGACGCAGCGCCGCGACTTCCTCTACGGCTACCGTATCGACGGCCCGGCGGATGCCGATGGCCGCGGCCTGGTCTACGACCGGGAGCGCATCCTCATCGACCCCTGCTGCCCGCTGCTGCTGCCTCGCCCCTGGGGCGAGCCGGCAGTCTACGGCCTGGCGCCGTGCTGCACGGTGGACGACGAGCCCTTCGACTGGCAGGGTGACCGCCCCCTGCGCACCCCGCTCACCGAGACCATCATCTACGAGCTGCATGTGCGCGGCTTCACCAGAGGAGAGGACTCCGGCAGCGACCACCCCGGCACCTTCCGCGGCATCATCGACAAGATCCCCTACCTGCAGGAACTGGGCATCACCGCCGTCGAGCTCATGCCGGTATGCGCCTTCGACGAAAACGACGTCCCCTTCGCCGACCCGGCGCAGGGCAAGCCCCTGCAAAACTTCTGGGGCTACAACCCGGTGTCCTTCTTCTCCCTGCACGGCGGCTATGCCGCCGACCGCCGCCGGGTGCGCGGCGAGTTCAAGGAAATGGTGCGCCAGCTGCACCGGGCCGGCATCGAGGTCTACCTCGACATGGTCTTCAACCACAGCGGCGAGGGCGGCTATCACGGCATCACCTCGAGCTTTCGCGGCATCGACAACCCGGTCTACTACCTCCTCGACGGCAACCGCGACTACCTCAACTTCTCCGGCTGCGGCAACACCATGAACTGCAACCACCCGGTGATGCGCGGGCTGATCCTCGCCGCCCTGCGCTACTGGGTGATGGAGATGCATATCGACGGCTTCCGCTTCGACCTCGCCTCGATCCTCGGCCGCGACCGCAGCGGCAACGTGCTCGCCAACCCGCCGATGATCGAGGTCATCGGCGAGGACCCGGTGCTGCGCGACACCAAGATGATCGCCGAGGCCTGGGATGCCGCCGGCCTCTACCAGGTCGGCTCCTTCGCCAGCGACTCGCGCTGGGCGGAGTGGAACGGCCGCTTCCGCGACGACGTGCGCCTCTTCATGCGCGGGGACGACAACAGCGTCAGCAACCTCGCCACGCGCCTCGCCGGCAGTTCCGACCTCTACCAGCATGGCGGCCGCGGACCCCTGTGCTCGATCAACTTCGTCACCAGCCACGACGGCTTCACCCTCGCCGACCTGGTCAGCTACGACGACAAGCACAACCTGGACAACGGCGAGGCCAACCGCGACGGCGACAACCATAACCTCAGCTGGAACAGCGGCCACGAAGGCCCCTGTGACGACCCGGAAATCCGCGCCCTGCGCCTGCGCCGCATGAAGACCTTCGCCGTCATCCTGCTCCTCTCCCAGGGGGTGCCGATGATCTCCGCCGGCGACGAGTTCGGCCGCAGCCAGGGTGGCAACAATAACGCCTGGTGCCAAGACAACCCCACCAGCTGGCTGTCCTGGTCGTTGCTGGACCGTAACCATAGCTTCTTCCGCTTCTTCCAGAGCCTCATCGCCCTGCGCCGCGCCCATGCAGTTTTCCGCCGTCACACTTTCTTCCCCGCCGCCGGCCAGGAAGAGGGCCATGACGACGGCGCCGAGATCCGCTGGCAGTATCTCACCCCGGGGAGCAGCGACTGGTCGGCGCAGTGCCACGGCCTCGCCTTCTCTCTCAAAGGCGGCGGCGACAAGGGCGGCAGCGATTTCTTCGTCATGCTCAACGGCGACCGCAACCTCTCCCTGCCCTTCCAGGCGCCCCCTCCCGAGCGCAGCGGCCACCTTTGGTACCGCATCGTCGACAGCGCCGCCCCCTCGCCCGCCGATTTCCAGCCCCTGGCCAAGGCACCGCGGCAGACCCCGGGCACGACCTTCCTCCTGCCACCCTTCGCGGCGGTGGTGCTGCAGTCCGCCCCGGGCAGTCGGTGAACAATGAAAAGTCTTTGGCAGGGCCATCTTCCTGTGCTACTCTAGCACGGAGTCTTGCCCCTCGACGCGGCCGCCGATTCGGTCGCTGCTCTCTACCGCGGAGACGACGATGACCAGAATCCTCCTTCTCGGCGACTCCCTGCTGGCCGAACACGACTGGCAGAAACGCCTGCCATCCTATCGGGTCGAGAATCTCGCCGTCCCCGGCGCCCAGGCCTCCGACCTGCTCGACTCGCTGGCGACGATCGCCCCGCCGGCGCGGGGGGCGGATATCATCGTGGTGATGATCGGCACCAACGATCTCCTCCAGGACAACGACCTCTACCTGCAGCAGCTCAAGCAGATCCTCATCACCCTCAGCAACAGCTGCCCCGGGGCGGAAACCCTGGTGTGCAGCCTCCTGCCCATGGACCTGCCACACCTCCCCGCCAACGCCGTCTCCAGCCTCAACAACCACATCGAGGCGCTGACCATGCGCACCGGCTGCTGTTATCTCGACCTGCACAAACGTTTTCTCGGCTCGAGCAAACCGCTCTTCCAGGAGGACGGCGTCCACCTTACCGCCGCCGGCTACGCCATCTGGGAGCGGGCCCTGCTCGAACACATTGCCTTTCTCGTCGAGAACGACTAATCTTGGCGGCCGGTTATCCGGCACCACGGAGCACCCTTCCCGGTCGCCATCCCTTCTGCCCCTGCGGAGACAACGCCATGCGCCTCTCTTTGCCAACGCTCTTTTCCCTGCTCCTCGCCGTCATTCTCCTCGCCGCGCCACCCCCATCCCTTGCCCAGCCCGCAGCTGGCGGGGGGCAGGTGCTCGCCGGCAAGGTGCTCGAGACCATGAACAGTGCCGGTTACACCTATATGCTGGTCGCCAGCGGCGGCCTGCAGCAGTGGGTGGCCATCCCCGAGACGAGCGTCGCCGTCGGCGCCGAGGTGCGCTACCACCCCGGGATGACCATGACCGACTTCCACAGCAAGACCCTCGACAAGACCTTTGCCAGCATAATCTTTTCCGCCGGCCTGGCGGAGGCGGAAGCCGTGCCAGCCACAGCGGCGGCGAAGACAAGCGCCTCCTTCGCCGCGGCGCTGCAAGGGGAGCAGCAGGCGGCGCCGCTGGTGCCCGACAAGAACGCCATGTCCCCCGGCAGCGGCGGCGCGGTGGTGCCGATGGTCGAGGTCAGCGTGCCCCGCGCCGAAGGCGATGCCGGCCGCACCGTCGGCGAGATCTTCGCCAAGGCGGGGGAACTGCAGGGCAAGACGGTGCGGGTGCGCGGCAAGGTGGTCAAGGTGAGCAGGGCCATCATGGGCAAGAACTGGGTGCACCTCCAGGACGGCACCGGCAACGCCTTGAACAACAGCCATGACCTGGTGCTCGCCGGCGACGCCGACCCGGCTGAGGGCGACATCGTCGTCATGGAGGGGGTCGTCGCCGCCGACAAGGACTTCGGCGCCGGTTACAAATACAGCGCCATCGTCCTCGAAGCCAAGGTTCTCCCCTAACCCATCCACGAGGCAGATCATGCACCTCCTTCTCGTCGGCCCCGGCGCCCTCGGCTGCCTGCTCGCCGCCGTGCTCGATAAGGGCATCGCCGCCAGCGGCGACAGCCTCACCCTGCTCGACCATAACCGGGAGCGCGCCGCCCTTCTCGCCAGCCGCGGCATCGTCTACGTACACGGCGAGGAGGAGCGCATCGTGCCGGTGGCGGCCACCTCCGAGCCGCAGCGGGTAGGCCCGGTGGACGTGGTCATCCTCTGCGTCAAATCCTACGACGTCGCCGCGAGCCTCGCCTCCTGCCGCCCCCTGCTGAGCGACCGCACCCTGGTGCTCTTCCTGCAGAACGGCATCGGCCATCTCGACCCCTACGCCGCTCTCGGCCACGCCGGGGCGGCCTTCGGCACCACCACCGAGGGCGCAACGCTGCTCGCCCCCGGCCGGGTGCGCCATGCCGGCAGCGGCGTCACCCACCTGGGCTTCATCCGCCCGCCGCACGGGGCCATGGAGCCGCTGCTCGCCGCCACCGCCGCGGTCTTCGCCGCCGGTGGCCTCACCGTGTACACCAGCGACCTGGTGCTCGGCCGCATCTGGGCCAAGCTCTTCGTCAACGTCGGCATCAACGCCCTCACCGCCACCCTCGGCTGCAAGAATGGCGAGTTACTCACCCTGCCCGGTGCTGCCGAACGCATGGCCCGCCTCGTCGCCGAGGCCATGGAAGTAGCCCGGGCGGAGGGCATCGCCTTCGTCGACGACCCGCAGGAAGCGACGCGCACCGTCTGCCAGCGCACCGCCGAAAACGTCTCCTCGATGCTCCAGGACGTTCGCCACCGCCGCCGCACCGAGATCGACGCCATCAACGGGGCCATCGTCGCCAGGGGCCGCGCCCACGGCATCGCCACGCCGGAAAACGAGCTGCTCCTCCAGCAGGTCAGGGAAGTGGAGATGGGTTATGGCCGCGCCAGATGAGCCGCCGGTGAACGGCAGAGCCATAGCCATAGAGGAGATCGGCTTCGATTTCGACGGCGTCATCGCTGACACCGCCGCCAACTTCATCGAGCTCGCCTGCGGCAGATACGGCCACTGCGGCTTCACCGCCGAGCAGATCACCAATTTCGAATTCGAGCACTGCCTCGACCTGCCGCCGAGCCTGATCAACGATATCTTCACCGAGATCCTCACCAACTCCCTGGGCACCGACCTGCAGCCCATCGACGGGGCGATCGAGGGCATCAGCGACTTCGCCCGGCGCGGCACGGTGACCATCATCACCGCCAGGCCCCTGCTGCAGCCGGTGGTCGACTGGCTGCAGCGCTACCTGCCGCCGCAGGCCTGCCGCAGCCTGCGCGTGGTGGCCACCGGCGACCATGACGACAAGCTCCGCCATATACGCCACTACGGGCTGCGCTACTTTATCGACGATCGCGCCGAGACCTGCCTGCGGCTGGCCCGCGAGGAGATCGTCCCCTTCGTCTTCACGCAGCCGTGGAATGCCGTGGCCGATGGCCTGCCACGGGTCAGCGGCTGGGAAGAGATCAGGGGACTGCTCGACGCAGGGGAGGAACAATGATGAAGATCTGCCCGAAATGCGGCGCGGCGGTGGAGGGGCACAGAAATCCCCTGCCAACGGTGGACATCATCATCGAGGTTGGGGAGGAGATCGTCCTCGTCAGGCGCAGCAACCCGCCCCATGGCTGGGCCCTGCCGGGGGGCTTCGTTGATTACGGCGAGTCCTACGAGAACGCGGCCCTGCGCGAGGCCAAGGAGGAGACCGGCCTGGACGTCGAGGGGCTGCGGCAATTCCATACCTACAGCGAGCCGGGGCGCGACCCACGCCACCACACCGCCTCGACGGTGTTCATCGCCACGGCGAGCGGCCAGCCGCGGGGCGGGGACGACGCCGCCGAGGCACGGCTCTTCGGCCGACACGCCCTGCCGCCGCTGGTCTTCGACCACCAGCGCATCCTCGACGACTATTTCGCCGCCAAGGACCAGGGCAAAACAGGCTGAGTAACCGCAGCGAGCCTTGCGGCGCGGCCCCGCCGGCCCGGCGCGGGAGAGCGGCGGAAAAGAACGGTCCCGCCGCCAGAGGCGGCAGCGGCGGCCGGGTGAACTACGCCAGCAGCCGCTGCAACAGCCAGTAGCCAAGCAGACCCATACCTATGGATCCGTAGGCCATGATTCACGGCGGGCAGCTGGCCCCCATGCGGCGGGCGACCAGGGCTATGGCCGCCATCCCCAGCAGGGCCGAACCGGCCACCACCACCACTTCCAGCATATTTCTACCCCTTGGTCTTCACCTCGGGCCGCTTGCGCAGCCGAATGGACTGCGGAGTCACCTCGACCAGTTCGTCGTCGTTGATATAGGCGATGCAGTCCTCCAGGGTCATCTTCACCGGCGGGGTGAGAATCACCGCCTCGTCTGAGCCGGAAGCGCGCATATTGGTGAGCTTCTTGCCCTTGGCCGGGTTGACCACCATGTCGACGGCGCGGCTGTTCTCACCGATGATCTGCCCCTGGTAGAGCGGTGCCCCGGGATCGATGAACAGTCTGCCGCGTTCCTGAAGATTGAATAAGGCATAGGCCACCGCCGTGCAAGGCTCCTTGACGACGAGGACGCCGTTGACGCGGTTGACGATCTCCCCGGCGTAAGGCCCATAATCGTGGAAGACGTAGGCCATCATGCCCATGCCCTTGGTGTCGGTCATGAACTGCGAGCGGTAGCCGAGCAGGCCACGGGTGGGGATGGTGAAGACCAGGCGCACCATGCCGTTGGCGGTGTCCATCTCCTCCATCTGTCCGCGCAGCCTGCCGAGTTTTTCAATGACCGCCCCCTGGTACTGCTCGTCGACGTCGATGGTGAGGCGTTCGTAGGGCTCGAAGACCTGGCCGTCTTCTTCTTTCAGTATGACCCGCGGCCGGGTCACCTGGAACTCGTAGCCCTCGCGGCGCATCTTCTCGATGGGGATGGAGAGATGCAGCTCGCCACGCCCCGACACCTTGTAGCCCACCGCGTCGGTGAGCACTTCGACGCGCAGGGCGACGTCGGCGAGGACCTCGCGCTGCAGGCGGTCGCCGATATGGCGCGAGGTGACGAACTTGCCCTCCTTGCCGGCAAAGGGCGAGTCGTTGGGGATGAAGTTCATCG
>JANJUM010000021.1 GCA_024710585.1 Desulforhopalus sp.
CGCCTGCAGGGCGCAGATCGGGTCAATCTCGGTGACATACACCGTCGCCCCCATGCCGCGCAGCGCCTGGGCACAACCCTTGCCGACATCGCCGTAACCAATGACCACAGCGTTCTTGCCGGCAATCATCACGTCGGTGGCTCTCTTGATGCCGTCAATGAGCGATTCGCGGCAACCGTAGAGGTTGTCGAACTTTGATTTGGTGACCGAGTCGTTGACGTTGAATGCCGGACAGGCCAGTGTGCCGGCCTTGGCCATCTCGTTGAGGCGGTGCACCCCAGTGGTGGTTTCTTCGCTGATGCCGCGGATATTGGCGAGTTCCTGGTGGTACTTTTCGTGGAGTACCAGGGTGAGGTCACCACCATCGTCGAGAACGAGGTTGGGCCTCCAGCCGTCGGGCCCAAAAATGGTCTGGTCGATACACCACCAGAACTCCTCCTCTGTCTCCCCCTTCCAGGCAAAGGTGGGAATGCCTGCCGCAGCGACCGCAGCCGCGGCATGATCTTGGGTCGAGAAGATGTTGCAACTCGACCAGCGCAGTTCCGCACCCAATTCTACCAGGGTTTCCATGAGTACTGCGGTTTGGATGGTCATGTGCAGGCAGCCGGCGATGCGGGCGCCTTTGAGAGGTTGTTTGTCGCGGTACTCCTGGCGCAGGGCCATCAGACCGGGCATTTCGGTTTCGGCAATGGCGATTTCCTTGCGGCCCCAGGCAGCGAGGGACAGATCGGCAACTTTGAAATCGTTGGGTGAGCTAGTCATTGGAGCGATATCCTTGTTGAACGTTGCTAAATTGAAGGGGTCGCCACGGAGAGCGACAGCTGTAAGGAGTAGACCGCCGTGCCGGGTCGGGTACGGCGGGAGGGAGACGGATGAGAAGGAAAGGGCTATTTGAGCTTGGCCGCGTCGCGAAGCAGGGCGGCCCTGTCGGTTTTTTCCCAGGTGAAGTTGGGCAACTCGCGGCCAAAGTGGCCATAGGCGGCGGTTTCACAGAATATGGGCCTAAGGAGGTCGAGTTGCTGGATTATCGCCTTGGGGCGCATATCGAAATGGGCGGAAATGATTTTTTTTATCTCGCTGTCGGAGATGCGGCCGGTGCCAAAGCTGTTGACGTTGATGGACACCGGTTGTGAAATACCAATGGCGTAGGCGATCTGCACTTCGATTTCGTCGGCGATGCCGGCGGCCACCAGGTTCTTGGCGATATATCGGCCATAATAGGAGCTGGAGCGGTCAACCTTTGACGGATCCTTGCCCGAGAAAGCGCCACCGCCATGGGAGCCCTTGCCACCATAGGTGTCAACGATGATCTTGCGCCCGGTGACGCCGCAATCGCCTACCGGCCCACCGATGACGAACCTGCCGGTGGGATTTATGAAAAACTTGGTATTGGCGTCGATCATCTGCTCCGGCAGCACCGGCTTGATGATCTCCTCCATGACGCCCTCGCGAATATTTTCGTAGCTCACCGAAGCCTCGTGCTGGGTGGAAAGGACCACCGCTTCGATACGGGCTGGAACATTATCGACATACTGAATGGTCACCTGGCTTTTAGCGTCAGGACGCAGCCAGCTGAGAATGCCTGCCTTACGCACTTCCGACTGACGTTTGGTAAGGCGATGGGCGAGGGTGATGGGCAGGGGCATGAGCACCTCGGTTTCGTTGCAGGCATACCCGAACATCAGACCCTGGTCGCCGGCCCCCTGTTCGAGGTCGAGCCCCTTACCCTCATCGACACCCTGGGCGATGTCCGGGCTCTGTTTGTCGATGGAGGTGATGACTGCGCAGGACTGCCAGTCGAAGCCCATGTCGGAGGAGTTGTAGCCGATTCGACGGATGGTCTGCCGAACAACATCGGGCATGTCGACCCAGGCGGAAGTGGTGATTTCCCCGGCGATGATGGCCATGCCGGTGGTAACCATGGTTTCGCAGCCAACCCTGGCGACAGGGTCCTGCTGCAGGATGGCATCGAGGATGGCGTCGGAGATCTGGTCGGCAACCTTGTCGGGATGACCTTCGGAAACCGATTCGGAGGTGAAAAGATATTCAGACATGACTCACCGTGTTATGAAAGAGAAGTAAAGGAATCCCTGCCCAAGAGGCGATGCAACAAGGCGGGAGTTGGATGACGGGGAGCCCTGGGAAGGCGCCCGAGGATGAAAGTGCAATCTCTCTTTATACACCAATTCTCTCTGTATGAAACAAGAAAATGACGGTTTCTTCGCATTTTTCAGGGTTCAAAGGAGGTTTGCGACGGGGGGAAGGGAAATTCTGCCCAGACAAGCCCTTGCAAGTGGGCCGGAGCGTGGGTATCATAGGCCTCGCAAATTCGCCAGGTAGCGCGAGGGCCATGTTCCGCCATGGAATGAGGCAGAATTTACCAGAACAGAGGATGTGAACGATGTCCATCGAGGCGGCCAGGGAAGTGCTTCGTATAGAGGAAGAGGGCTTGGCGGCGATCCGTGCCCGGATCGGCGAGGATTTTCTCAAGGCGGTGGATCTGATCCTCGGCGGTCCGGGGCGGGTGGTCATCACCGGTATTGGCAAGTCGGGGATCGTCGGTCAGAAGATCGCCGCTACCATGAACAGCACTGGCACTCCTTCCTTCTTTCTGCACCCGGTGGAGGCCATGCATGGCGACCTGGGCATGGTCATGCCCGGCGACGTCATCCTCGCCATCTCCTACTCCGGGGAGACCACGGAACTCAACGGACTCTTGCAGACCCTGCGGCGACGTGGCAACCGCATCATCGCCATGACCGGGGAGATGCGCTCGTCGCTGGCCTATGTCGCCGATGTCGTCCTCGACATCAAGGTGCCGCGCGAGGCATGCCCACTGGGGCTGGCGCCTACGGCGAGCACCACTGCGACCTTGGCCATGGGTGACGCCCTGGCGGTGGTTCTCCTCAACCGCAAGAAGTTTCAGGAGGAGGACTTTCGTTTCAACCACCCCGGAGGCAGCCTCGGGCAGCGGCTGAAGGTGAGGGTCACCGAGGTCATGCTCACCGGGAGCAATATCCCCGCCATCGCACCCCAGGCCTCCGCCGCCGAGGCCATCAGGGTGCTCAACGAGAAGAATATGGGCGCCGTACTGGTGGTCGACTCCGAGGAAAAAGTGCTGGGGATTGTTACCGATGGCGATATTCGCCGCGCGGTGGTGGGTGGCGAGGCTATCGAGAGGCTGACCGCAGCCGAACTGATGACCGCCAACCCCATCTGCATCGACGAGTCGCACCTCGCCGCGGATGCCTTGAGCATCATGCAGAGCCACGAGATCACCGCCCTGCCTATCGTCGATGGCGACCGACACATGCTCGGCCTGCTCCATCTGCACAACCTCCTCGGCAAAGGGGAGTTTCGCTTCCTCGTCTGAAAAGGCCGCCTGTAGAAGACCGTTCTACTGGGCTTCCGAGTGGAAGGCCCAACTGCTGGCGCTCTTGTCATAGGCGTAGAACATCACCAGGGTCAGCGGGCGGCCTGGGCCGGTTTCCTGACACTGCATTTTGAAGATCAGCTTGCCATCGGCTTCCTTGACGAAAAAGATCTGCACATTGGTGAGGTTTTCGGCGACTGCGGCAGGATAGTTCTGCTGGAAGAGCTTGCGGAAGTTGTCACGCAGGTAGCGCTCTCTTTCGTTGAGGTAGATTTTTCGCTCCAGTGCTTCGATCGAGGCGAGACTCGATTTCTTGACTTCGGCAAACTCTTCCTCACCGACAAAGCCGCTATTGTTCAAGGTAGCCACCAACTGGCGGTGAATGTTGCGGGCGGCGACCGGATCTTTCTGGTCCATTTCGGCGGTCTGCGCTGCCTGACGGTCCCTGATGACCATGGTTTGCAGGATGATGCGGTCGATGCGCCGTCTGGTGAACTGGGCATCCACCTGCTTGAGGGTTTCGAGATGTGAGCTGAGAATGGTGCCGGCTTTGTTGTATTCGGCGATGGCCGCTTCCCAGTTGCCGGAGGCAAAGGCTTTGTTGCCCATGTCGATGGCAGCGTAGAGTTCGGCGCGGGCGATGTTTTCTTTCAACTCGGCCAGGGTTTCGCGGGAGGCGAGGCTGTTTTCTTCGGCGGTCGGCAGGACGGATTTATAGGTATTGATGGCACTCCGCCAGTCGGCCTTGGAGAAGAACTCGTCCCCAAGTCGCCTGAATTCCTCGAAATTGCATTTGGCCATGGCTGCATTGAGCTCCAGTTGGTGCTTTTGCCGTTCCTCCTCGGGCAGGGCTTCGAGCAGGGCCTTGGCTTTCTGCAGCTCGGCAGTGGCCTCCTGCCAGCGACTTTCGCCGATGAGGAGATTGGCCGAGGCGAACACTTTGGCGAACCGCAGAAAGGCGAGCCTGTCGTTGATCACCTTGACGGTGCCAGCAGTGTTGGGGCCGCTTTTTTCCGCCAGGGTGAGGAGTTGCCGATAGCGTTCCTCGGCTTCGCCCCATTTCTGCTCATCGAACATCGTCTCGGCTTCCTGGCGCAGCTTGTTGAAGGCGATGAGCGCTTCGGCCTCTTTTCGCGGCAGGTATTTCCCATCGACGAGGATGTTGCCGGCCAGCCCCTGACTAAGGGTTTCCGAGCCCAACACGTCGTTGATGCTCTTGATCAGCTCCTCACCCTTGCCGTTGTTAAGAAAGAGCATCGGCTTGGACTTGCGCAGGGCGCTCTCGCAAAGTCCCTTGGCCTCCTCGAAGCGCTGTGCGTCAATCTCGCTGCGACAGCGCGCCAACTCCTCCCCGGCGGTCTTCAGGGTTCTGGCGTCATAGAAGTCTACCGCCAGGTAGCTGCCAGCGGCAACGGCAGCGAGTCCGCCGAGAGTGAGGACGAGGGCCTTGGTCCCGAAACGCCGAGAGGGTACTTTGGCCACGGGGGCGGGAGTCTTTCCGGCAACGTCGCGTTTGTTGCCGTTTTTCCTGTTGCCCTTCAATGGGAGGGACGGTGGCTCCTCGCCGGTTTCGATTTCGGCCAGTTCGGGGAGGGTAGACCGCTGCGGGGATTCGGCGCTGTCCTTCTTCAGCAGCGCCAGAGATTCTTCGGTGCGCCGCTGGTCGTTGTCAAGGCCGGGGTAGTCGCTGGCGATGGCGCCAACCTCGGCATAGAGGTGGGAGGCATTTTTGAGATTGCCGGCACCTTCGACTGTCCTGGCAGATCGATACAGTTCTTCGGCTCGATCTATCTCGGCGCTGCAGCGCGTGAAGAGCTCCTGCGCCTCGCTGGAGCGTGGCGGGTGATCGGCGAAATGCTGACGCAGCTTGAAATATTTCTTGCGCCCGTGAAGAAGCTGCAGATAGGAGAGGTCTTCCGATGCCGGAACCTCGACTTTAGGGCCGCCGCCACTGCTGGCGGGGGGCTTGCCGACTGGCATGCCGTCCAGCGAAAGCAGGTCGAAATCGCTGGCGAGATCATCGTCTTCAATGGTGTCGATTTGCGACAAGCCTTTATCCGCGGAACTTTCAGCCGGCGAGACGGGCTGCCAGGAAATGCTTGCCAGGGGAAAGAGGTGGCGATGCTCTCCATACCACTTGGCCGCTTCCTCGTTGAACGCATTGTCGGAGGAATAGATCTCGCCGTTGATCAGTCGGCCGAGATGGATGACGAGCTCGGCGATCTCGCTCCCAGGCTGCCAGAAATCCCCGAGGCAGACCGCAGCAGGGTCGAAGTCGGGATGGAAGATATCCGTTTTCGGCTTGCAACTGGGGGGGAAATGTGGGAAACCGAAGGGTATGGTCAGTTCGACCCGGTGCTCATCGGCCAGTTTCGGCTCACCTCGTCCAGTTCTGCAGTACCCCGCGATGGTGTAGGTTATTTCGTACTGCTCCGGCGGGTCTCCCTTGCTGGGGCTGATGGAAATGGCGGGGTGGTTGTGGAATGTGCTGACAATCTTGCGATGGATTTCACCGAGCTGATCAGGGGAGACCGACATAGCCTATCGCTTCCTCGAGGGTTGACGGAGGGGATGATTTTTCTGAGTATATCAGCTCATCTGTTCATGACAATGGATTTTTCGAGGAGTATTGCATTTGTCATGATGTGACCTTCGCGGCCGGTGGCAGTCGGCCTCCCGCCCGGCAACCCTTCTTTCGCTTTCTGTCTGTTGAGAATGAACACGCTGCACGCTGTCTTTCATATCGTCGCGGAAAAGAACTGCCCGCTGTACCGCCAGGGGGAGCGTCTCCTGCTCTCCGAGAAGACCCTCGCCTGCCCGGAGGGTAAAGAGGTCTGTCTCATCCTCGTACGAGACATGACCCAGCTGCTGTTCCGTTTTTTGCAGAAACATCCTCAGAGTCTCGAAGAGTACAGCCATGAAGTCTATAATTGCAGCGGTTGTCGCGGCCTGATCAAGTTCGCCCTGCTGCCAGCCGAAGAACGTGGCACAGCTGGGGCGGGGGAGGGGGCGGCGGCAAGCCTCGCTTCCAGGGCGGGGTCGCAGATAGACCCGATGCTGAAGGACATTCCTCTGCTCCGTCTCCTCTCGGCGACGGAATGCGAGGCTCTGCTTGGCGAGACGCGGGAGATCGCCGTTGACAGCGGGGCGGCGCTCATCCGCAAGGGGGAGAGAAATCTCAACCTCTATATTCTCGTTTCCGGGCAGCTTCGTGTGGAGGATGTCGGCGTTCATCTCGCCACCCTGCGGCCGGGGGAGATCTGCGGGGAGATGAGCTATCTTGGCGCCGATCTCGCGGTTTCCACCGTTGTCGTCACCGAGCGTGCCAGGGTGTTGGCCGTCCCCGGAGACGTTTTCGGGAAGTTGCTCGGCCATAACCCGGCGGTGCAGACGTTCATGGCCCAGCTCCTGGCTTTGCGTCTGCGCCAGACCAACGAGGCCAAGGCCCAGGCTTTCGCTTCGTGCATGAGTGGCCGTATCGATGAGATCGCCCCGGCGGAACTCTTCCAGATCTTCCATATGCACCAGAAAACAGGAGTGCTGACGCTGGATTTTTCCGGGAGGAGCGGCAAGGTTTCCTTCCGTCAGGGGTGCATTATCAACGCCGAATTCGGCGCGCTGCGCAACGAGGAGGCGATTTTCAAGATACTCGCTGAACGACGGGGCCTATACCGCTTCACCACCGGCCTCTCCCCTCAGGAGATGCGGGCGGCTGAGATCGGCGACTTCATGGCCCTGCTCATGGAGGGGGTGAAGCGGGTGGATGAGGAACAGTCCCGCGGGGTTTAAAACTGCGGTGGCGTTTGGCCCTGTGCAGCGCTGGCGAGGGGTGGCAGGGCGAGGATCTCGAGGAAGCTCCGCACATGGAAGGCGGCGTTGAGGCGGTGGTTTTTGAAGGCGATCAACGGCACTCCGGCCCCGGCGGCATGTTGTTCGTCGAGGATAGAGTCGCCGATGAAGATGGCTTCCTGCGGCTGGCAACGAAAATGGTGTAGGATTTCCAGCAGGGCGTCGGGGGCTGGTTTTGGCCTGGCCACCTTGTCGGCGGTCATCACTTTGCCAAAAAATTTCTCCAACGCGAAGCGCTGCAGCAACGGGATCATGGTGTTGGTGCGGTTGGTGGAAATGGCCAAATCGTACCGGCCATGAACCTGCAGCAGGAACGGATGCAGGTCGGGTTCCATCTCCATGTAGGGGAGAAAGGCAGAGTAATCCCCCTGCAGGCGAAAGGAGTGCACCTCGTCGAGCCGTGGTTCGCGATAGTGACGGAAGATGAAGGCCAGCGAGTCGTGGACGCTGTGCATGTGGACGTATTCCTCTTCCTCGTGATTCATCGGCGGCAGGGAGAAGTGCGCGAGCAAATGGTTGTAATACATGACGTTTGCCCGGCGGGAGTCGAACATAACGCCGTCGCAGTCAAAGACGATCAGTTTCAGCACGGATCATATACCTTTGCTTGAGGTTTTCCACGGTGGAGTCACAGTGGCGGTGGCAGCCGCGGGCTGGGCGGACAGCATCGTGAAGAATCGTTCATCCTCTGCGAAACGCCATGGTCGGTTTCGTCAGCGGAAAGATAAGGCTCGGCAGAAGTTCGGTGGCATAATCAAGCAGTTCTTCGTCACTCAAGGTCTCGGGATGTTGGTCGTCGGCAGGGCAGCCGCTCTCGGCCAGGAAGCCCTCCCTCAGCCTTTCGCGGAAGGTGTCGAGATCATAAAGCAGAAGGAGAAAGAGGTCTCTTGCCGACTGCGTCGGGATGAGACCGTTGCGGATGGCCTCGTGTTGCAGGATGGTGGCCACCCTGTCGTTTGAGCGGTTGTAGAGACGCGTCTCCTGGTCATCAAGGTAGCTCCGCGGGGTGTGTTTTGCTTGCTGGGAGAACCCCTGGCAGAATTCTTCCCTGATGAGCACGAAACGCTCGGCGAGGCATTTGCCCGCGCCGAGGCTCGTTCCGCGGCCAAGGGGATAGGTGCGGCAGGCTCCGGGCCGGTGTGTGTAGACTGCGCATCCTGAAGAGGAGACAAAGGGGCAGCTGCCGTACCCGTCATCGACCATGGTCAGGTAGAGGCGGGGAAAAGGTTCGCCCTGGTCCTGTTCAACGATAACGTAGCGATGCAGCAGCTGCGACGAGCTCAGCCCGGTGGCGTGGCGCAGGCGGAGCAGATCGTAGGGGGTCAGCGCCAGCTCGAGCATGCGGCAGCACTGGGTGAAGCAGCCCAGCTGCGGGTGGCAGGCAAAGGAGAACGGATCGTCGCCGGCTATTGCCGCGATGTTGGGCGATGTGCTGTTCTCAGCCATGGCTGTAGGCTGCTTCGGCCTTCTCGGCCTTCCACACCGTCAACAGCGGACTGGCGACGAAGATGGAGGAATAGGTGCCGAAGAGAATGCCGAGGGTGAGCACCAAGGCGAAATCGTAGAGCACTGCGCCGCCGAAGAACATCAGGGCGAGCAGGGTGAACAGCGTGGTCATGCCGGTGATCACGGTGCGGCTGAGAGTCTCGTTGACACTCACGTTGATCGTCCCCTGCAGCCCACCTTTCTCGGCCTTGGCGATATTTTCGCGGATACGGTCGAAGACGACCACTGTGTCGTTGAGGGAGTATCCGGCCAGGGTGAGCAGGGCTGTGACGATGAGCAAGGTGAACTCCATGTCGAGCAACCAGCAGATGCCCACCAGTACGATGATGTCGTGGAAAGTGGAGACGGCGGCGGCGACACCGAAGCGGATATCGAAGCGGAAAGCGAGATAGAGCACCACCCCGGCAAACGAGATGAGGATGGCGACGATCGCCTGGTTGCGCAGCGTCGAGCTCACCGAGGAGCCGATCTCCGATTCGCTTTCCAGCGCGAAGCGCTTGCCGGGAAGGGCTTGGGTCAGGGCGGCGTCGACCTTGTCGGCGAGGTTGGAAACCACTTCCTCGGACTTTTTGGCCTTGATGATCAGCCGCTGCTCGTTTTCGACCTTCTGAATGTCGACTTCCGCCAGACCGCCATCGGCCAGGGCGGCACGCACCTCAGCCATGGTGAAATCCTCGCCGGCTTTGTACTGCAAAAGTGAGCCGCCGGAGAAATCAACGCCCATGTTGGCCTTGCCGCGGCCGATCTGCACCATGGCGACCAGGCCAATGAGAACCAGCGTTCCGGAAAAGGCGAAGGCAATCTTCTTTGCACTCATGAAGTCGAAGGAGGTGCGCTCGAACATCTTCATGAAGGTGATCTGCTTGAGTGGATGGAGGATGCCGATGCTGTCGAAGACGAAGCGGGAGTAGAAAAGCACGGTGAAGAGGTTGAAGAGGATGCCCAGGGTGAGGGTGACGGCGAATCCTTTGATCGGTCCGGTGCCAAAGAGGAAGAGGGCCAGGGCGGTGATGAGGGGGGTCACCTGGGAGTCGATAATCGAGGAGAAGGCTTTGTCATAGCCGGCTTCGACGCTCGAGCGCACTGACTTGCCGAGGCCGAACTCCTCACGCATCCTCTCGTAAATGAGGACGTTGGCGTCGACCGCCATACCGATAGAGAGGATGATGCCGGCGATGCCGGGCAGGGTCAGGGTCGCGCTGAGCACCGCCAGTCCCGAGAAGAGAAGGAGGATGTTGAAGATCATGGCGGTGTTGGCGATCACCCCCGAGAGCCGGTAATAGAAGATCATGAAGGCCAGCACGAGGACCGCTCCCCACATGCCGGCGGTCAGTCCCTGGGAGATGGAATCCTGGCCGAGGCTCGCACCGACGCTCATGTTCTGGATGATGTCCACCGGGGCGGGCAGGGCGCCGACGCGGAGGACGATGGCCAGGTCGGCGGCCTCTTCGTGGCTGAAACTGCCGGTGATCTGGGCGGAGCCGCCGAGGATACGGTCGCGGATGACCGGCGCCGAACGGACCACGTCGTCGAGGACGATTGCCAGGCGGCGTCCGACGTTGGCCTCGGTGAGATGGGCGAAGACGCGGCCGCCGCCGCTGGTCAGGTCGAGGCTGACGTAAGGCTCGTTGAAGCTGCCGCCGATGCGTACCTGGGCATCCTTGACCATGTCGCCGGTCATCAGCGTCTTGTTCTCGAGGAGCAGGGGTACCTGAATCTCCTGCTTGGTCTTCTTGTCGATCTCCTTCTCGAAATAGAGGGTAGTGTTGTCGGGCAGTCGGTTCTGGAGGAGGCGGTTCAGCTTCTGCAGGCTCTCGCCCTCCTGCCACTCCTTGCTTGCCTTGGCCTGACGTACCATCTGCTCAAGATCGAGGCCAGCCGAGTCGGCGACCAGCTTGAACTCCAGCTGGGCGGTATCCCCGAGCAGTTTCATCGCCCGATCGGGATCTTTGACGCCGGGGAGCTGGATGACGATCTCGTCCTCACCCTGACGGATGATAACCGGTTCAGCCACGCCAAACTGGTCGATGCGATTGCGGAGGATTTCCAGTGACTGGTTGACGGCGTTGTTCTTGATGAACTGGCGCTTTTCGTCCTTGAGGGTCAGGAACACCCGGGGAAAACTGCCTTCCTTGCTCTCGACACGTACATCGATGTCGGCGAACTCGTCGGCGATGAGCTTCTTGACCTTGTCGACGGCGCCTGTATTGGGCAGGGTGAAGACCACCGTGTCGGCGGTGGACGATGAGGTGCGCACTGCTGAGATGGACTGTTCGCTGAGAGCGTCCTTGAGGTCGTTGGCGGCGAACTGCAGGGTGTTTTCTTCGGCTTTCTTGAGGTTGACCTTGAGCACGAGATGCATGCCGCCCTGGAGGTCGAGGCCGAGGCGCAATCCGCCGGGGGCGAGATAGGTCTTCCACCACTGAGGCATTCCCGGGTAGAAGGAGGGGAGGACTGTGCTGATGGCGAGCAGCACCACCAGGACAAGAAAAGAGAGCTTGAGTTTCAAAGATGTTGTCATGGAATTTTCCTGGAAGGGGGAAGAAAAACCTGAGACCCGGACCGTCGAACCCTGCGATTATACCGCAATGCATGAATCCTGCAAGATTTGCCGACGTTGCCGGAGGGCAATGCGCCGCTCGCCCGGCCGGAATCTCTGGCTTTGGTGCGACGGCGGGCGGCTCTGTCCGTCACTGGCCGTACCCGGGAAGTGGCTTGATGCGGTTGATCGCCTCAGCCATGCAGGCGGCCCCGAAGCCGTTATCGATATTGACTACCGCCAGGCCGGGGGCGCAGCTGTTGAGCATACCGAGCAATGCGGCGATACCCCCCAGGGCGGTCCCGTATCCGACCGAGGTGGGAACGCCGATGACCGGGCAGGAGACAAGCCCGGAGACAACGCTGGGCAGGGCGCCCTCCATCCCGGCGACGACGATGATCACCGCTGCCTGCCGTAACTGGCCATGGCGGCGCAGCAAGCGGTGCAGACCGGCCACCCCGCTATCGTATAGGTTCTCGCAGGGATGCCCGAGTGCTTCGAGGGTGACCTTGGCTTCTTCGGCCACCGGCAGGTCCGAGGTTCCAGCGGACACCACCAGGGTCGGCCCGCGGTAGTTTCTGGTTTCCACCCTTCGGGGACGGGCGACGAGCATCCGCGCCTCCCGGTGGTAGGCAAGTTCGGGAAGGTGGCTGCGCACCGTTGCTGCCTTGTCGGGAGAGATACGTGTCGCAAGCACGGGGCCACCGCGGGCGAGCATCGCCGTGGCAATGGCGACGATCTGCTCCGCGCTCTTGGCGGCTCCATAGATGACTTCGGGGATGCCGGTGCGCAGGGTGCGCTGGTGGTCGAGGCAGCCCTCGGGCAGCATCTCCTCCGGAAAGGAGGCGAGCTTTTCCATGGCGCCGTCGATGGACAAGGAGCCGTTTCTTACCTTCTCGAGAAGGGCCTGGAGGGAACTTGGGGTCATCGCGTGCTGTGCATGTGATCAAAAGAGAGGAAAACGCCAGAAGCAGAAGCCGCCCGCTTTAGGGGCGGCCTGCCCTCGGGCGTGGTTGCGCGGGAGCCGTGGCGGTCACAAAAAGTTGCTTGCCAGAACCTTGCCTACTCAGTACATTCGGTTGTCATCGGCCGGCCGCCCCCTGCGGCACCGGAAGAATAACGCGGGGTCGGCGCAGAGACGGCCAGAGAAGCGAGGACAGGATGTATACTCAGATCTATGTATTGAGATTCCCCAAAGATACCAGCGACCAGCCTTTCATCTACCGGTTGGTCAAGGAATACGACATCGAGTTCAATATCCTCAAAGCCGATATCCTTCTGCAGCGCGAAGGAATCATGATCATCGAGCTCAAGGGCAGCAGCAAGGCCAACGTTATCGCTGGCCTCGACTATCTCAAAGCCATGGGGGTGAAGATCGAACGCCTGGCGACCCGCATCCGTCGCGATGACGAAAATTGTTTCCAGTGCGGGGCCTGTACCGGGGTGTGCTCTTCAGGGGCGTTGTTCATCGAGCGGCCGAGCATGGCGGTGGTTTTCGACGCCGAGAAGTGCACCGGCTGCAGTCTTTGCGTGCCTATCTGCCCGGTGCGGGCAATGGCCGTCTCCCTCCACGACGACTCGATCCTCTCCGAAGAGCTGTTGCGCTGATTCCGTGGCCCCGCCGCATCTCCCCCGAAAAAAGGCGATGCGGCGGGGCGTTATGCGGGGTTCAGTCACTGCTCGATATTTCCGCAGCCCCCTGCCCGGTGAACGGCCAGACGCTGTCATTGAGCCTCGGTATCCACGAAGTGATGGCCGATCTGGGGGGATTGCCCGCCTCGAGATCGGCAAGCAGGGTCCTGGCCTTCTCGGCTACGGGCTGGTCGGAATACTTGGCCAGCAGATATTTGAGCCTGACCTTGGCCTGATCGTATTTTTCGGTGCGAACATAGAACTCGGCCACGAAGTATTCGTGGTCGGCAAGATACTGGTTGGCGGCGGCGATGCGTGCCTTGGCTTCGGCGGCGTAAGGGGACTGCGGGTAGGCCTTGACCAGCTGCCGGAACATCTCGATGGCCTTGGTGGCGCTGCTCGTGTCGCGATCTACTCTGTCCAGTTGCTTGAAGTTGCTCATCCCGCGCTGGTAGAGCACATAGGGGATGCTCTCGTTGGTGGGATGGCGGTTGGTGAACTCTTCGTAGAGCACCAGTGCCTCCTGATATCTCTCCAGGTGATAGCTGCAGTCGGCCGCCTTGAGCTCCGCCAGGGGAGCCTCCGCACTGAAGGGGTAGCGGTTGAGGATCTCCTGGAAATACTCGATGGCGGTGAAGTATTTGCCGACGCTGTAATCCTCCATGCCTTTGGCGAGGAGGTTCTTGGCAGGGAAGTTGAGGTCGAGTTTTTCCTCGTTGCCCTGCTCGTCGATCGACGTGAAGTTGAAAGTCTTCTTCAGGTCGCCACACCCGCCAAGAAAGAGCGCCGTGCCCAGCACGGCGGCCAGCGCCGCGGTACGAATCGTTTTCAGCCTGCCCATGGTGTTTTGCCGTCGTGATCGCAGGTGGCTCAATGCAGCCCCTGCAGATATTTTTCCGCGGCAAGAACGGCAACAGCCCCTTCGCCGGCGGCATTGATGATTTGGCGCACGTCCTTGCTGCAGATATCACCTGCGGCCATGACCCCGGGAACACAGGTCCGTGATTCGATGTCGGTCGGGATGAATCCCCATTTGTCGGCGTTGAGCTGCTCCAGCGGCAGGCCGGCGTTGTTGGGAGTGACGCCGATGAGCACGAAAACCCCCTCTACTTCGAGGGAAGAGGTGGAGCCGTCGTTGTCGACAAGCTGCAGCCTCTCGACTGCGTTGCTGCCCTCGATGGCGGTGACCCGCTTGTTCCACAGGAACTCGATCTTGTCGTTCGCGAAGGCCATCTCCTGGATAATCTTGGTGGCGCGGAGACTGTCGCGACGGTGAATGACCGTCACCTTGCTGGCGAATTTGGTGAGATACTCGGCTTCCTGGATGGCGGTGTTGCCGCCGCCGATGACCGCCACATGCATATTGCGGTAGAAGGGGGCGTCGCAGGTGCCGCAGTAGGACACCCCTTTGCCGCGCAGTTCCTGCTCCCCGGGGACGTTGATGGTGTTGGCCCGTGCTCCGGTGCAGATGATCAGGGCGTCACAGGTGACCATCGATCCGTCTTCGAGGTGGAGCACCTTTTTGCGCTCGTCGTCGAGGTCGACCCTGGTGACACAGGCCAACTCGACGTTGAGGTCGAACCGCTTGGCGTGCTGGGCCATGCGCTCCACCAGGTCGAAGCCGGTCAGCCCCTCGGGGAACCCTGGATAGTTGTCGACCCAGTCGGTGAGGAGCACCTGGCCCCCGGTGGCGCCTTTCTCCAGCAACACATGGTCGAGTCTGGCGCGCGCGGCGTAAAGTCCGGCGGACAGACCGGCTGGGCCTCCGCCGAGGATGACAAGTTGGTAATGGCTTTTCATGGTGGAGTTAAAAAAAGAGGGTGACTCACGGGGGAATCGCCTAGCAGCCGACCTTGGGTCGGCGGCTCGGTCGATCCTTGGCTGAGGGCTAGAGGGCCTTGTTGATGAGGGCCACCAACTGCGATTTGCCGACCGAGCCGGTTATCTGGTCGACGACCTGACCATTTTTAAAGAGGATGAGGGTGGGGATGGCGCGGATGCCGAACTTTCCAGGGGTTGCCGGATTGTCGTCGACGTTCATTTTGGCGATGGTCACCTTCCCCTCGTATTCGGCGGCGAGATCCTCGATGACCGGCCCGATCGCCTTGCAGGGGCCGCACCACGGCGCCCAGAAATCCACCAGGGTCGGTTGTGCGCCCTTGATGACGGCATCGAAATCGGCATCGTTGAGTTGCAGAACTTTGTCGCTGGCCATGAATGATCTCCTTTATATGGGGATTTGATGGATTTTACAGGCAGACGCACCATCTGCGCGGGAAAAGGAAAGAGCCTGTGCAGCTTACCCTGCCGCGGCATGGGCTGACAAGTAGAAAAAGCCGACGGTCTGCCCGTCGGGGGGACTGCAGCGCGCCTATATGATGCGCACCATGCCGGCAAAATCAAGGGGAGGGTGTTTGACACCAAATCGCTGGCCATGCTATAGTCCTGGCTCTCCGCGGTGATCCGCATCATGCCGCACTGGTACGCATGGATCAGTTCGCGGGGCGCGCCATCCTGGCGCGAGCCTGTCGACACATATCACGAGACTTCTGCCTGTGCGGTCTCGCTCATTTTACGGAATAAGGAGTGCACTATGAAACGATCACGGTCTGCGGAGTTGTTTGCCGCTGCAAAGAATTTCATTCCAGGCGGGGTCAACAGCCCGGTTCGCGCCTGCCGTTCGGTGGGGTGCGACCCCCTGTTCATCACCCGGGCCAGCGGATCCCGCCTCTACGATGCCGATGACAACGTCTATGTCGATTTCGTCGGGTCGTGGGGGCCGATGATTCTCGGCCATGCCCATCCTCAGGTGGTCGAGGCGGTGACCGCGGCGGCTGGACTGGGCACCAGCTACGGTGCACCGACACCGGCGGAGATCGACCTGGCGGCCATGGTGGTTGAGGCGCTGCCCTCTGTGGAGAAGGTGCGATTCGTCAACTCCGGCACGGAAGCGACCATGAGCGCCGTTCGCCTTGCCAGGGGCTACACCGGCAAAAAGGGTATCGTCAAGTTCGACGGCTGCTACCATGGCCATGCCGACTCCTTCCTCGTCAAGGCCGGATCCGGCGTTCTCACTCTCGGCATCCCCGGCAGCCCGGGGGTTCCCGAGGATATCGTCAAGAACACCATCTCCATTCCATACAATGACATCGGCACCCTGGAGGAGACCCTTCGCCGTCACAGCCACGACCTTGCCTGCGTCATCGTCGAGCCGGTGGCTGGCAACATGGGAGTAGTGCCGCCAGAACCGGGCTTCTTGCACAAATTGCGCCAGTTGACGCGGGAACTGTCCATCGTCCTCGTTTTCGACGAGGTCATCACCGGCTTCCGCCTCTCCTATGGCGGAGCGCAGGAGATGTTCGGCGTGAATCCAGACCTCACCTGCCTGGGCAAAATCATCGGTGGCGGTCTGCCGGTCGGGGCCTATGGCGGCAAGAGGGAAATCATGGACTGCGTCGCACCGGACGGCCCTGTGTATCAGGCGGGAACCCTCTCCGGGAACCCCCTGGCCATGGCTGCCGGTATCGCCACCTTGAAGCTGTTGCAGCAACCGGGGGTCTACGAGCGCCTCAATGACAAGGCGGCGCAATTCGCGGCGGGTCTGTCCGAGGTCGCCAGGAAAACCGGGGTTCCGGTCACGCTCAATCGGGTGGGAAGCATGATGACTGGCTTCTTCACCGCCATGGCGGTGACCGACTACGAGACGGCGATGCAGGCCGATGCGGCCCGGTATGCCCTGCACTATCGACAGATGCTCGAGGATGGCGTGTACCTGGCGCCTTCCCAGTTCGAGGCTGCCTTCGTCTCTCTCGCCCATAGTGAGGAAGATCTCGAAAGGACTCTGCAATTGACTGAATCATCATTCAAGAAATTGCTCGGCAAGTGAAATTGCTGTTGACTTTGACCCATGGGCATGATACCAAACTCGGTTATATCATAGGCTTTATCGAAGGTTGCGCCCGGATCGACAATATGTCCGATGTTAAAAAAGAATTTGTCAAGCTGCTGGCCAACTACGGCCACATCGGGTTTACCTTTGTCGCGGCGATCATGATCGGGCTCGGGGCGGGGATCTATCTCGACCAGAAAGTATTCGATGGCAGGACTTCGCCATGGTGCACCTTTGTCGGGCTGGCTTTCGGCATTGCCGCCGGCTACAAGAGTCTTCTTGAAGTGCTCTGGCGCAGCAAGGACAAAGACGAGCGGCCGGAGCACAAGGAATAGGGGCTTTCTGTGGCTGATGATGTGTTGACGCTGCGGAAGATGCAGGGTATATGCTGGCTCTGCCTCCTGGTGATCACCGGAGGGGCGCTGGCTTTCGGCTCCTTATCGTTTGCCATGGCTGTACTGCTGGGAGGGATTATATCGGTGGGGAGCTTCTGGCTGTCCCATCGCGAAGTGATCAGGATTTTTCATAATGTGACCGCGCAGCCCAATCTCGAGGATCGGCAGGCGCAGGCCCGTCAGGGTCAGAAAGGATATCTGGTCAAATTCTGGGTTCGTCTGGTACTTACTGGCGTTGTGCTGCTGCTGCTCGTCAAGAGCCGCATGGTCGACGTCTTGGGCTTGGTTTTAGGTTTGTCAACGGTAGTGCTGGCTGTCATCGTCATCTCCTTGGATGTTGCCCGGCACTATCTCTTCAGAGGGAGGAGGTAAAAGGAGATATGGAACATCCGATACTGTTTATTTCGCTTATCCTGGAAAAATTGGGTCTGCCGATTCCGCACGGCCCCGTCGGGCACACCTTCATCGAGCAGCTGTGCGCCCCGTACATGACCTATACCTGGTTGGTGATGGCCTTCCTCTTCCTCGTCGCCAAGCTCACCCTCGGCAATCTGGAAATGATTCCCGGCAAGGGGCAGAACTTCTGGGAACTGGTCATCGGTGGTATGGACGGCTTCTTTGCCGACAACATGGGCCGTGACATGGCCGACAAGTTTTTCCCCATGATCGCCACCTTCGCCCTGTACATCGCCGTTGCCAACCTCATCGGGCTGATCCCCGGTTTCATGTCCCCCACGGCGAGCATCAACACCACCCTGGCACTGACCCTGATCGTCTGGGTATCCCATCACATCATCGGCTTCAAGGAACATGGACTGCATTACTACAAGCACTTCATGGGGCCGGTATGGTGGCTGGTACCGTTGCTGCTGCCCATCGAGTTGATTAGTAACCTGGCTCGTCTGCTCTCTCTTTCCATCCGTCTTTTCGGGAACATCATGGCCAAGGAAACCCTGCTGGCGATTCTTTTCATGCTCGCCGGCGGCTTCTTCGCGCCTCTGCCGATCATGATTCTTGGTGTTCTCGTGTCCTTGGTTCAAGCCATGGTTTTCGTCCTCTTGACGGTGGTCTATTTTTCTCAGGCCAAGGAGCACGCGCATTGATTTGCTGAGCTACTCGTATCGATACCGATTGATTTTTGAAGAAAGAAGAAGGCCAAAACCCATAACGTATTACATTTAAGGAGAACACAATGGAAGGTAACATTCAACTGGCTCTTATCTGTG